>JBJMLG010000054.1:0-12212 GCA_045805385.1 Thermoleophilaceae bacterium
CAGCGCCTGGATCAGGTGGTTCACCAGGTTGCCGTGCTCGGCCAGGTACATGTTGTCGATCCCGAGGAAGCGCTCGGCCTTCTCGACGCCCTGCTCGCTGACCGCGACGGTCTTGTGCTTCTCGTCGGGCTCGTAGTCGAAATCGGCCATCCAGTCCTTGTCCTTGGCCTCGAGCGTTTCCGGCTTCTTGCCGGGCTCGAGCCGCTTGGCAAGCTCGGCGAAGCGGTAGTACAGGTCGGCGGCCTGCTCCGGCGCGCCGGAGATGATCAGCGGCGTGCGCGCCTCGTCGATGAGGATGTTGTCGACCTCGTCGACGATCGCGTAGTTGTGGCTGATGTACTCGGGCGGGCTGTCGTCGTCCTCGTCGCGCTCGAGCAGCCGGCGCTGCACGCGGTCCTCCGGCTCGACCGCGAGGTTGTCGCGCAGGAAGTCGAATCCGAACTCGGAGTTCGTGCCGTAGGTGACGTCGGCGGCGTACTGCGCGCGCTTGATCGCGGAGTCGTTCTGGTCGGACTGGAGGATGCCGACGCTGACGCCGAGCATGTCGTAGATCGGCTTCATCCACTCGGCGTCGCGCCGGGCGAGGTAGTCGTTGACCGTGACGAGGTGGACGCCCTTTCCGGAGAGCGAGTTGAGCACCACGGCGAGCGTGGCCGTGAGGGTCTTGCCCTCGCCTGTCTTCATCTCGGCGATGGAGCCGTCGTGCAGGACCATGCCGCCGATCAGCTGGACGTCGAAGTGGCGCATGCCCATCGACCGCTTGCCCGCCTCGCGCGTGAGCGCGAAAGACTCGTTCAGCAGGTCGTCGAGCGGCTCACCGGCGCGAGCGCGCTCGCGCAGCTTGTCCATCTCGTCCTTGATCTCGTGGTCCTCGAGGAGCTCCATCTCGGGCTCGAGCTCGTTGATCTTCGCGACCTGTCGCTCGAAGGCCTTGAACTTCTTGGATTCGCCCATGCGAAGGGCGCGCTCGAGGATCGTCATGACATCGAGACTAGCAATCCGATCGGCCTGCGACTGAGCCCCGGAAAGCCGTTCGCGGGCGCCGGAAAGCCAGTCGGGAAGCTACATCGCGGGCGGTGGAACGGCCGACGTGCGGGCCTCCGAGGCCTGCATCTGCTCGCGCCTGCCACGGCGTTTGTCGCGGTGGCGCTTGACCTGCCGCGTGAGGTCGTCGGCGACCTCGTTGACGGCGCTCTGCATGTTGCTCGCCGCCGACCGCGCGCGCAGGGTGACCCCCTTGAGGTGCAGCGTCGCGTCCGCGACATGCGAGTCCTTGATCGACGGGTTCCGTTCCTCGGAGAGCTCGATCTCCAGGTCCGCGAGCGGCGAGACCTGCTTGGCGATCTTTCCGAGTCGCTTCTCGACGCGCTGCCTGAGCTCGTCGCCGACCGCCACGTTGCGTCCCTTTACCTCGACACGCATCTGCAGGCCTCCTTCGATTCGTGCCTCCCCAGAGCATTCGATGGTACCTGCCGGGGCAACTGGACCGGAGCCGTCTCAGCGCCCGAGCGTGCGCGCATAGGACACCGCCTCCACCCGGCTCGCTCCGGCGCATCTCAGCGCCGCCGCGCAGGCGCCAAGCGTGGCACCCGTCGTGACGACGTCGTCGATCACCACCGCCCGCCTCGGCGTGGCCGCTCCCGGCCTGATCCGCACCGCGCCCCGCAGCTCCCGGAGGCGCTCCTCGCGGTCGCGCCCGACCTGCGGTCCGGCCGCTCCGATCCGCTCCAGGCAGTCGAGCACCCGGCCGCCCGTCCGCGCGGCCAGGCAGGCGGCAAGGCGCTCGGCCTGGTTGAAACCGCGCCGCCGGCGGCGACCGGCAGGCACGGGCACCGGCACCAGAACGGCCCCGCGCAGCAGGCCCGGTGGGAGCGATGCCGCCATCTGGGCGGCCATCGCGTCGGCCGCACCGAGCGCCCCTCTGTACTTGAGTGACCGTACGAGCGCACGGGCGGCGCCCTCGTAGGCGACTGCGGAGTGGAGGGTGACCCCGCCCACCACTCCAGGCTCGCCCGCAAGCCAGCGCAGCTCGCGCCTGCACCGCGGGCACAGCGGCTCCGAGGCCCCGGCCGCGCGGCCGCACGCCGCGCACAGCGCCGGCGCGAACGGGGAGAGGAGCGTACGCAGCCGCATGTGCGCGATCGTGCTGGCGCGCGCGTTGCGCGTGGGGCCGCTGGTGCCACAATGCCGCGACAGGAGGCCGACGAATCAGCTCCCATCCCCACCTTCACTGGACCTTCGACGCGGGCTTCCTCATCGTGCTCGCGCTCGCGGTCTGGGTCTACGTCAAGCGCTTCCGTACCGCGCGGCGCGAGGAGCACGGCCGCGGCGCCGGTTTCCGCCAGGCCGCGTGTTTCGCGGGTTTCGTCTTCGTGATGCTCGCCGCGCTCGTGTCGCCGCTCGACCGACTTGGCGAGGACTACCTCTTCTCCGCGCACATGGTGCAGCACATCCTGATCGCGGACATCGGGCCGCTACTGCTCCTGCTGTCGCTCTCGCGCGTGATCCTGCGCCCGGTCACGCGCCGCCTGATGCGCGTCGAGCGCGCGCTCGGGCCGCTGGCGCATCCGGCCACCGGCATCGTGCTCTGGCTCGTGCTCATCTACTTCTGGCACGTGCCCGCGCTGTACGACGCCGCCCTGAACCACTCCGCGCTGCACGCGCTCGAACACGTCTGCTTCTTCACCGCCGGGATCGCTGTCTGGTGGCCGCTGATCCAGCCGGTGCCGATGCGGCGGCGGCTCACCGGGCTGTGGATCTTCGCCTACATCTTCTCTGCGAAGGTGGGCCTCGCCGCGCTGGGCATCTATCTCGCCTGGTCCACGAAGGTGGCCTACCCCTACTACGAGCACGTGCCGCGCATCTGGGGCCTCAGCCCCGTCGACGACCAGAACGCCGGCGGCGCGATCATGCTGGTCGAGCAGTCGATCGTGCTCGTGCTCGCATTCGCGACGCTGTTCGTCCGGATGCTGCTCCAGTCCGAGCAGGACGAGCTCCGGCGGGAGCGCCTGGAAGACGCCGCCACGACCGCGTGACGCGCGGTTAGGATCGCCGCGTGGAGCTGAAGCTCTACGTGATTCCGGGCTCGCACCCGTGCGCCTGCGCCGAGGCGGCCATACGCCTCAAGGGCCTTCCCTACCGGCGCGTGGACCTGCCCCCGGTCGTCCACCGGCTGGTCGCCGCGCGCGGCGACTTCCGCCACCCGCGCGTGCCGATGCTCGAGAGCGCTGGGCGGTACATCTGCGGATCCGGGCGGATCATGCTCGAGCTGGACCGCCTCGCGCCCGAGCCCCCGCTCTTCCCCGCCGAGCCGGGCCGGCGCGCCGCCGTCGACGAGGCCGAGCGCTGGGGCGACTCCGTGCTGCAGCCGGCGGCCCGCCGCATCGCCTGGGCGTCGTTCAACCGCAACCGGGCGGCCATTCCGAGCTACTTCGAGGACGCGAGGATCCCGCTGCCGGCGCTGCTGATCCGCGCCGCCACGGTGCCCGCCTCCCAGATCGCCCGCGCCGCGAACAAGGCCTGGGCGCCGCGCGTGCGCGCCGACCTTGGCGAGCTTCCGAACCAGCTCGACCACGTCGACTCGCTCCTGGCCGCGGGAACGCTCGACGAGGGTCGCCCGAGCGCGGCCGACCTTCAGATCGGCTCGAGCGTCCGCATCCTGCTTTCGTTCGGCGACGTACGGCCGCTGATCGAGGGGCGGCTGAGCCAACGGCACGCCGAGCGGCTGTTCCCCGACTACAGAGGAGCCGTGCCGGCCGGCACGCTTCCGAGCGACTGGCTCTCCTAGCGGCGGGCGAAAGGCGGGCCCGGACCGCGCCGCGGCCGGCTCGGATCCGGCTCGCGCTCGGGAACGGGCTCCTCGGTCGCGCGCTCGCGCGTCGCCTCGTGTCCCGGACCCGGCTCGTCCGGCCAGTGCCCGTGCTCGTCGAAGAAGCGCCTGGCGTCCTCTTCCTTCTGGCGCTCGGTGTCGCCGGTCACGCCGTACCTGAACAGCGCGTTGAGCAGCAGGATCGCGATGCCGGCCCCCACGAAGAGGGAGCCGCCCTCGAGCGAGTTGTCGCCGCCCCGCGCGGCGAAGACGATGCCCACGATGACCGCTATCGCGGCGATCCCGTACCGGACGAAGAGGAGACCGGCCCTGCGAAGGTCCATCGCCGATCCAGTAAAGCAAGCGGCTCTGCGGCGCGGGCCGAGCCGAGCGGCGGTGTGCCCCGCGCGGGCAGAATGGTCTAACCCACGTGTGTGACAAAACGGTTCCCACTTGGAGGAATGGCCGGGACCTACTAGCTTGCCCGCGCGATGGGGCGAGGCTTCGGAGTAATCGTTGCGCTGGTCTGCGCGCTTGCGGCGCTTCTCACGGTCGGCGCGGGCGCTACGCAGCGGGCCGAGAGCCCGGACGAGCTGATCGCCGTCGCGTCGAACCACCCGCCGGTCGGCGACGGCGCGCCTCCGCCGCGCACGCCCACCCTGCACGCGGCGAACCGCTACGCGGCTCAGGCCAACCCCGCCAGCCATTGGCGCCCGCGGCACCACCTGAAGGCGCCCGCCAAGCTCCCGATCGCCCGCGGCCCGGGTGGCCGCAGCTTCGGCGCCCCTGAGGTGCCGTCGATTCCATCGCTCCCGAACAAGCCCGGCGGCGGATCGCACGACAGCGGCGGCACACGCGGCGGCGACGGCGGTTCGCATGGCAGTGGCGGCGGCAGCGCCCCGGCCCCGGCTCCAGACAGCCTGCCCAGCAGCCCCGGTGGTGGCCTTCCCGCCGCGAGCGTTGCGGTGTCCCACCACCGCATGGCAATCAACTCGAGCGCGCCCTCGGGCGACATCGCGACGACGGCGAAGCGCAACTCGTTCATCTTCCTCGTGCCCTGGAAGACCGACGTCGCGAAGAAGCTCAAGGCCGCGAACCCGGCCCTCAAGATCCTGATGTACAAGGACGCGAGCCTCATGTCGTCGAGCAGTGTGGGCGGCACCTACTCGAGCGGAGTCGGTCAGCCCGAGGCCGACAAGGCGCACCCGGACTGGTTCCTGCTCACGAAGGCGGGGCAGCGGTTCACCTCCTGGTCCTACAGCTGGCTGTGGGCCGCCGACATCGGCAACGCCGGATATCAGAACCAGTTTGCATCGAACGTGATCGCCGAGCTGAAGGCCCACCCGGAGTTCGACGGCGTCTACCTCGACGACATGAACGCGTCGATCAGGCACCACCACAACCCGAGCGACGTGATGCAGTACCCGAACGACACCGCCTACTCCGGCGCAATGCGATCGTTCGTGCAGACCGTCTCGCCCAAGGTCCACGCGGCCGGCAAGCTCGTGTTCGCCAACATGGGCGGCACCTGGGCCGAGTATCCGGACTTCAACGACGAGGTCCTCAACTACATCGACGGCGGCAACGACGAGTTCTTCCTGAGCTGGCCCGGCGGCAGCATGCAGCCACAGTCGATGTGGGACCGCATGCGCGTGAGCATCCAGCGGGCGGAGGCAGGTGGCAAGTGGTTCCTTGGGAGCGCCGCCGGCGCGTCGAGCGACGACGCGAAGAGCGCGAGGATCATGCGCTACGCGTACGCCACCACGCTCCTGTTCGGCAACGGCCACACGAGCTTCTCGCTCGCGAAGAACTACACCGACGAGAGCTGGTACGACGAGTTCGACTACTCGCTCGGCAAGCCGCTCGGCGACGCGCAGCAGCAGAGCAGCGGCATCTGGACGCGCGACTTCGAGAACGGCACGGTCGCCGTGAACCCGAGCTCGAGCCAGTCGCGCTCGATGGCCTTCAAGGCCTCCTACTGCAAGTCGGCGAGCGGCCCGGCCGTGGCCTCGACCGCGTCGACCATGTCGCCCCAGACCGGCCTGATCCTGCAGAGGGCCTGCTGAGCCGCTAGCCGTCGTACGGCCGCAGGCTGTTCACGATCCCGGTGTGGCCGAGGATCGCGTCGATCAGGATCGTGCGGGCGGGAACCTCGGTGCCCGGAAACACGATCGCGCCGCGCAGCGCGGCGCCGGCCCCGATCCGGCAGTTGTCCCCGATTGCCACCGGGCCCATGAGGCGCACGCCGTCGCCCAGCTCGCAGCCGTCGCCGACCCACACCGGTCCCTCGACCTCCTCCGCCTTCGAGAGGTCGGCGCCGCTTCCGGCGATCACTCCGTCGCCGCGCCGCTCCCCCGGCACGTCGAGCTTCAGCTCGCCCGAGAGCGCGTCGAACGTGCCCTGGCGCAGCTCGTCGAGCGAGCCGACGTCGTTCCAGTACTCCTGGATTTCGTGCACGTAGAAGGGCACGTCGTGCTCGAGCAGGGTTGGGAACACGTCCTGCGCCCAGTCCGCGAACGGCTTGTCGGGGAAGTAGTCGAAGATCTCCGGGTTGAAGCAGTAGATGCCGCAGTTGCCGAGGTCTGACAGAGCCTCCGCGGGGTCGGGCTTCTCCTGGAAGCCCTGGATGCGGCCCTCCTCGTCGTGGATCACCACGCCGTACTCCCGCGTGTCCTCGACCTTCTTGACCGTGAGCGTGGCGATCCCGCCCGCACTCCTGTGGCGCTCGACGAGCGCGTTCAGGTCGATGTCGGTGAGGGCGTCTCCCGAGACGACGACGATGAGGTCGTCTCCGAAGAAGTCGGCCACGTTTCGCACACCGCCGGCGGTGCCGAGGAGCTCCTCCTCGTAGCGGTACTCGATGCGGTCGCCGAAGTAGTCGCGGATCGTGTCCGGGAAGTAGTGCAGGTTCGCGATCACCTCGTCGAAGCCCTGGCGCTCGAGCAGCTTCAGGATGTGCGCCATCACGGGCCGGTCGAGCACCGGCACCATCGGCTTGGGGATCTCGTAGGTGATCGGCCGGAGCCGCGTTCCCAAGCCCGCTGCTAGGACCATGGCCTTCATGCGGCGGCGGACGGTAGCGGACCCGACGTCCATATGCTGCCGCGCGTGAACGAGCGCGAGCGCGTGGCCGTGACCGGCGCTGGAGGCTTCGTCGGCGCGGCTCTCTGCCGCCGCCTGGCGGCCGACGGCTACGACGTCCTCGGCCTCGACGTGAACGACGCGGCGGCGGCCCGCGTGCGCGACACAGGCGCCGAGTTCGCTCGCGTGGACACCACCGATCGCGCCTCCCTCGACGCTGCTCTCGCCCGCGTGCGGCGGGTGGCCCACACCGCCGCGGTGGTAGGCGACTGGGGCCCGCGGGAGCTGTACGAGCGGGTCAACGTGGGCGGCACGGGCAACGTGATCGACGCCGCGCGTGCAGCGGGTGCCGAGCGCGTGGTGCACGTCTCTTCCGTTGCGGTCTGGGGCTACGAGTTCGCGCGCGAGATCGGCGAGGACGAGCCGCCGCATCCCTGCGGCAACCCCTACATCGATACGAAGGGCGAGTCCGAGCTGCTCGCCCTGTCGAAGGGCGCGACCGTGGTGCGGCCGGGCGACGTGTACGGACCCGA
This sequence comes from Thermoleophilaceae bacterium, assembly GCA_045805385.1. Taxonomy (GTDB): domain Bacteria; phylum Actinomycetota; class Thermoleophilia; order Solirubrobacterales; family Thermoleophilaceae; genus JADGHQ01. The sequence continues at coordinate 7,423 of JBJMLG010000054.1, forward strand.
GTCCACGCAGTGGGTGGTTCGCCCGCTCACGCTTGCGAAGCGAGGGCGCCTGCTGGTGCCTGGGCGCGGCGACGGCATCGTCACGCCCGTCTACATCGACGACCTCGTGGACTGCATCGCCCGGGCGCTCACGCACCCTGTGGCAGCGGGGAAGGCGTTCACCGCGTGGGACGGCGAACCCGTGACCGTGCGCGACTACTACGACCACTTCGGGCGGATGACGGGGCGGAAGATCCGCTCGGTGCCGCTCCATATCGCGGTGGCGGCCGGTCTCGCTCAGGAGGCGGTGGCGCGTCTGCGGCGGACGACGCCCGACTTCACGCGCGCGTCGATCACGTTCCTCTCGCGCAAGGCGGTCTACCCGAACGCACGGGCGCGGGAGCTGCTCGGCTGGGAGCCGAGAGTGAGGCTCGACGAGGGCATGCGCCGCACCGAGGAGTGGGCGCGCGCGACGGGGCTGCTCTAGCGCTTTCGGCTTCGCGGCTGGAGCGGCTTGAACAGCAGCTCGAACAGCTCCGGGTACAGCGCCAGAGGCGCGCCTTCCGGGTCCGCGTAGTGCTGGATCGCGAGGCCGATGTCCACGGCGATCATCGCGCTTGCCAGATGGTCGGCGGGCGCCGGCAGCGGTTCGCCGGCCTCCTCGTAGACCGACTCGATCGCCCGGGCCGTGAGGGCGCGGTTGGTGCGCCAGAACTCCGCCGCGATCTCCCGGAAGCGCTCGTTGCGCCCGGCTTGCGCCAGCACCTCGAACCAGAGCCGGAACATCCAGCGTCCGTCCGGATTGGCCTGGATCGCGGCAAGCTGCTCACCGCTCTCGCGTAGCGACGGGCGCTCGGGCGTGGCGCTCCGCTCGGCCATCTCGCGGTAGATGGAGTAGACGCGCCCCTGCAGCAGTGCGGCGAAGAGCTCTTCCTTGGAGCCGAAGTTGGAGTAGAAGGCGCCGCGCGTGTAGCCGGCGCGCTCGCTGATCGCCTCGACGCTCGCCGCCGCATAGCCGCGCTCCACGATCAGCTCGGCGGCGGCCTCGATGAGCGCCGCGCGCGTGCGCTGCTGCTGCTCGGAGCGGGACAGGCGGACCGTCACATACAGGAGTGTATTCGGATACACTCACGTATGTGGGAGCGAGGGCATCGACAGGCGCCGCCTCCTTGGCGACCAAGGCGGCGATCATCGCGCTGATGGTGCTGGGCAGCCTTAGCCTGTGGATCGGCAGCCCCGTGTTCTGGCTCTGGCTCACCGCCAAGCTGCAGTCCGACGGGACGCAGGCCAAGATGGGTCCCTACGCCCTGCTCCTGATCGGAGTGATCCTGTCGAGCGTGGGCATCGGCAAGGGGCTTTCGAGCCTGCAGCGGCTCTACGGGCGCGCAACCGGCACGACGCCCACCGTGCAGGTGATCCTGCCGTGGCGGCGCAGCCTGCGCGGCGGGCGCAGCCAGAAGCGCGAGACCGACGGCCGCCTCCCGCTCAGCGTGCTCGACGTCGTGATGGTGCTCTCGGTGATGGTCGCGGTGGCGGCGTTCCTGGCCTGGTACGTGATCACCAACCCGACGCCGCCGAACGTGGGCGGCCCAGGGCCCGCCAAGCACTGAGTCCCTCGTTGCAACACTGTCGGGTGATGGAGCTCGGCATCTACACGTTCGCGGAGCTGGCCTCGGATCCGGCCACCGGCGAGACCATCAGCCCGGAGCAGCGCACGCACGATCTGATGGAGGAGATCGAGCTTGCCGACCGGCTCGGGCTCGAGGTGTTCGGCGTGGGCGAGCACCACCGGCCCGACTTCGTCGTGTCCTCCCCCGCCGTCGTGCTGGGCGCTGCCGCCGTTCGCACCGAGACCATCCGGCTCACGAGCGCGGTCACGGTACTGAGCTCCGACGACCCGGTGCGCGTGTTCCAGGACTTCGCCACGATCGACCTGCTCTCGGGTGGCCGCGCCGAGATCATGGCCGGGCGTGGCTCGTTCATCGAGTCGTTCCCCCTGTTCGGCTATGACCTCGACGACTACGACGAGCTGTTCGCCGAGAAGCTCGACCTGCTCCTGAAATTGGTCGAGTCCGAGCGCGTCACATGGGAGGGCAAGCACCGGGCGGCGATCGACGACCTCGGCGTCTACCCGCGGCCGGTGCAGGACCCGCTGCCGGTGTGGATCGCCGTGGGCGGTAACCCGGAGTCCGTGATCCGGGCCGGCGTACTCGGGTTGCCGCTCGCCGTGGCGATCATCGGCGGGATGCCGGAGCGCTTCGCTCCGCTCGTCGAGCTCTACCGCGAAGCGCTCACCGAGGCAGGCCACGACGCGGCCACCCCGGTCAGCATCAACTCACACACGTACGTGGCCGAGACCTCCGAGCAGGCCGCCGACGAGTTCTTCCGCCCCTACGCCACGATGATGAACCGCATCGGCCGCGAGCGGGGCTGGTCCGGGTTGAACCGCGAGCAGTACGAACAGCTCCGCGGCCCGCGCGGCGCGCTCGTGGTGGGGAGCCCGCAGGACGTGATCGACAAGCTCCTGTTCGAGCACGAGATCTTCGGGAACCAGCGCTTCCTCGCGCAGATGAGCGTGGGCTTCCTCCCGCACGAGAAGGCGATGCGGTCGATCGAGCTGTTCGCGACCGAGGTCGCACCCGCGGTGCGCGAGGAGGTCGCGAGGCGCGAGGCGGCGGCGGCCGCTTAGAGCCCCAGCGGGTGCTCTGTCTCGGGCAGCCGGTCGAGCGTCTGGCGCAGCTTGGCGAGCGCGTCCGAATCGAGGCGCCTGTTCCGGCGAAGCGCGGCAAGCGCCGGCGGCACCTCCAGGGTCACCAGCATCGGGCACGCGATGCAGACCACGACGGCGAACGGGAGCGCCGCCTTGGGCGCGGGCACGAGAGCCGCGGCGCTGAGCAGACCAGCGCATGTGAGCCCCGTCATGACGACGAAGAGGAGAACCAGGATTGCCTGGCGTCGGCTGGCGACAGCCCGAGACCGCATCGCCCCACTGAGATTAATGCGAGAAGTTCTTTGAGCGCGCCGGTAGGGCGCGGCCGTGAGCCGCCTACGTCCCGAGCTCCCAGCTGTTCAGGTACGCGCGCTGCTCGTCGGTGAGCTCGTCGATCGCCACGCCGAGCGCCTCGAGCTTCAACCGGGCGATTTCCTCGTCCACGCTCGGCGGCACTTGGTGCACGCGTGCCTCGAGCTCGCCCCCGCGCAGCACGAGGTGCTCGACGGCGAGCGCCTGGTTGGCGAAGCTGATGTCCATCACCGACGCCGGATTGCCCTCGGCGGCGGCGAGGTTCACCACCCGGCCCTCGGCTAACAGGAAGAGCCGGCGGCCGTCCCTCAGGACGTGCTCCTCGACGTGCGGGCGCACGGCGCGGCGCTCCTTCGTGAGGCGGTCGAGCGCCGCCTTGTCGATCTCCACGTCGAAGTGGCCCGCGTTCGCCAGGATCGCGCCGTCCTTCATCGCCTCGAAGTGCTCCTCGGTGAGCACGTCGCGATTGCCGGTGACCGTCACGAACAGGTCGCCGGCGGCCGCCGCGTCCGCCGCCGGCATGACGTCGTACCCGTCGAGCGCCGCCTCGAGGGCGCGCAGCGGATCGACCTCACACACGATCACCCGGGCGCCGGCACCCTTCGCGCGCTCGGCCACGCCCTGGCCGCAGGCCCCATAGCCGACCACCACCACACGGCGGCCCGCTATCAGCGCGTTCGTGGCTCGCAGAATGCCGTCGAGGGTGGATTGCCCGGTGCCGTAGCGGTTGTCCACGAGGTGCTTGGTGGCCGCGTCGTCGACCGCGACGACCGGGAACGCGAGCTTGCCCTGGGCCTCGAGCGCCCGCACGCGGATCACGCCGGTCGTGGTGTTCTCGGTGCCGCCCGTGATCTCGGCGAGCTGGCCCGAGCGCGTGTCGTGCAGCACGGAGACGAGGTCGGCGCCGTCGTCCATCGTCACGCGCGGGTGGCGGTCGCAGACCGCGTCGATGTGGGCGTAGTAGGTCTCGGGGTCCTCGCCCTGGATGGCGAACACAGCCGTGCCGTGGTTCTCCACCAGCGCGGCCGCCACGTCGTCCTGCGTCGACAGCGGGTTCGAGGCGCACAAACCGACGTCCGCGCCGCCCGCCGCGAGCGTGCGCGCGAGGTTCGCGGTCTCGGCGGTCACATGTAGGCAGCAGCCGATCGCGACGCCGTCGAGCGGCCGCTCATCCTCGAAACGTGCACGGATCTGGCGCAGCACCGGCATCTGGCCGTCGGCCCACGCGATGCGCGACTCGCCGACCCCGGCAAGGCCGAGGTCGGCGACGTCGTATTGCTTGCGCTTGGTGGCCATGACCGCCCCCGTCGCGCGACCGGTCGCGCGCCTAGTAGCGGTAGTGGTCCGGCTTGAAGGGGCCCTCGGGCGGCACGCCGATGTAGGCGGCCTGCTCCGGCGTGAGCTGAGTCAGCGACACGCCCAGCGCGTCGAGGTGCAGGCGGGCGACCTTCTCGTCCAGGTGCTTCGGCAGCACGTAGACCTGCTTCTCGTACTGGTCGGGCTTCGTGAACAGCTCGATCTGGGCGATCGTCTGGTTCGTGAACGAGTTCGACATCACGAAGCTCGGGTGGCCGGTGGCGTTGCCGAGGTTCAGCAGCCGGCCCTCGGACAGCACGATCACCGAGTGCTCGGGCCGGTCGGCGGTCGCCGCGAAGGTCCACTCGTGCACCTGCGGCTTGATCTCGACCTTCTTCACGCCCGGGGTCCTGGCCAGGCCGGCGATGTCGATCTCGTTGTCGAAGTGGCCGATGTTGCCGACGATCGCCTGGTGCTTCATCCGGGCCATGTC
>JBJMLG010000055.1:0-9445 GCA_045805385.1 Thermoleophilaceae bacterium
CCCCCGGTTGCGCCAATCGTCATCCGTGAGCTTCCAGCTCTTGAGCGGATCCTTCGCACGCGCCTCGAAGCGCTTCAGCTGCTCGTCGCTCGAGATGTGCATCCATAGCTTGACCAGCACCGTTCCCTCGGCTGCGAGGGATCGCTCGAACTCAGCGATCTCGTCGTAGGCACGCTCCCACTGCTCTTCGCTCGCGTATCCCTCGACGCGTTCCACGAGCACGCGGCCGTACCAGGACCGGTCCAGCACGGCGAAGCCGCCCCATCCGGGTAGCGCCGGCCAGAAGCGCCACAGGAAGTGATGCCGCTTGGCGGTGGCATCCGGAGCGCCGAACTGCGCCACGCGCACATGGCGGGGATCGAGAGAGCCCACGAGCCGCTTGATCGCTCCGCCCTTGCCGGACGCGTCCCAGCCCTCGAACAGCACGCAGGTCGGGGGGCCCAAGCGATCGTCTCCGGTGAGGCCGCCGCACTGCAGGCGGAGCGCCAGCAGCCGCTGCTGCGCGTCCGCGATCCTCTCCTCCGCCTCGGCGCGGGGCAACGAGAGCGTCAGGTCCACGTCGTCGAGGCGCCCCACGCGGCAAATCGTCTCAGGTATCGGGACGGCCGGATTCGAACCGGCGACCTCCTGCTCCCAAAGCAGGCGCGCTAACCAGGCTGCGCTACGTCCCGGCGGCCTGGACGAATGTTCGATCCGCCCGGCCGGCGACTCAAGCATAGGCCCGCCAAGGCGACGGAAGGCCTGGACCCTCACCCGACCTGCCCAGGTTTCAAATGCCGCCTTCACGAAACCGCGCACTCAGGATCGTCGCTCCAGTCGCCGCAGTCGCCGCCCTGGCAACCGCCCCCGCGGGTGCCCAGGCCTCGAGCTGCGTGGCCACCGCCTCCAACCCGGCGGTTGCGTCGATCTCCCGCGCCAACAACGCGACCATCTGCCTCATCAACCAGGTACGCCGCCAGCACGGCCTGCACGCGCTCCACGTGAGCCACCGCCTGAGCCGCGCCGCCCGGCGCCACTCCCGCAGCATGGTGGCGCACCGCTACTTCGAGCACGGGGACTACCTCGGCCGCATCCGCCAGACCGGCTACTTCAACGGCGCCCACTCGTGGAGCGCGGCCGAGAACATCGCGTGGGGCTCTGGGCGCTACGCCACGCCCATGTCGATCTTCCGGCTGTGGATGAACAGCTCCGGTCACCGGGCGAACATCCTGAACCCACGCTTCCGCGAGGTCGGGATCGGCATCCACCGTGGCGCTCCGCAGGCGGGCGCGGGCGCGGCCGCCACCTACACGACGGACTTCGGCGCGAAGCACTGAACCTCCCGGGCGCCTGCGACAATCAAGGCGTAGGCGACCCGGAGGAGCCGATGGAGTACTTCAGCCCGCCGAACCCGCTGCCCGGCAACAGGCACGCGGCGGAGATCGACCGGATCGTGCACCTCCTCGACAGCTACGGGGTGCTGACGAAGGAGCGCCTGCTCGAGCTCTGCGGCGCCGATCGCTGGCCGTCCACCGAGAGCTTCGACGCGGCCCTCAGCCGGGCGGTGCGGAGCGGCCGGGTACGGCGGCTCGGCGCCGAGCTGTACGAGAACGCGGGCTGAGCTCTCCATCCGGGCGCGCCCGCTAACGTGCCGCGCCTCATGGCCCGGATCGAGCCCCTACGCGCTCTGCGCTACGACCTGAGCTCGGTCGGCTCGCTCGATGCCGTGGTGGCGCCGCCATACGACGTCATCGACGACGAGCAGCGCGCCGAGCTGGCTGCCCGCAGCCCGTTCAACGTGGTCGAGATCGACCTGCCGCGTGCCGAGCCGGGCGGCGGGGTGGGCGGGGACCGGTACATGCACGCACGCGACACGCTCGACCTCTGGCGCCAGCAGAATGTCATGGTGCGCGAGCGTGAGCCGGCGCTCTGGCCGCTCACCCAGCAGTACACCGGGCCCGACGGCCGCTCCTACACGCGCCACGGCTTCTTCGCGCGCGTGCGCGTCGAGGATTACGGGCCCGGGCGCATCCGCCCGCACGAGCGCACCCACCCGGGGCCGAAAGAGGACCGCCTGCGGCTCACCCGCGCCACGCGGGCGAACCTCTCCCCCATCTTCAGCCTCTTCCCCGATGCCGAGGGCCGTGCGTGGTCGGCGCTCGAGCCATCCACCCAGGTCGAGCCGTTCAGCACGGCCACCGACGACGACGGCACGGAGAACCGGCTCTGGCGCGTGACCGATCCCGACGTGATCGCGGCCGTGCAGGACGCACTCGCGGACGCCGAGCTGCTGATCGCCGACGGCCACCACCGCTACGAGACCGCTCGCGTGTACGCGGAGGAGGTCGGCGGCGAGGGCGAGCACCGCTACGTGCTCATGTTCCTCACGGCGCTCCAGGACTCGGGCCTCACGGTGTTCCCGACGCATCGCCTGCTCACCGATCTGAACGACGAGCGGCGCCAGGCCCTGAGGGAGGTCATCGAGCGCGCGTTCGACGTCGAGGAGGTGGCTGTGGACGAGCTCGAGCCACCCGCGGACGCGCCGGGCGTGGTGCTCGGCTACTACGACCGCTACCACCGGCGGCCACTGCGGCTGACGCTGAAGGACCAGGCGATCGCCGACGACGCGATGCCGGGCAAGCCCGAGCCCTACCGCCGCCTCGACACGGCGGTGCTCGAGTCGCTCGTGCTGACCGGGGCGCTCGGGATGAGCGAGGACGACATCTCGCACCTGAACGGCCTGAACTACTCGAAGGACTTCGACGACGCGCGGACGGCTGTCGACGAGGGCCGCGCGGACGCGGCCTTCTTCATGCGACCGACCCCGGTCGAGCAGGTGCGCGAGGTGGCCGAGACGGGTGACTCGATGCCCCCGAAGTCCACATATTTCTTCCCGAAGATCCCGACCGGGTTGCTTTTCAACCCGCTCGAGTAGGCCGCTACCACGGCTGGGCAGCCGGAATAGCATCAAATACAGATGGTCAAGATCTACACGCGCAAGGGAGACGACGGCACCACCGGCCTCTGGTACGGCGGCCGCGTGCCGAAGTCGAGCGCGCGCCCGGAGGCATACGGCGCCATCGACGAGGCGATCGTGGCGCTCGGGTTGGCTCGCGCCGCCGCGCGCGACGACGCGGAGCTCGCAGCCGACATCCTGCGGCTTCAGACCGAGCTGTTCATGGCCGGCGCGGAGCTCGCCACCGCGCCGGAGGCGTACGAGCGCCTGGAGATGGGCGTTTCGAAGGTCAGCCAGGACATGGTCGACCGCCTCGAGTCGGACATCGACCGCTACATGGCGCGCGTGGACCTCCCGCCCAAGTTCGTGATCCCGGGCGGCAGCGAGCTGTCGGCCCGCTTGGACCTGGCCCGCACGGCGGCAAGGCGGGCCGAGCGCCGGGTCGTGGACTTGAAGCTGGCCGGCGAGCTTGCCGACGAGACCGTCCTGCATTACCTGAACCGGGCATCCGACGCGCTCTTCGCGATGGCGCGATACGCCGACGAGCCCGAGCCGAAATTGTTCGAAGGGAGAGCATGAGAGCCACCGCGCGCCGAGATGGCGGGAAACTCAGAAACGACATAGAGGTCGGAACCCACTGGCTCGTGAGCGACGAGCCGGAGGAGAACGGGGGTACCGACGAGGGCCCCAGCCCGCAGGAGCTGCTCGCCGCGAGCCTCGCGTCCTGTACCGCGATCACGATGGAGATGTACGCCGACCGCAAGGGCTGGGACATCGGCGATCTCTCCGTAGACGTGAGCTACGAGCCGGCCCAGCGCGGCTCGCCCACCAAGTTCCAGATGACCGTGAAGATGCCCAAGGAGCTGCCAGAGGACCAGCGGCAGCGGCTCATGCAGATCGCCGCCAAGTGCCCGGTGCACCGCACTCTCGAGGGCGAGGTCATGTTCGACGAGAAGCTGGAGCTCAGCTAGTACGCGAGCCGGGCTTTCGATAATGGGTGGATGACCTCCCCCGACGAGCTACGTCCGCTGCTGCTGTCGCAGGAGGCCGCAGCCGCGATGGAGGCTCACGGCGCGCTCGACGCCGCCGTGCTGATTCCGCTCTACCTCGACAGCGGGGCGCTCCATGCGGTCTTCACCAAGCGCCGCGACGACCTGTCGCGCCACGCGGGCGAGATCTCGTTTCCGGGCGGCCGGCAGGACTTCCCGGAGGAGGACCTGCGCGTGACCGCCCTGCGCGAGGCCGAGGAGGAGATCGGACTGCCGCCGGCCGAGGTGGAGATCGTTGGCGCCCTGCCACCGACGGGCACCTTCGTCACGAACTACCGGATCCACCCGTTCGTGGGTGTGATCCAGCCGGGCCACGCCTGGACGCCCGAGCCCGCCGAGGTGGACCAGGTGCTGGAGCTCTCGCTGCCGGACCTGGTCAGGGGCTTCGAGATGAAGCGGCTGATCCGCCGCGGCGTGCCGGTCAAGACGCCGACCTACACGGTGAACGGCAACTTCGTGTGGGGAGCGACGGCGCGGATCGTGCAGCACCTGCTGGACCGGCTCGAACCACTGCTGTAGCTCGAGCCGGTCGAACCTGGTTTAGGGCCTCAGACGTTCTTCTCGATCGGGACGGAGACCATGTTGCCCCACTCCGTCCAGGAGCCGTCGTAGTTCTTCACGTTCTGCTCGCCGAGCAGCTCGTGCAGCACGAACCAGGTGTGCGCGGAGCGCTCGCCGATGCGGCAGTAGGCGATGATGTCGTTGCCGTCCGAGATCACGCCCTTGCCGGCGTAGAGCTCCCGCAGTTCGTCGGCGTCCTTGAAGGTGCCGTCCTCCTTCACGGCCTGCGCCCACGGCACAGAGGCCGCGCCGGGGATGTGGCCTGCCCGCTGCGCGCCCTCCTGCTCGTAGCCGGCCATCGCGATCAGCTCGCCCGAGTACTCCTGCGGCGAGCGGACGTCGACGAGGTTGATGTCCCTGTCGAGCGAGCTCAGCACCTCGTCGCGCAGCGCGCGGATGGAGGCGTCGCCCGGCTGGGCCCGGAAGGTGGCCGAGTCGAAGCTCGGGACCTCGCTGGTGGTCGGACGGTCCTCCGAGATCCACTTCTCGCGCGGGCCGTTGATCAGCTTCACGTTGTCGTGCCCGTAGTACTTCAGGTACCAGTACGTGTAGGCGGCGAACCAGTTGTTGCGATCGCCGTACAGGACGATCGTGTGGTCGTTCGAGATCCCGCGGCTGCCGAACAGCTGCCCGAACTGCTCGGGCCCGAGGAAGTCGCGCTTCACCTGGTCCTGCAGGTCCTGCTTCCAGTCGAAGCCAATCGCGCCCGGAATGTGGGCCTCCGCATAGAGAGCGGGGTTCTCGTCAACCTCGACGACGCGGATCGACGGGTCATCCAGGTGGTCCTGCACCCACTGGGTGTCGACGAGCACGTCCTTGGCATAGTCGGCCATTCACAACACCTCCGTTAAAAGTCCCAAATCCTGTCCTGAATTTACTCGTTTCGGCGGGGGCCACGTTTTCGAGGCGGGAAGCGGTCGCCGCACCGGCACCCTGGCTCGCGGCCGCGGAGCGTCTACAGACTGTCGTTTCCCCGGAAACAGCGGGCTGAACCGCGCCGGCAGGCTCCCCGCGGGGCGGGCGCAGACCTATGCTCGGCGGCGTGGACAGGGCATCCACCAGCCCGGCCCCGTGGCCGGGGACGCTCGCGCCGCGCGACGCACTCGCGCGGGTGAACGCCCGGATTCCGGGCCTCGACGAAGTCTCGGCGCGAGCGCTCGCGCTGGTGGAGCTGGCCGCGCGCCCGCGATCTGCCGCGGCCCCCGAGCTCGGCCTCTCAGGCGTTCAGCTCGCGACGCGGCTGGCGGCCGCTCGGCGAGCGCTTCGGCGCACGGTGGTGGAGCTGCCCGGAGCGGGCTGGTGCGAGCGTGTGGAGAGACTGTTGTCCGACCGGATCGACGGCGCGCTCGGTACCGCGGGCGAGCGCCGCCTCCACGTCCATCTCGAGAGCTGCGAGCGCTGCGCCCATCACGAGCGCGCGCTTGCCGATGCGCGCGAGCAGCTCGGGGCGGCGCCTCTGGCGCTACTGCCCGCGCGCGTGCCGACGCGGCCGGCGCCGCCACCCGCTCAGGCGGCGCCGCGCCCGCCGGCAAAGCTTCGCCTGGTCGAGCCGGACTCGGTCGTCGCGGCCGAGCCGCCGGCCCCGCCTGCGCCCGCCCAAGCGCCTCCCGCCGCGCCTCCTCTCGCTGCGCCGCCCGTGATCGCGGTACCCGTCGGGCCGGTCGCGGGGCCGCTCGAGCCGCCCGTGCGCACGCGGCGCGACGTTGCCGTCGATACGAGCTGGCACACGCTGTTCGCGCTCGCGGTGCTACTCGCCGTCGCGGCGATCTTCCTCACGGTCGCCGGCGCGACCGGCCTGCTCGAGCGCCTCTAGGCCGCAAGCACGCGCGCGACCGCGGCGCGCATCGCATCAAGCCACTCGTCGTGGCGTGCGGGATCCACGTCGGCCACCTCCGCCGGCATGTGGAAGCGAGCGCCCGCCATGCGCACGCGTGCGGCCCCCAGCTCGACCAGGGCGGGGTCCACGGTCCCGGCGGCCTCGTAGACCACGCCGCGAACGTGTGTGTCCACGAGCGTCTCGACCATCGAATCGAGCCGCGGGCCGTGCAGCGCGGCGACCGATTCCGGGCTGCCGGACGCCGTCCCCATCAGCCAGCACATCACGGTCACACCCTCGATGTGGGGCAGCATGGTGGCGAGCCGATCGGGGTCGGCCAGCGCTGCCTCCGCCCCTGCGGCCTCTATCTCCCACAGCTGCTCCTGCCTTCGGGTCGTGCCCCGGACGGCGTGCCCGTCCGCCGCGAGCACGCGCGCGAGCTCAAGGCCGCGGCACCCGCAACCGACTACCAGGATGCGCGCCACGCGCGGGAGGCTATCCGGACGAGCGGTTTGGCCTTACCTTGGAAGGGGGACCTACCCCTTCACCTAGACCAGGGACCGGTCGAATGGCAGGGACAGATCAGAGAGGCGTCGAAGGCAACCGTTGCGAGGAATGCCTCCGATGAGCCGTGTGCCCCGTCATCCCGGCCTGCACGACGCCAAGGGCCGGCAGCTCGAGCACAAGCTGCTCGACGTCGGCGGCGTTCGCACGTACACGGTCGACGCCGGCGAAGGCGCCCCGATCCTGTTCATCCACGGGTACGGCGACACCGCTGACGGCTGGCGCCGGGTGGTGCCGGGCCTGCTCGACACGAACCGCGTGATCGCGATCGACGTGCCTCCCTTCGGCCGCTCGGAGCGCATCAGCGACCGCGAGTTGTTCGACTTCTACACGGACTACTTCCCCGCGCTGCTCGACGCCCTCGAAATCGAGTCGGCGACTGTGGTCGGCCACTCGCTCGGCGGAGCGATCGCACTCCGCTTCGCCCTGGCGAACCCGGAGCGGGTGGCCCGGCTCGGGCTGATCGCGCCGGCCGGACTCGGTCCGAAGCCACCGTGGTGGTGGCGGCCGATCGCCGGCAACGGGCTCGCCTGGCGCACCGCGCTCGCGATCCCGAGCCCGCTCACGCCGGTGCTGATCCGCGAGGGCATCAGCCGCTTCCTCGACCTGCGGCTGTTCCACGACTCACGCGCGGTCCGCCAGGACATCCGGCATCTGGTGGAGCTCCACTCCACGAAGACGGACTTCGGCGCTCTGCTCGAGGCAGGACGCGCCTGCATCGCCTCCTACACGGGCACGCTTCTCGAGGAGTCGACGGCGATCGCCTGCCCGAGGCTCCTGATCTGGGGCCGTCACGACGGCCTCGTGCCGGTGGAGGAAGGCCTCGCCTTCCAGCAGTCGCATCCCGACGCGACGGTCCACATCCTCGAGCGCTGCGGCCACTACCCGCAGATCGAGATGCCCGCGCGCTTCAACCGGCTGCTGCGGGCGTGGGTTGCGGCGACGGCCGCGGCCGGCGACGAGCCGCTCACGCCTCCGGCCGCCGAGGCGGCGTAGGCTCCTCGCCCGTCTCGCGGTAGCGCTCGCCGCGCTCCTGCATCGCGCGGCGTTCGGAGTCGACCTCGGCCTGTATCTCCGCCTCCGTCAGCTCCGGCCGGCCCGAGCGCCGGCGGCGCTCGTTCTGCGCCTCGAGCATCTGGTCGATGTCCTCGAGCTCCAGCCGCGCCTCCTCGTCGAACGAGCGCGTGGGGCGCCAGTCCAGCACGTCTGCGCCGGAGCCCGGATAGAAGTGCCCGATCAGGATGAAGACGATCGCGAGCGCCACGATGACGCCCGTCGCGGCGAGCGCGAACTCCACCGGGCCAGTCTAGGATCATCGCGTGCCCGACGCGCTCATCATCGACGCCGTCCGCACGCCGATCGGCCGCTACGGGGGTGCGCTGTCGGGCGTGCGGCCCGACGACCTCGGCGCGCGGGCGATCGAGGCCGCCGTCGAGCGGACCGGGCTGCCGGCCCGCGACGTCGCCGACGTGTACTTCGGCTGCACCAACGCCGCGGGCGAGGACAACCGCAACGTGGCGCGCATGTCGGCGCTACTCGCAGGCCTTCCCGTCGAGGTGCCCGGCGTGACCGTGAACCGCCTGTGCGCGTCCGGTCTCGAGGCGGTGAACCAGGCCGCGCGGGCGATCATGGTCGGCGACGGCGACCTGCTCCTCGCGGGCGGGGTCGAGTCGATGAGCCGCTCACCGTTCGTGATGCTGAAGCCCGAGCGCTCGCTCCCGCGCGGCGACATGGAGCTCGTGGACACCACGATCGGCTGGCGCTTCGTGAACCCACGAATGCGCGAGCGCTACTCGACCGAGTCGATGGGCGAGACCGCCGAGAACGTGGCCGAGCGCTACGGCGTGTCGCGTGAGGACCAGGACGAGTTCGCGCTCCAGTCGCACGAGCGCGCGGTGGCGGCGGCCGAGGCGGGGCGCTTCGACGACGAGATCGTGACGGTGGACGCGCCGCAGCCCAAGGGACCGCCCGTGACCGTGCACTCCGACGAGGGCCCGCGCCCCGACACCACCCTCGAGCGGCTCGCCGGCCTGCGCGCCGTGTTCCGGGAGGGCGGCAGCGTGACCGCCGGGAACTCGTCGCAGATCAACGACGGCGCCGCGTGCCTCGTGCTGGCGAGCCCCGAGCGAGCCGAGCAACTCGGGCGCGAGCCGCTCGCACGGATCGTCTCCACCGGTGTCGCGGGGGTCGACCCCGGCTACATGGGGGTGGGCCCGATCCCGGCGACGCGCCAGGCGCTCGAGCGCGCCAGGCTCACGATCGACGACATCGACCTCGTGGAGCTGAACGAGGCCTTCGCGTCCCAGTCGCTCGCATGCGCGCGCGAGCTCGGGATCCCGCGGGAAAAGTTGAATGTGAACGGCGGCGCGATCGCGCTCGGGCACCCGCTCGGCTGCTCGGGTGCACGCCTGCTCACGACGCTCGTGCACGAGATGCGGCGGCGCGGTGCCAAGCGCGGGCTCGCCACGATGTGCATCGGCGTCGGGCAGGGCCTCGCGACAATCGTCGAAGCGGTCTGAC
>JBJMLG010000056.1:0-14188 GCA_045805385.1 Thermoleophilaceae bacterium
GGCGGCGAGCAGCACCGCGGTGGTGTCGAGCACGTTGGCGCGCAGCTCATCCGGCTCGTAGGGCACCGTGATCGCGTGGAGGTCGACGATGCAGTAGATCGCCTCGCCGCGGTCCTGGCCCTCCACGTACTGACGGATGGCCCCGATGTAGTTGCCGAGGTGCTTTCGCCCGGTGGGCTGGATGCCGCTGAAGATGCGCACGGGTGCGGGAGTGTAGGAAGCGCGGGGCGTTGCTGCGGCTCGCCACCTTTCGTGAACAGCAGCAATAACGGAGGCGCTCGATCGGGTGTCGTCACTTACTGCTCAAATACGGCCGTAAATGACGACGCACCCCGCTGGGGGCGGTTCGGCCTGAGTTTTGTGCCGCTATGCGGCATGAAAGTCAGGACGAAGGAGGCGTCCGCGCGGCCGCTCCGGCCTAGCGCGGCTGGCGCACGATCGGCTGGCGGGCGGCGCGCGCCTCGTCGAGGCGCCTCACGGGCGTCGAGTACGGCGCGTTCTTGGCGATCTCCGGGTCCTCCGCCGCTTCGCGAAGGATCTCCCGGACGACCTCGGCGAAGCGGTCGAGCGTCTCCTTCGTCTCGGTCTCGGTGGGCTCGATCATCAGAGCCTCGTCCACGAGCAGCGGGAAGTAGACGGTCGGGGGGTGCATGTCGAAGTCGAGCAGCCGCTTCGCGATGTCGAGCGTCTTGATGCCCAGCTTCTCCTTGGCGCCGCGGCCCGAAAGCACGAACTCGTGCATGCACACCCGGTCGAAGGCGATCGGCAGGTACTCCGCGATCCCCTCCTCGGCCAGCCGGGCGCGCAGGTAGTTGGCGTTCAGCACGGCATTCTCGGACACGTCCTTCAGGCCGTCGCCGCCCACGGACCGGATGTACGCGTACGAGCGCACGAACACGCCGAAGTTGCCGTGGAAGCCGCGCAGGCGCCCGATCGACTTGGGCCGGTCGTAGTCCAGGTCGAAGTAGTCGCGGTCGGAGCCGTTCGATGCCGCGCGGCGCAGCACCTGCGGCCGCGGCAGGAAGGGTTCGATGCGGTCGGACACCGCGATCGGGCCCGACCCGGGTCCGCCGCCGCCGTGCGGTTGCGTGAACGACTTGTGCAGGTTGAAGTGCACGATGTCGAAGCCCATGTCGCCGGGCCGCGAGATCCCCATGACCGCGTTGAGGTTGGCGCCGTCGTAGTAGAGCGTGGCGCCCACCCCGTGAACGATCGAGGCGATCTCCTGGATGTTGTTGTCGAACAGGCCCAGCGTGTTCGGGTTCGTCAGCATCAGGCAGGCGACGTCCTCGTCGGCCTTGGCGCGCAGGTCGTCGAGGTCCACGCCGCCGTCCGGCGCGGTTCCCACCTTCACGACCTCGTAGCCGGCCATCGTGACTGTCGCCGGGTTGGTGCCGTGTGCCGTGTCGGGCGTGAGCACCTTGTGGCGCTGCTGGCCACGGTCCTCGTGGTAGGCGCGCGTGAGCAGCAGGCCCGCCAACTCGCCGTGCGAGCCGGCCGACGGCTGGAGCGACACGTGCGGCAGGCCCGAGATCTCAGACAGCGCGCCCTGCAGGTTCCACATCAGCTCGAGCGCGCCCTGCGCGTACTCGGGGTCCTGCAGCGGGTGGAGCCGCGCGTGGCCGGGCAGCCCCGCGACGCGCTCGTTCACCTTCGGGTTGTACTTCATCGTGCACGACCCGAGCGGGTAGAAGCCGGTGTCGAGGTCGAAGTTCTTCTTCGAGAGGTTGTTGTAGTGGCGGACGATCTCCGGCTCGGCGATCTCGGGCAGCGCCGGCGGCTCGCTGCGGATCGCATCGGCCGGCAGCAGCTCGGAGATCGGCGTGTCGGGCACGTCGAGCTCCGGCGGCGTGAACGCACGCCGCCCCTCCTCCGAGCGCTCGTAGATCGTGAGAACCGGCTGCTCGGGCACGAGAGCGCTCATGCGGCCACCCCCGCTCGCCCGAGCACACCGGCCAGCCGGTCGATGTCCGCGCGCGTGCGCCGCTCGGTGACCGCGACGAGCAGGCCGTCCTCATATTCGGGGTAGTCGCGCCCGAGGCGGTAGCCCGGGTTGATGCCATCGGCCCGGGCGCGCTCGAACACGCCGTCGAGATCCGGCACACGCACCGCGAACTCCCGCACCACCGGCCCCGGATTCAGCAGCTCGAGCCCGAGCGCCTCGCGCGCGTAGGCGGTGCGGCGCAGCATCAGCTCGCCGATCTCCACGATCCCGCGCCGGCCGAGCCACGACAGGTAGATCACCCCCGCCAGCGCGTTCAGCGCCTGCGAGGTGCAGATGTTGTGCGTGGCCTTCTCGCGGCGGATGTGCTGCTCGCGCGTCTGCAGGGTGAGCACGAAGCCGCGGCGCCCCTCGGCGTCCACGGTCTCGCCGGCGATGCGGCCCGGCATGCGCCGGATGTACTTCTCGGCGGCGGCGAAGAAGCCGAACGAGGGGCCGCCGAAGTCGAGGCGGTTGCCGAGCGGCTGGCCCTCGCCCACCGCGACGTCCACGCCATACTCGCCGGGCGGGCGCAGCACGCCGAGCGTCATCGGGTCGACCTGGCATACCAGCACCGCGCCGGTGCGCTTGGCCGCCTCGGCCAGCGCGCCCAGATCCTCGACGGTGCCGAGGAAGTTCGGCTGCTGGAGGAACACGGCCGAGGTGTCGTCGTCGATCGCGGCCGCCAGCGCGTCGAGGTCCGTGGCGCCGCGCTCGTCGAGCGGCGTCTCCACCACCTCCGTGCCGAAGCCCGCCGAATAGGTGCGGAGCGTCTCGCGCGAATGCGGGTGCAGGCCGCGCGAGGCGACGAACTTGGTGCGCCCGTTCTCCTGCCGCGCCAGCCAGCCGGCCGAGGCGACCGAGGACGGCCCCTCGTACAGCGACGCGTTCGACACCGGCAGGCCGGTGAGCTCCGAGATCGCGGTCTGGAACTCGAACATCACCTGCAGCCCGCCCTGCGAGATCTCCGGCTGGTACGGCGTGTACGGCGTGAGGAACTCCGAGCGCGAGATGATCGAGTCGATCAGCGCCGGCACGTAGTGGTCGTACATGCCCGCGCCGAGGAAGCTGACCTCCTGGTCGTTGTGGCGGTTGCGCGCCGCGAGCGCCGAGAGGTGGTCGAACACGTCCTGCTCGGCCATCCCGTCGGGCAAGTCGAGCGGCCGCTGCAGCCGCACCTCCTCCGGGATCTCGGAGAACAGCTCGTCGAGCGAGCCGGCGCCGATGGCGTCGAGCATCTCCCGGCGGTCCCGGTCCGTTGCGGAGGTGTAGCGCGTCATTACTTCCCGATCGTGTCTCTGTACGCGGTGGCGTCCATCAGGCCCTCGGCCTGGGACGGGTCCGCGAGCCGGACCTTGACCATCCACCCTTCACCATAGGGGTCGTCGTTGATGCGTTCGGGCGTCTCCTTGAGAGCCTCGTTCACCTCGACGATCTCGCCGGAGAGCGGGGCGATCACGTCCGAGACCGCCTTCACGGACTCCACCTCAGCGTAGGACGCGTCGGCGGAGATCTCCTTTCCGACGTCCGGCGGGTCGAAGAAGACGACCTCGCCGAGCTGGTCCTGGGCGTACCAGGTGATGCCGAAGGTGGCCGTGTCCCCCTCGATCCGCGCCCAGTCGTGCTCCTGGTGGTAGCGCAGGTCGTCGGGATAGGTCTCCTCGCTCAAGTGCCCTCCTCCTTGCGATAGAGCGGCTTCTCGCGGACCTCCGCGGGCCGCAGCTTGCCGCGGACGTCGACCTCGATGTCCGTGCCGGGCTCCGCGGCGGAGACCGGGACGTAGCCCATACCTATCCCGATCTCGAGGCACGGGGACAGGCTGCCGCTCGTGACCTCGCCGACGGGCTCGCCGCCCACGAGGATCGGGTTGCCCTGGCGCGGGATGCCCGGGCCGGTGAACGCGAACGGCACGAGCCGCTGCGCGGGCTCGAAGCCGCGCAGCGCGTCCGAGCCGATGAAGTTCGTGTCGAGCTTGCAGGCCCAGCCGAGCCCGGCCTCGATCGGGTTACGGTCCTCCGACAGGTCGTTGCCGTAGAGGTGGAAGCAGACCTCCAGCCGCAGCGTGTCGCGCGCACCCAGCCCGGTGGGCTTGGCGCCCGCCGCCACCAGCGCATCCCACACCTGCACGGCGCCGTCAGGCGGGATCAGCAGCTCCACGCCGTCCTCGCCGGTATAGCCGGTGCCGGCCACGAGGCACTCCACGCCCGCCACCCGCGCGGTCACGGTGCGCATGCGCGCCGGCTCCTCGCCCTCGATCAGCCCGCGCAGGATCTCGCGCGCCCGCGGCCCCTGGAGCGCGAGCATCGCGTAGTCCGAGGCGGCGTCGCGTAACTGCACGTCGAAGCCCTCGGCCTGCCTCTGGAACCAGGCGAAGTCGCGCTCGTGGTTCGCGGCGTTCGTGACCGTCAGGAAGCGCTCGCCGAGGCGGTAGGTGAAGAGGTCGTCGAGCACGCCGCCGTCGTCGCGGCACAGCAGCGCGTATTGGGCGCCGTTCTCCGCGATCTTCGTGACGTCGTTCGAGACCAGGTGCTGCAGGAACTCCTCGGCCTGGGGCCCGCTCGTCTCGATCTCGCCCATGTGCGAGACGTCGAACACGCCGGCGTCCGCGCGCACCGCCATGTGCTCCTGACGGATGCCCTCGTACTGCACCGGCATCTCCCAGCCGGCGAACGGCACGAGCTTCGCCCCGGCCGCCTCGTGGCGCTCGAAAAGCGGGGTGCGGCGGAGTGTCTCGGTGGTCGGCGCCAGAGCGCCGTGACCTTACCAACGCCGGGGGCAGCCCCGGCCGGGCGTCAGTCCTTCAGGAACGACGGAATGTCGATGTCGTCGTCCGAGATCTCGAGCGACGAGCGCTGGCGCTCGTCCATCGCGATGTCGCCCCGCTCCCGGCGCGGCTCCTGGCGTGCGGGACGCTCGGCGTCGAACACGGCCGGACGGCCGCCCTTGTCGAACCCGGTGGCGATCACGGTCACGCGCACCTCGTCGGAGAGCGCGTCGTCGATCACGGCGCCGAAGATGATGTTGGAGTCGCGATCGGAGGCGCTCTGCACTATCTCCGCGGCCTCGTTCACCTCGAACAGGCCGAGGTCGCTCGAGCCGGTGATGTTCAGGAGCAGGCCTGTCGCGCCCTCCACCGACTGCTCGAGCAACGGACTTGAGATCGCGGCCTTGGCGGCCTCGGAGGCGCGCTGCTCGCCGCTCGCGGCGCCGATGCCCATGAGCGCCGAGCCGGCGTCGTGCATGATCGTGCGCACGTCGGCGAAGTCGAGGTTGATCAGGCCGGGGATCGTGATCAGGTCGGTGATGCCCTGCACGCCCTGCCGAAGCACGTTGTCAGCCTCGCGGAAGGCGTCGAGGATGCTCGTGCGGCGCTCCACGATCGCGAGCAGCTTCTCGTTCGGGATCACGATGAGCGTGTCCACCTGCTCGCGCAGCCGCTGGATGCCCTCGGTTGCCTGGCGCTGGCGCTGCGAGCCCTCGAACTCGAACGGGCGGGTGACGACCCCGACGGTGAGCGCGCCGATCTCGTGCTTGGCGATCTCCGCGATCACGGGCGCCGCACCGGTACCGGTACCGCCGCCCTCGCCGGCGGTGACGAAGACCATGTCCGCGCCCTTCAGCGCCTCCTTGATCTCGTCGCGGCTCTCGTTGGCGGCGCCGTAGCCCACCTCCGGCTCCGCGCCGGCGCCGAGGCCGCGCGTGAGCTGGCTGCCGATCTGAAGCTTGATGTCGGCGTCGCACATCTGCAGCGCCTGGGCGTCGGTGTTCACGGCGATGAACTCGACGCCCTTCAGGCCTGCGTCGACCATGCGGTTCACCGCATTGGTCCCGCCGCCGCCTACGCCGACGACCTTGATGACCGCCAGGTAGCTACCCGTCTCCATCGTCGTGTTCCTCGCCTCGCCTAACCCGTTTCTTTAGCGCTGGGCGCAAAGTTTTCCGTCCGACTCTCCATCGATGCTTGAAGGTTTCGGATCCGCCCCGCCAGCCGCAAAGTCCGCACTGTACGCGTTTTTTTGCCGAAGTGTCAACGCTCGGCACGATCCTTTGCAGCGCCTAACCCTCTACCGAGGGTCGAGACTGCTTTGAACTCTCGACTGATGGTTGAGAGTAGCTCACCCCGTCCCGGGCGCCGCGACGGCGCCGCCGGTCGTGCCCGTGGCGGGCGTTTGGGGCGCCGGCTGGGCCGCGCCCTGCGGAGCGGTCGGCGCGGATGTCGTTTGGGTGGGCGTCGGAGCGGCTGCAACCGGCGCCGCCTGCTGAGGCGCAGTCTGCGCGGGCACCGGCGCGGTGGCGGTGCCCGCCGGAGCGACGGGCGCCGCCGACTGGACGGCCAGCCCGCCCGCGACCGGTCGCTCGGGAAGGCGCGCGTCGATGTAAGAGGCGCCCCTGGAGGATGGGTCCGCGAGCACACTCGCCGCCGCCGCCCACTTGTCGGCGAGGCGCTCGGCGGAGCCGAACAGGATCTTGGGGCCGTTGCGCAGCCGCGCGACGAGCCCGGATCCGGCCTCGACGCGGACGCTCGAGAGCCGGCCGGCGAGCGCGGGCGGGGCGGCCGCCACCACCGCGAGCGCACGCGCCGGCGTGCCGTCGGTGAGCCGGGCCGCCGGGAGAGAACCCAGCCTCAACACGGGCAGCTTGCCGCGCGCGTCGACGTTGTGCAGGAGCGTGCCGTCGGCGGCGGCGATCGCCTGGCCGCCGGGAGCCTTCAGGAGCGCCGCCGGCCGGCGTTCGATCACCCTGATCGCGAGGCCGTGAGGGAAGTTGGTGGAGACCTCGAGCGAGCGCACGACGGCGAAGCCCTGCACCGCCCGCTCGAGGCGGTCGCGGCGCACGTGCAGAGTGGTCATGTCGCGGGCCTCGCCCACGAGGGCGGCCCGCACGCGCGCGGCGTCGCCGGTCGTGAGGCCGCTCACCGTCACCTGCTCGACCCTGACGAACGAGCTGTCGCGGAACCAGGCCATGTAGAGGGCCGCCAGCGCGGCCGCCGCCAGCGCCGCCAGGGTCAGCCGCCGGCGCCACACCGCCGGCACTCGCAGCGTGAGGCGAGGGATCGTGCGCACGGTTGCCTGCGCGAGCGACCTCACGACCACAGCTCCCGCGCGTCGACGTCGCCGAGCAGCTGCACCTCGGGCTCCAGCACGACCCCGAATTGCTCGCGCACTCGCCGCCGGCCCTCCGCCATCAGCGCGATCACGTCGGACGTGGTTGCCTCGCCCATGTTCTCGACGAAGTTCGCGTGCTTCTCGGAGAAGCGGGCGCCGCCGACCCGCAGGCCGCGGCATCCCGCCGCCTCGAGCAGCTGTCCGGCGGTGCGGCCCTCGGCGCGCGCGCCGTCCGGGTTCTTGAAGGTGGAGCCGAAGGTCTTGATGCCCGAAGGCTGGGCCGCCTTGCGCGCGGCGCGCATTTCCGCGAGCGTGGCCTTCACCGCCTCCGGCTCGGCCGCGTCGAGCGCGAACGACGCGCGGGCCACTATCTCGCGCGGGCCGAGGGCCGAGCGCCTGTACTCGAAGCCAAGCTCGTCGGGCGCGCGCCGCTCGCTGCTGCCCGGCGTCGCGATCTCCACCCACTCGAGCACCTTGCCGAGCTCGCCGCCGTAGGCGTTTGCGTTCATCTTCACGGCGCCGCCGACCGTGCCGGGGATGTTCACGCCGAACTCGAGCCCCGAGAGCCCCCAGCGGGCCGCACGCGCCGCTGCCTGCGGTAGCCGGGCGCCGCCGCCCGCGAGAACGCGCGCGCCCTCGCGCTCGATCGTCGCGAGGTCGTCGTCCAGCTTCAGCACGAGTCCTCTGAATCCCTCATCCGCTATCAGCAGGTTCGATCCGGAGCCCACCACTCCTACCTCCACGCCCTCGGAGTCGGCCCAGGCGAGGACCGCGGCGAGCCTCTCCGCGGACACCGCGCGGGCGAACCAATCCGCGTTGCCGCCCGTGCGCACCGTTGTGAGCCGGGCGAGCGGGTAGTCGGGCTCGATCTCGTCCGGGCGGCTCACGCCGCGGTCCGCTCGGTGAGGCCGCGGGCGAGGCGGTCGACATCCCCCGCACCCAGGGTGAGCAGCACGTCGCCCGGCCGTAGCAGCCCCGCCAGCAGGCGCTCGGCATCGGCGAGCGCCGGCGTCCAGTACACGGGGCGGCCTCGGGCCGCGTCGGAGGCGGCGCCTGCCACGAGCCAGCCCGACACGCCCGGAGAGTCGTCGGCCCGCTCGCGCGCGGGGTAGACGTCGAGCACGAGCACCACGTCGGCGAGAGCCAGTGCGCGGCCGAACTCGCGCGCCAGGTGCCTCGTGCGCGAGTAGAGATGCGGCTGGAAGACCGCCACCACGCGCTCCGCCCCGAGGCTCCGCGCCGCCTCGAGCGTGGCGCGCACCTCGGTGGGATGGTGCGCATAGTCGTCGTACACGGCTGCGCCCTGCTGGGTCTCGCCGTGCGGCTCGAACCGCCGCCCTGCGCCCTCGAAGCCTGCCAGCGCCTGCGCGGCCTCGTCGAGCGGCAGCCCGGCCTCGCGGCAGGCGGCGAGGGCCGCGACCGCGTTGGCCACGTTGTGCAGGCCGGGCACGTTCAGCTCCACGGCCGCTCCGTCCACGCGGAAACGCGACCCGAGCGGCACCAGCTCGATATCGGTGGCCGCCAGGTCGCCCGCGCCGAGCCCGAAGGTCACGCTCGGGTCCACACCGGGCAGTTCCAGCCCGGCGGGAAGGATCCGCGTATCGGCGCCGCCGGCGAACTGCGCGAACGCGCGCTCGAGCTCGGGCAGCGAGCGGTAGGTGGTGTGGTGGTCGAGCTCGACGTTCGTGATCACGGCCACGTCGGGCTCGAGCTTCAGAAAAGAGCGGTCCGACTCGTCGGCCTCGGCCACGAGCCATTCCCCCTCGCCCCACTCCGCGTTCGCCCCCGTGGCCCTCAGCTCGCCGCCGATCAGGTACCCCGCGCCGCGCCCACGCGTGACGAGCGCGTGGGCGATCATCCCGGCGGTCGTGGTCTTCCCGTGGGTGCCCGACACCGCGATCGAGCGCTTGAGCGCCACCGCCTCGGCGAGCAGATCGGCGCGGTGGAGCACCTTCGCGCCTCCCGAACGCGCGGCGGCCAGCTCGGGATTGTCCTCACCGATCGCGGTCGAGACGACCACCTCGGCGTCGTCGGGGACGTTTGCCGCGTCGTGCCCGATCGAGGGCTCCACGCCCGCCTCGCGCAGTCGCGCGCAGTACGACGACTCGGCGCGGTCGGAACCGCTCACCTCGGCGCCGAGCGAGCGCGCCACGAGCGCGAGGCCGCTCATGCCGGCACCGCCGATGCCTATGAAATGCAGCTTTCTTCCGGCCCAGTCGCCATCGTCCATCGCGCCCGGACGATACCTGCGCCCCTACTCAGATCGACGGCGGATTCTCCGGCCCGGCGGGACCCGGATCGGGCGAGCCCGGGAACGGCGGCCTCGGCGCCGGCGGCTCGGGATCCGGTACCGGCGGGCGCGGATCGGGCACGCCGGGGCCGCCGGGGCCGCCCGGCGGTGACGGGTCCGGCGTCGGCGGAGGCGGTGTCTCGACTCGTGGAGATCCCATGCTCGTCGCCCTACCCGGCCACGTGATTACTACGCGTTGGTTAAAGGGATTGCAGAAAGTGCCGGAGCGGGTCGATGATCGGGCTGCTTGAGCTTCACGAAGAGAGTCGCCCCCGCACTTCCGCTTCTACTGCTGCTGCTGGCCGCAGGCTGCGGGCAGGGGGGCCTGTACAGCGAGCGCGAAGGCCCCACCGGATCGCCGCCCAAGGGCGCCGTGCTCGTGATCCACGGCGGCGCGTGGCACGTGGTCGGGCCGAAGGCGGTCTACTCCATGCGCCGCTACACGGTGCGGCTGAACCGCCTCGGCTACTCCACCCTGAACATCGACTACCGGCCCGGCCGCCAGAGCCTGCCCGACGTGCTCGCCGCATACGACGGGCTGCGGCGCGAGCTCGGTCCGGGCGTGCCGATCTGCGCGCTCGGCACATCCGCCGGTGGGAATCTGGCGCTGCTCCTGGCTGAGAGCCGCCGGGATGTGGCGTGCGTCGTGGCCGAGGCGCCGCCCACGCTGATCGGTCGGCTCACCGGCCGGGTACGCGGCTACGCCCGGGAGTACTTCCCCACGCGCGCCGATATGGCCGAGTACAGCCCCGCCCTCCACGTGGGCGATCTGCACGCGCCCGTGCTCGTGGCGCAGGCGCTGAACGACCCCACCGTGCCGTACTCGCAGTCGACCGTGCTGGTGGACGCGGGCCCGCGCATAAGGCGCATCGCCCTCCGCCCCGGGCGCACGCCGTGGATCCACGTGAAGGCGTACGGACCGGACGTCGCCCGCCTCGACAGGGCCGAAGCAGAGTTCATCGGCGCCGCGATGGCGGACCAGCATGGGCTGCTGGCGAGCAAGCCGGACAACGGCACCTGATAGAAGGGGTGGCCTCACCGAAGAAAGGAGCCGGGAATGGCGTACGAGGTGCCTGACCTGCCGTACGACTACGCCGCGCTGGAGCCGCACATCGACGAGCAGACGATGCGGCTGCACCACGACAAGCACCACCAGACCTACGTGGACAAGGCGAACGCCGCGCTCGAGGGCACGGAATGGGCCGACAAGCCCGTCGAGGAGGTCCTGAAGAACCTCGACCAGCTCCCCGAGGACAAGCGGACGCCCGTCCGCAACAACGCCGGCGGCCACTACAACCACTCGTTCTTCTGGCAGATCATGAGCCCCGACGGCGGCGGCCAGCCGGACGGCGCGCTGGCCGAGGCGATCGACTCCGCCTTCGGAACCTTCGACGACTTCAAGAAGAAGGTGAACGACACCGGTGCGAACCGCTTCGGCTCCGGCTGGGCGTGGCTCGTGTGGGACGGCTCCGGCCTCTCCGTGGTCGACACGCAGAACCAGGACTCGCCGATCTCGTCCGGCCAGGTGCCGCTGCTCGGCGTGGACGTGTGGGAGCACGCCTATTACCTGAAGTACCAGAACCGCCGCCCCGAGTACCTCGAGGCCTGGTGGAACGTGGTGAACTGGCCGGAGGTGGCCAGCCGCTTCGAGTCCGCACGCGGCTGATTCCCGGCTGATGCCCGGCGGCCCCGCTGCGCGCGCGGGCCGCGGGGTTTCGCCGCGCGCTGCCCGGGTTAACCATCCGCCATGGAAGCAGCACCGAAGATGCTCGTGGTGTTCACGCTGGCGGTGATCGGCGTGGTCGGCATCCTCATCGCGCTCGCGACCGGCACGTGGTGGGTACTCGCGCCCGCGCTGCTCGCGCACCTGCTCGCGTTCGCCATCGCCGTCGGCTACATCGGGAGGCGGCTCGAACAGGAGGACAAGCCAGACCCGCTCACCGAAGCGCGGGACCGGGAGCATCCCAGCGAGCACCGCGAGAGCCCTTCGCCGGACGATCGCGACGAGCCCCACATGGCGATCTGACGTCCGTCCGCTGCGATCGTCTATTTTCCGGCGCCGTGAGGGCGTTCGACGTTAAGACGAGCGAGCAGGACGGCGCGGTGCGCCTGGAGCTCTCTGGCGAGCTGGACATCTCGAGCGCCGGCCGCGCCGAGACCGAGCTGCGCCGCGCCGAGGAGGCCAAGCCCGAGCTGGTCGTCCTGGATCTACGCGGCCTCGCCTTCATGGACTCGACGGGCCTGCGCCTCGTTGTCAGCGCCGATCAACGCGCCCGCGAGGAGGGGCGGCGCTTCGCGATCGTGCAGGGCCCCGACGCCATCCGCCGGGTGTTCGAGATCACTCGCCTCGACGAGCGACTCGAGATAGTCGCGGACCCCGCCGAGCTCTAAGCCGCGGCGCGGTTGCCGTTCGTGCGGTCGAGCTCGAACCAGACGCAGGTCGCGTCGTTCGCCTCGATCCCCCAGCGGTCCGCCAGGCTTTCGACGAGGTAGAGGCCCCAGCCGGAGCCGATGTCGTCCTCCGGGCCACGCGGGGTCGCCTCGAAGCCCGGGCCTCGGTCGATCACCTGGGCGCGCAGGAAATGCTCGTCCACCTCCACCTCGAGCCGCACCTCGCTGTCCGGGCCGCCCGATGCGTGGCGCACGCTGTTCGTCACGAGCTCGCTCACGAGCAGCCGCACGTCGTCGAGCTGCGCGGGGCTCACGTGGGGCTCCAGGGAGTCCAGCGCGATTCGGGCAGCCGAGACCGCCTGCGGCCCGCTGTCCAGCCGGATCTTGAGATCTGTGATCAAGGTGCTGCTGCCTCCGTGGCGGGAGGATTCGACCCCACCGCCCGGCTTGTGCAAACCAGTTGCGTTGCCGCGAGCGGGTTTGCTCGTTTCCCTGGACTGTTCGGAGGGCCCCCCTGCCGGCATTCTTGCTTGCGCTCTTCGGCCTCTTGGCCGCAACGTACCCAGGTTCACGGTTCCCACATCGGCCAGGCGGCAATCGCACTTGAGAGGCGATCGCAACCCGGCTTTCACGCCATCTTCAGCGCGATCCGGCCAACACCTCTTCCGCAATTCGATCGGCCGCGTCGGGCCTCGCAACCCGCCGTGCGGCCGCCGACATCCCCCGCAGGCGGTTCGGCGAGCCGAGCAGCGCGGCTACCTCCCGCGCCAGGCGCGGCCCGTCGAGTTCCGCATCGGGGATCACGACCGCCGCGCCCTCCCGCTCCATGGAGCGGGCGTTGCCGGTCTGGTGGTCGGCGGTCGCGTGCGGATAGGGCACGAGGATCGCCGGGACGCCGGCGGCGGCGAGCTCCAGCACCGAGCCGCCGGCGCGCGCGGCGGCGAGATCCGCGGCCGCGAGCGCGTCGGCAAAGGGCTGGATGTAGGGCTCGAGCCGGTAGTGCTCCGGCGAACCGAGGGCGTCGAGCCGCTCGCGGAGCCAGGGGTAGTCGCGCCGGCCGCAGGCGTGGAGCACCGTGCACGGCGCCGCGCGACCGAACGCGGACAGCGCCGCTTCGTTGAGCGTCCTCGCACCGAGCGAGCCGCCGAACACCAGCAGGCACGGCCTGTCAGCGGGTATCCCGAAGCGCTCCCGCGCGGCGACCGGATCGCCCTCCGTCGTGCCGCGCGGCAGCGGCCGCCCCGACAACGCGTAGCGGGGCGGTCGGCGGCGCTTCATCGGAAAGGCCAGGAAGACGCGCTCGGCGAAGCGAGCGAGCAACCTGTTCGCCATGCCGAGGTGGCTGTCGGCCTCGGTGAGGTAAAGCGGGATCCGCAGCATCACCGCGGCAAGGCCCACCGGTCCCGCCACGTAGCCTCCGCCGCCGATCACCGCCACGGGCCGCCGGCGCCGCAGCAGCCGCAGCGCCTTCACGGTCGCGAGCAGTGCGAGGGCCACCGCGCGAGCGGCCCTCACGGGGCTGCGACGGTCGATGCCCGCGACGGGCAGCCGCGCGAACTCGTAGCCCGCCCCCGGCACGAGCTCCGCTTCGGCGCGCTCGCCTCCTATGAACGAGACCTCGGCGCCTCTATCCCGCAGCGCGTCGGCGATCGCCAGAGCCGGCACGACGTGGCCGGCCGTTCCCCCCGCCGCGATCGTCACGCGAGCCACGGGCGCCTCCGTCGATCGCGCGCAGCGGCCGCGGCCTGCGAGCCGCGCGCGTGGATCCGCCGGTCCTCGCCACGTTCAAGAGCACGCCCATCCCGGCCAGCATCACGATCAGGTTGCTGTTGCCGTAGGAGATGAACGGAAGCGGCACGCCGGTGAGCGGGGCGAGGCCGAGCACCGCCATGAAGTTGAGGGTGGCCTGCGAGAGCACGAGCGAGGTGAGCCCCGCGGCCACGAGCTTGGCGTAGCGGTCCTTCGCCAGCTTGGCCGCGCGCAAGCCCGCGTAGCCGATCAGGCCGTAGAGCGCCGCGACCGCGGAGATGCCGATCAGACCGAGCTCCTCGCCGATGATCGCCAGGATCATGTCGGTGTGCGCCTCGGGCAGGTAGAAGATCTTCTGCACCGACTCGCCGAGGCCGCGCCCGAACATGCCGCCCGAGCCGATCGCGATCATCGACTGCACCGACTGGAAGCCGGCGCCGCTGGCGTCCTTCCACGGGTCCACGAAGGACATCAGGCGCGCGCGGCGGTACGGCTCGACGATCGCGAAGATCGTGGCCAGGAAGACCAGCACTCCGAGGATCGTGAGCAGCTGCCGCAGCGGCACGCCGGCGGCGATCAAGAGCGCGCCGATCGAGAAGCACACCACCAGCGCGGTGCCCATGTCGGGCTGCTTGAGCAGCAGGACGCAGGCCGCACCCACCACCAGCAGGA
>JBJMLG010000057.1:0-5105 GCA_045805385.1 Thermoleophilaceae bacterium
AAAGCACCGTTACGAGATGGGGTACGCGCCGAGAAGAGATTCGGGCTTGTGCGATCCTCGTCCGCGCCATGAATCGTAGGCGCGCGCTCACGTTGCTCGCCGGGGCGGCGCTCGTCGCCGTCGTCGTGATCGGGCTGATCAGCGCCGGCGGATCGAGCTCAACGTCGACGCCGACGAGCGCTGCGCCGAGTGCCAGCCAGGTCTCCAAGCGGCTCGAGGGCGCGCCCGCGCCGCTGGCCGCGCTCCATAGGCAGGCCAACCAGCTCCTGTCCGGCGGGGCGAACGCGTTCGAGAAGCAGCTCGCGGCGCTCCGCGGCCACCCCGTGGTGGTGAACAAGTGGGCGTCGTGGTGCGGGCCCTGCCGCGCGGAGTTCCCCCACTTCCAGCGGGCCTCCGTGAATCACGGCCGGCAGGTCGCCTTCATCGGAGTCGACTCGAGCGACAACAACGGCGACGCCCGCACGTTCCTGAAGAAGTTCCCGGTGAGCTATCCGAGCTACGAGGACGGCAACCTGAAGATCGCCCAGAAGCTGAACGCCGTCGGCGCGTTCCCGACAACCGTCTACTACGACTCGAAGGGGCGGCGCGTGGGCGAGCACATCGGCGTGTACCAGAAGGCCTCCGACCTCGAGGCCGACATCAGGCGCTACGCGCAGTAGCCGGACCGGTACGGTTCGCGCGCTTTGCCCGAGCTCAGGATCGATCCGCTCAGCGGACTGAAGACGATCGTCGCCGGTGAGCGGGCCTCGCGCCCGGGCGGCGGTTTCCACGCCGACCCGCAGCCGCCGCTCGACCCGGAGAGCGATCCGTTCCTCGAGGGCCACGAGGACCGCACCCCGCCCGAGCTGTACGCGCTGCGCCCTGGCGGCGGCGCGGCGAACACGCCGGGGTGGCTCGTCCGCGTGGTGCCGAACCTCTACCCCGCGCTCAGCGAGGAGGCGCCGGCG
This sequence comes from Thermoleophilaceae bacterium, assembly GCA_045805385.1. Taxonomy (GTDB): domain Bacteria; phylum Actinomycetota; class Thermoleophilia; order Solirubrobacterales; family Thermoleophilaceae; genus JADGHQ01. The sequence goes on from JBJMLG010000057.1 coordinate 948, forward strand.
GGCGGTCCACCGGACCCACTCGAGCAGGGGCGCGGCGAGCCCGACCTGTTCGCCGCGTCGCCCGCGCACGGCGCGCACGAGGTGATCGTGAACGCACCGCAGCCGGTCACCTCGCTGCGGGCGCTCGAGCCCGGGCAGGTGGAGACCGCCATGGGCGTTTGGCGCGAGCGCATCCGCGTGCACTCGGACGCAGCGATGGTTCACGTGCTCGTGAACGAAGGGCGCGAGGCCGGTGCGTCGCTGCCGCACACGCACGCGCAGCTCTACGGCCTGCCCTTCGTGCCCGCCCAGGTCGCGCGCGAGCGCGAGCGCTTCACGGCCTACTGGGAGCGAACGCAGGGACGCAACCTGCTCGAGGACGTGCTGCAGGAGGAGGTGCGCCGCCGCGAGCGTGTCGTGGCGATCGACGACGAGGGCGTAGCGATCTGCCCCTTCGGCTCGCGCGTCCCATTCGAGCTGCAGATCGTGCCGCGCTCGCCGCGTGCGCGATTCGAGGACGACGGCCCGCTGTGCGCGCGGCTTCTGCACGAGGCGATCGGGCGGCTCGAGCGCGTACTCGGCGCCGTGCCGCCGCTCAACCTGTGGGTGCGAACCGCGCCGCGCGGCGCCGAGCAGTTCTGCTGGCGGATCGACGTGCTCCCGCGTCTCACCCGGCTCGCCGGGCTTGAGCTCGGGACCGGCGTGAACCTGAACGTGTTGCCGCCCGAGCACGCGGCCGAGCTGCTCCGCGACGCGACGTGATCTTCATCGCGGCGGTGATCGCGGCGGCCACCGCGATCGGTGTGGCCGCCGAGCGGCGCCATGGCCAGCGCGCCGACCACGCGGCCACACGCCTCATGAGCGTGATCGTGTGGGTGCTGATGCCGCCGGTGGCGTTCTTCAACCTGGCGGCGCTCCACTTCACGGCGAAGATCGGGGCGGGCATCGCGTACGGCTGGGCGGCGGTGCTCGGCTCGATGACCGTCGCCTGGTTCATCGGGACGAAGCGGCTGCGGCTGGCGAAGCCGTCGGCCGGCGCTCTGATGCTCGCCGGGGCGCTCGGCAACACCGGCTACCTCGGCCTGCCGTTCATCGCCGCGCTCCTCGGCTTCGATCACCTGCCGAACGCGATCGTCTACGACGTGCTCGTGTCGAGCCTGAGCACCGTCACCGTCGGCTTCGCGATCGGCGCGGCGTTCGGCACGAAGAGCAGCGCCCCGCGCGAGCGGGTGGCGGCGTTCTTCACGCGCAACCCGCCGCTGTGGGCGACGGCCGCCGGTCTCCTGGCGCCGTCGTCGGTGGCGCCGCAGTGGACGCTCGACATGTCGAAGGTGATCGTGTTCCTGATCCTGCCGCTCGGTTTCTTCGCGGTCGGGGTGATCCTCGCCGCGGAGGCAGAGGAGGACCGCGTGCGGTTCCCACCGCCGCTCACGGTGCCGGTGACCTGGGCGCTCGCGCTGAAGCTCGCGCTGTCGCCCGCGATCGTGATCGTGCTCGACCACGTGCTGCTCGGCGTGCCCGACCCGTACCTGATCCAGCCGGCCATGGCCACGGCGATCGCCGCGATCCTGATCGCGAACCAGTACGGGCTCGACCGCCGGCTGACGGCGTCCGCGATCGCCTGGAGCACCACGGTCGTGGTCACGGTTGGCCTCGTGGCGTCGCTCGTGCCTGGCTAGCCGATAGGTTCCCCCGCTGCGCATGCCGCCCACCGACCGCCCGATCCCGCAGTTCTTCGCCGAGCCGCCGCGCGAGCAGCTTCCCTACGGGCGCTGGGCGGAGGCGCTCGGCGAGCACTTCTTCGAGGCCGCGCGCCACGTCGAAGCCGACGACGACATCGGGCAGCCGGGTCCGCTCACGTGGTTTCCGGACCGCACGCTCTGGGGGCGCACCTACATCCCGGCGACAGCGCCGACCTCGAACGGCTTCGAGCTCTACGGGGTGGTGTCGTTCACGCGCGAGCACGAGGGCGCCGAGGCGCGCGAGTTCGCCGCGTACGTGGACTACACGGACGAGACCGCCGAGGCCAACCCCGACTGGCAGCTCGACCTCTCAGACCACGAGCTCGGACCGTGGCGCGGCCCGCGCGGGCGCACGAGCCAGATCGCGCTCGTGTGGGGCGTGGCGCTCGTGCAGAACGGCGCCGTCGCGACCGCCGAGCTCGGGCCGACCACCACGGACCAATGCGTGCTCGCCGACGACCGCTTCACGCTCGTCTCGCTCGACAGCTACGGCGGCGACTTCATCGAGGTGAAGCTGTTCGGCGGCGGCGGCTCGGAGATCGCATCCGAGTCGCTGTTCGAAGAGGACTGAACTCTGACGCACCCGCTTGCGGTCACGGTCCACCCGTGTTACGCACTGGTGTGCCCGCCTGGGGTACACCGTTGTTTCCTGGCCTGCCACTGAAGGGATCGCATGACTCCGAAGCGCCGCCTGGCGGCTTTGCTACTGCCGCTGATCGTCTGCTGCGTCGCCGTGCTCGGCACCGCCGCGCAAGCGTCCGCCTCGCCGGGCGCGCTGAAGATGCTCATCATCGAGGCAAAGTGCTCTGACAGCGACGCGAACGCCGACACGCTCAGAACGCAGACACTCGCTCAGCCCGGGGTTGCGGCGGTGGACTTCTTCGACGGAGGGTCGGGGACGGGGACGCCGACGGCGTCCGAGCTCGCCGCGTACGACCTCGTCCTCGCGATGTCGAACTGCACGTGGGGGGACCCTGCCTTGATCGGCGATCGGCTCGCTGACTACCAAGACCAGGGCGGTGTGGTGGTCGGTGCCACGTTCAACTGGCAGACCGGCTTTGAAATCGGCGGCCGCTGGGTCACGGACGGTTACTCGCCGTTCACGGGGCCCGTCAGCGACAGCTTCACAGACACCACGATGATCATCGATGCGCCGGGCCACCCATTGCTCGCCGGGGTCAGCAGTATCGCCTCCCACTACCAGGACGCCGTCGGCGTGGCAGCCGGCGCGACTCAGCTCGGGCACTGGGGCACCGGCGAGCCCGCCGTGGCGGTGAAGGGCGCCGCGCTGGGCATCAACAGCTACCTCGGCGATGCCTATTCCGCGCATCCGGGGCTGACCGGCGGCGCGGACTTCGGGCGACTGCTCGTGAACGCCGCCACGGTTCTCGGACCTCACGCGGTCACGGTGTCGAGGAACGGCACCGGCGGCGGTGACGTGATCAGCGACGTGGGCGGGATCAATTGCGGAGCTGCCTGCTCGACCATGCGCGCGTACGGCAAGCAGGTGACACTCGTCGCCACGCCAGACGCGTCGTCCACCTTCGCCGGCTGGGGCGGCGACTGCGCCGGGAGCTCACCCATTTGCGTGGTGACGGTGGACGCGGCAAAGAACGTGACCGCCACCTTCACCGCCAAGCCCAAGACCGAGACCGAGACCACCGCTCAGAACACGACGGCGCTGTTCAAGGTGTTGGCGGGCCGCCTGTCGATCGACCTCGCCACTGGGAAAGGCAATCTGCCCGTCAGGTGCAACAACGTCGCGGCCGACCAGTGCGCACTCAGCTTGGTTCTAAAGGCGAACTCGAAGGCGAGCAGCGCCAAGCTTGTGAAGATCGGGACGGCCAAGGGCACGATCGCGGGCGGCAAGGCCGGCACGCTCAAGGTGAAGCTCACGAAGCGCGGGCTCGCACTCCTCCGCAGCGCGCGTGGCCACCGGCTGACGGCGCAGGTGACGTTCAGCTCCAAGAACAGGGCCGGGAAGGCCACGACTGCCAGCAAGAAGTTGACGCTGAAGGGGAAGGGCCGGCCCAAGCGGTAGATACGCTTGGCACCGGCCCCGATAGCTCAGCTGGATAGAGCGACTCCCTCCTAAGGAGTAGGCCGCAGGTTCGAATCCTGCTCGGGGCGCTAGAGAAAGCTGAATGATTTGCGGGGGAATTGCCCACCGGGCTGGTAATCGCCTAATTCCGGGCTTTGGTGGTCGCCGGCTCGCGTGGGCCGCGCATCGATTCCGCCGTTTGAATCCGATGGAACCGCATCGCGCATCAGCCGGTCGAATGCCTCGCCGACGAGCCGTCGCTCGCGCCGCTTGAGCACCTGTGAAGCTTGGACGCCGCCTGGGTTCGCCAGCCGGGCATGCCGCCGCCGATCGGCCTGGACCGGGCGATCGGGCTTCCTTTCCGCGCGTTGCAGGCATGCGGGATAACTGAGGCCG
>JBJMLG010000058.1:0-17422 GCA_045805385.1 Thermoleophilaceae bacterium
ATGCGCTCGCCGTGGAACGGCGCCTGCATCAGCCGGCGCTCGCGCAGGTGCGGCTCGCCGTCGAGCAGGAGGATCGAGTCCGGTCCGGCGAACGGTCGCAGGAACTCCCAGCTCTGCCCGGCGGGCGCGATCGCCGGGTCGAGGCGGAAGATCTCGCGCACCGCGTCCGGGTGGGAGAACAGCACCATCGGCTCGTCGGTCCAGTAGGTGCGGATCGTGACCGGATCGCCGAAGCGCTCGTGGGCGCGACGCATGAACGCCGCCGGCCGGGCCATCCACCCGACGGTCTGCCAGGCGGCGGGGGCGCGCGGGCCGGTGGGCAGCTCCATGGGTCAGACGGTACAGTCGAGCCCGCAGTGTTCGGCGTCGTCTCGCTAACCGCGGTGCTGCTCGCAGCGGCGCAACCGTTCCACTCCAAGATCGAGCCTCTCCCGCGCCCGGTACAGGCGCAGCTCAAGGCGGCGCACGTGTGGCAGAAGGGCTGCCCGGTGCCGCTGTCCGGTCTCCGCGTTCTCACGGTGTCGTACCGCGATTTCAACGGGCGCACGCGGACGGGACAGGTGGTGGTGAACCAGGCCGCCGCGCGCCCACTGGCGAAGGTGTTCCGCCGCCTCTACCGGCTGCACTTCCGGATCCGCCACATGAGTCTCGACGAGGTGTACGGGACGCCCGGCCAGCGCCCCCGCGACAACGACGTGACGGGTTCTTTCGAGTGCAGGCAGGCCGTGCCGTCGCCCTGTACCGGCGGGCGTGGCACGGGCTCTTGGTCGATGCACGCCTACGGTCTCGCGGTGGACATCAACCCGCGCGAGAACCCGTACGTCGGCTGTGGCCAGAGCCGCGACCCCGCAGCGAGGCTCTACAGGGATCGCTCGCGACACCGGCGCGGGATGGTGACCGCTGGAGCGATCAGGGCGTTCAGCTCGATCGGCTGGGGCTGGGGCGGATCCTGGAGCGGGAACACGAAGGACTACATGCACTTCTCGTCGACGGGCCACTAGGCCACTACGTCGCGCAGCGCCGGCTCGAGCTCGGGCTGCCGGAAGCTGTAACCGAGCTCCTCGAGCCGCTTCGGCACCTCGCGAACGCCGGTCGTGACGATCGAGGCCATCTCGCCGTAGAGCACTTGCACGGCAAAGCCCGGCACGGGCGCGAATGCCGGCCGGTGGAGCGCCCGCCCGAGTGCCTTCGAGAGCTGCGCGTTCGTCACCGGCTCGGGCGCCGAGAGGTTCACCGGCCCGTTCGCGGCTTCGTTGTCCAGTAGGAAGAGGATCGCGTGCGCGACGTCGTCGATGTGGATCCACGGCACGTACTGACGCCCGCCCGCCACGGGGCCGCCGAGCCCGGCCTTGAAGAACGGCATCATCTTGTCGAGCGCGCCGCCGCTCTTCGACAGGACGACACCGGTGCGCGTCAGGACCACGCGCGCTCCGAGCTGTTGGGCGTGCAGGGCCTCGGCCTCCCAGTCCACCACCACGTCGGCGAGAAAGTCGCCGCGCGCCGGTGGCGTCGACTCGTCGACCGGCTCGTCACCCCGCGCTCCGTAGTAGCCCGATGCGGATTGCGACACGAGGACAGACGGTGTCGGCTCGGCCTCGCGCATTCCGGCCACGAGGTTGCGTGTCCCCAGCACACGCGAGCCCCGGATCCGCTGCTTGGCGTCCGCCGTCCAGCGCTGGGCGACGTTCTCGCCGAGCAGGTTGATCACGCCGTCGCGGCCGGCGAGCGCCTGAGCGGGCGCAGGCTGCGACTGCGGGTCGCGCCAGAGCGCGGGCTGCACCCGTCCGCCGAACATCTCCTCGACCCGCGACTGGTCGCGCGTGAACGCGGTCACCCCGTCCCCTCGCTCGAGCAGCAGCTCGACCACGCGCCGCCCGATCATGCCGGTCGCGCCGCTGACGGCGATTCTCAACGGGGCCTCCCTATGCCGTGGACGTGAGCGGGTCGCGATGCGCCCGCGTGGCGCCGCCTCGCTCCGCTTCCTTCGCGACGGCCGTCGCCACGCAGGAGCTCACGAAGTGGTTGAACACGCTCGGGACGATGTAGTCCTCCGCGAGCTCGTCGTCGGCGACGACCCGGGCGATCCCCTCGGCGGCGGCGATCTTCATCTCCTCCGTGATCCTGCGCGCGCGAACGTCGAGTGCCCCGCGGAAGATCCCCGGGAAGGCGAGCACGTTGTTGATCTGATTCGGGTAGTCGGAGCGACCGGTGGCGACGATGCGCGCGTACTTCGCCGCGAGCTCCGGCAGCACCTCCGGCACCGGGTTCGCCATCGCGAACACGAACGGGTCGGGGTTCATCGCGCGGAGATCCTCCGGCTGAATGATTCCCGGCCCCGACAGGCCGATGAACAGATCGGCTCCCCGGAGCACTTCTGCAGGCATACCGTCGCGGCGCTCTCCGTTCGTGTTCTCCGCGAGCCACTGCTTGGGGGCATTCATGCTGCCCTCCAGGTAGTCGCGCCGCCCTGAGTGGATCGCGCCGAAGCGATCGCAGGCCACGAGCGAGCGGATGCCGTAGCCGAGGAGGATCTTGGCCACCGCCACGCCCGCGGCGCCGGCACCGACCATCACGGCGTCGATCTCCGAGATGCGCCGGCCGGTCACGCGGCAGGCGTTGATCAGCGCGGCCAGCACCACGATCGCGGTCCCGTGCTGATCGTCGTGGAACACCGGGATGTCGAGCTCGTCGATCAGCCGGTTCTCGATCTCGAAGCAGCGCGGCGACGAGATGTCCTCGAGATTGATGCCGCCGAACGTGGGAGCCATCAGCTTCACGGCCTGCACGATCTCGTCGACGTCCTTCGTGTCGAGGCAGATCGGCACGGCGTCCACGCCGCCGAACTCCTTGAACAGCATCGCCTTGCCCTCCATCACGGGCATCGCGGCCTGCGGGCCGATGTCGCCGAGGCCGAGTACTGCGGTGCCGTCGCTCACCACCGCCACGGTGTTCGCCTTGGTCGTGAACTCGAACGCGCGATCGGTGTCCTCGTGGATCGCCATGCACACTCGACCGACGCCCGGCGTGTAGGCCATCGAGAGGTCGTCGCGGGTCTTGATCGGCGAGTTGAGCCCCGTGTGCAGCTTCCCGCCGCGGTGGAGCTCGAAGGTGCGGTCGGTGACCTCGATCAGCTTCGCGCCCTCGACGGCCTCGACCGCCGACACCAGCCGGTCCACGTGCTCCTGATCGGTGCAGAACACGGTGATCTCGCGTACCGCCTTGCGCTCCCCGGTCTCGACGGTGTCGATCGCTCCGATCGAGCCTCCGGCCTCGCCGATTGCCGAGGACAGCAACCCAAGCTGCCCTGGCCGGCGGTCGAGCTCGACACGGAGCGTCAGCGAGAACTGGGCGCTCGGCGTGACTGGCATGGTGGAGAAGGTCCCTCCGTGGGAGTTGCGTTGTAGGCGGCCCTTGGGGTCGCGCGCGTGCGCGCGGCCGCGAGGCCGGCCCATCTTATAGGCCGGAATTTCGCACATTGCGCGGTAAATTCGGCCTGGAGCGGCGGTGGCCTGCGCCGCAACTAGGATGCAGCGGGATGCCGGACGACCGACGCGAGCTCTTCCTGATCGACGGGAACAGCCTCGCGTACCGGGCGTTCTTCGCGCTCCCGGAGACGATCGCAACGTCGACGGGCATGCCCACGAACGCGATCTTCGGCTTCGCCTCGATGCTCGTGAAGATCCTCACCGAGTACGGGCAGAAGCCGACCATCGTGGCGTGGGACGCGGGGATGTCGGGGCGCGAGGAGACGTATGACGAATACAAGGCCGAGCGCCGCTCTCGGCCGGATCTGCTGGCCGAGCAATGGCCGCACCTGCAGCCGCTCGTGGACGCCTTCGGCTACCGCAACGTGAGGCAGGAGGGCTACGAGGCCGACGACGTGATCGCCACGCTCGCGCGGCGTGCCCGCGACGCCGGCATCGACGTGATGGTCGTGACCGGCGACCGCGACATGTTCCAGCTGATCGAGCCCGGCATCCGGGTGATGGCCACGAGCCGAGGGATCACCGACACCAAGATCTACGACCGCGAGGCCGTAATCGACCGCTACGGCATCGCGCCCGAGCTGATCCCCGACTTCTACGGGCTGAAGGGCGACACCTCGGACAACATCCCCGGCGTCCCAGGCATCGGCGACAAGACCGCCGCCCAGCTGCTCCAGGAGTACGGCGATCTGGAGGGCGTGCTTTCGCACATCGACGACATCTCCGGGGCGAAGCGGAAGGAGAACCTGCTCGCCCACGCCGAGGACGCGCGCGTGTCGAAGGTGCTCGCCACCGCGATCGACGACGTGCCGGTGGACGTGGACATCGAGCACCTGGTGGCGCAGGAGCCCGACCGCTCGAAGCTGCGCGAGACCTTCCGCGAGTTCGAGCTGCGCGACCCGCTGCGGCGGCTCGAGGAGGCGCTGGGCGAGGGGGAGGAGGCGGCGCCGCGGCAGGTCGCCGCCGTGGAGATCAGCGCCCAGGCCTTCGAGGTGCCGGCCGCGGAGGTGGCGCGGCTCGAGGGCGAGCACGCCGCGCTGGCCGCCGAGCGTCCGCAGGACGAGAACGGCAGGCCCGGAGGGGCGCTCGAGTTCGCCGCCTACGCGGGCACCGAAGAGGTGCTCGTGGGCGAGGCCGAGACACTCCCGGCGCTCATGCTCTCCTGGGGCCCGCGCCCCGTCGTGGCGCACGACATGAAGTCGATCGCCAACAAGGAGGCGCCGAGTGACCTTCCGCCGCTCGAGCACGACACGATGGTCGCCGCGTACCTGATCGACCCCGCGCGGCGCAAGTACCCACTCGACGAGCTCGCGGACGACGAGTCGATCAGCGCGCGGATCGAGGGCGCGAACGGGCTCGCTGAGCGCGCGGTGCTCACACGCACGCTCGCCGAGCGCCAGGTACACGAGATCGAGGAGCAGGGGCTTACGCGGCTCCTGCGTGAGGTCGAGCTGCCGCTCGTGCGGGTGCTGATCGACATGGAGCACGTTGGCGTGCTGCTCGACACGCGCCGCCTGGCGCAGATCGGCGAGAGCTTCGAGGAGAGAATCGCCGAGCTCGAGCGCGAGATCTTCGAGCTCGCGGACGAGGAGTTCACGATCGGCTCACCGCAGCAGCTCGGCGAGATCCTGTTCGAGCGTCTCGGCCTCTCGCGCAAGCGCCGCGGCAAGACAGGCTTCTCCACGGACGCGCGCGTGCTTGCCGCGATCCGCGAAGAGCACGAGATCGTCGAGAAGGTCGAGCGCTGGCGAGAGCTCACCAAGCTGAAGAGCACCTATCTCGATGCGCTGCCCGAGCTCGTCTCACCTGACGACGGCCGCCTGCACACCACCTTCAACCAGACGGCCACCACCACCGGTCGCCTCTCGAGCACCAACCCGAACCTCCAGAACATCCCAATCCGCACCGAGATCGGCCGGGAGATCCGCGCCTGTTTCGTGGCGCCCGCGGGCGCCAAGCTGATCTCGGTCGACTACTCGCAGATCGAGCTGCGCGTGATCGCGCACGTCGCCGACGAAGAGGTGCTGAAGGAGATCTTCCGCCGCGGCGAGGATGTGCACGCAGCCACGGCCGGCGAGATGTTCGGAGTGACCCCCGATCAGGTCGATCCGGGCACGCGCTCCAAGGCGAAGATGATCAACTTCGGGATCGTCTACGGCCTCTCCGCGTTTGGCCTGTCCGACCGGCTCAACATCCCGCAGGAGGAGGCGGCCGAGTTCATCGAGCGCTACCTCGCGCGCTTCCCACAGGTGCAGAAGTTCATCACTGACACGATCACGGGCGCCACCAATGACGGCTACGTGAAGACGCTGTTCGGCCGCATCCGCCGGATACCGGAGTTGCGATCGAACAACCGCAACACGCGCCAGCTCGGCGAGCGCCTCGCGGTGAGCACGGTCATCCAGGGCACGGCGGCCGACATCATCAAGGTCGCGATGGTGCGCTGCCACGACGCGCTCGCCCACGAGGGGCTGAGGACGCGGCTGGTGCTCCAGATCCACGACGAGCTGCTGTTCGAGGCGCCCGACGACGAGGTCGAGCGTGCCTGCGCGATAGTCCAGCGCGAGATGGTCAACGCGTTCCCCCTCGACCCGCCGCTCGTCGTCGACGTCGGGGTCGGACCGAACTGGCTCGAGGCGAAGTAGTGGGGAGCAAGGAAGTCGCCGTCGTCGTGACGGCGGTCGCGGGCTCGCTCGTTGCGCTGCAGGCGCCGATCAACTCCAGACTCGGGAAGGCGGTCGGCACGTTCCCGGCCGCTTCGATCTCCTTCCTGATCGGGACCGTCCTGCTCGTGGGCATCGCGCTCGCGTCGAAGGAGGGCTACTCGCGCGTAGGCCAGATCTCGGGGCTGCCCTGGTACTACCTGCTCGGCGGTGTGCTCGGTGCCGCCTACGTGACGACGGTGCTCCTCACCGTCCGCACTCTCGGCGCCGGCGGCGTGACCGCCGCGACGATCAGCGGCCAGCTCGCGATGAGCGTCGTGCTCGATCGGCTCGGCATCCTCGGGCTTCCCGAGAAGCCGCTCCACGCCACTCGCATCGTCGGAGTGGTGCTGCTCGCGGTGGGCGTCTACCTCGTCGTGAGGGACTGAGCCAGGGCTGTTGCGGACCGCCGCGACCGGACATATTCTCGCTGTGGACCTCATGACTCGCCTTGGGAGGACACGGGCTATGACGTACCCCGACTCGATCATGCGCAGGGAGCTCGACGGGCGCGCGGAAGCGCAGCTTCGCCCTTACATGGCCACCGCGCTCGCCGTCTGCGGCGGGCTGGCGGCGCTCTACCTCTTCTTCTGCGCGGTTGGCGCTATCGACCCGACGTCCGCGCTGCCCGCCACGGTGGCGGCCATCGCGCTTGCGGCGCTGTGGGCAATCGGCTTCGCCCATCGCGTCCGCAACCAGCCGCCTCAGTCGCAGCGGTTCGACCGCGAGCGCCGCGGCTTCTGAACGACGAGGGCGCGCTCACTGCGAGCCGCCTCGCCGCACGGCAATCGGCGCCGCGCACCGGGTGGTGCGCGCGAAGACGCACAGCGACGGCTCTTACCGCCTGCGTCGTTCTCGCAGCGCGCGGCGGATCGGCGTGAATGCTCGCCTGGGCACGATCGCGTCGTCGAGCGCGGCGCGGGGTTCGGGCCGCTACGCCGCCGCGAGCCGCTCGGGCGCTGGCCGCGGCGCTGCGCCCGCCGCGAACGACGGGTGGGCGATGTTCAGGTAGTGCGTGAACGACCAGTCCACGAAGCGCTGCCACTGAAGCGCCCGGATCGCCGGCCCGAGCACCCGGGGCGGGATGCGCGGCACCAGCTTCTGCACTCGCAGCATCCAGTTGAACTGCCACTCGTGGCCGGCGCTGAAGGCGTGGTAGCGGCGAAGAGCCTCCTCAGGAGTCGCCCGGCCCTCGACGACCGCGCGCAGCTCGCGCCCGCAGGCGATCCCGAAGTAGAAGGCCGTGCGGATGCCCTCGGCGGTGAGCGGCAGGCAGTGGCCGGCGGAGTCGCCCGCGAAGAAGACGCCGTCGCCGGTTGCGTCGCGCAGCTTGTGGGGGATCCAGTTGCCCTGGTAGCGCTCGGGCTCGCGCCCGATGTCCTCGGCGAGCAGCACCGTGGTGTCCTTCACGTGGAAGCGCGGATCGAACGAGCCGACGCCCACGCGCACCTCTTCGCCGGCGGGGAAGCTCCAGCCGTAGCCGGCCGGAACGTAGCGGCGGTCGATCCACAGCTCCAGATCGTCGCCTGCGCCGTGCGGATGCACCTCGAGGCCGCGCGAGAGCGGGGCGTCGGGCGGCTGGTAGCCCTGCCCGAGCACCCGCCGCCAGCCGAGGGCGTCCACCACGAGCGGGGCGTGAATGTCGCCGCGGTCGGTGTGCACGACGTCGCCCGTGCGGCCATTCACCTTCGCGGTCTCGAACTCGGCGTCATTCTGGTCGTCGAGCAGCGCGCACAGCTCCCGGTAGTCGAACGTCGAGAAGGTCCAGGGCAGGCGGTAGCGGCTGGTGCCGCCGAAGGGCGTGTGGATCACCAAATCGCCGAAGGTCTGGCGCATGGAGCCCTCGAGCGAGAGATTGTCCAGCCACTCTGTCGGGGCGGCGCAGGCGGAGGTCTGGCGCTCGCCGATCTCGTAGCGGTCGACGATCACCACACGGGCGCCGGAGCCCGCCAGCTCACGGGCGACGGACAGGCCCGCGAAGCTCGCGCCGCAGATGAGCACGTCCGCGTCGATCGTAAGCGGAGTGCGCTCCTCGCCGCGCTTGGTTCTGCGCCTGGGCATGCTCTCGCAGGGTATACGCGCGTGACTGACGGAGCGTGCTTGCGCCCGCTAACCTAGCCGCAGTGCAAGATACTCCAACTATGACCGAACCCCGCGCCGTCGAGGGGTCAGACGGGCTTCTGCTCGAGATCGACGGCAAGATAGTCCCCAACTACGACGCCACCATCGTTCCCTTCGAGGAGGGCGACGTCGTCAGCGGGAAGGTGGTCCGGATCGACAAGGACGAGGTCCTCGTCGACATCGGCTACAAGTCCGAGGGGGTCATCCCCTCGAATGAGCTTTCCATCCGGAAGAACGTCTCTCCGGACGAAGAGGTGCAGCTCGGCGAGGAGGTCGACGCCCTCGTCCTCACCAAGGAGGACCAGGACGGCCGGCTGATCCTGTCGAAGAAGCGCGCCCGCTTCGAGAAGGCGTGGCGCCGCATCGAGGCGGCAGCCGAGTCCGGTGAGCCCGTCGAGGGCACCGTGATCGAGGTCGTCAAGGGCGGCCTGATCATCGACCTCGGCGTGCGGGGCTTCCTGCCCGCCTCGCTCGTGGACATCCGCCGCGTGCAGAACCTCGACGAGTTCCTAGGCCAGACGATCGAGTGCAAGGTGATCGAGCTGAACCGCTCGCGCAACAACGTGGTGCTCTCGCGCCGCGCGGTGCTCGAGGAGGAGCGCAAGGAGGTTCGCCAGCAGATCCTCGACCGGCTGCAGCCCGGCCAGGTCGTGGAGGGCGCGATCTCGAACATCGTCGACTTCGGCGCCTTCGTGGACCTCGACGGCATCGACGGCCTGATCCACATCTCCGAGCTCTCCTGGAGCCACGTGAACCACCCGAGCGAGATCCTCTCGATCGGCGACGTGGTGCCGGTGAAGGTGCTCGACATCGACCGCGAGCGCCAGCGCATCTCCCTGGGTCTCAAGCAAACCCAGGAGGACCCGTGGCAGCGGATCGTCGACACCTACAACGTCGGCGACGAGCTCGAGGGCGTGGTCACCAAGGTCGTGAGCTTCGGGGCCTTCGTGGAGATCATGGACGGGGTCGAGGGCCTCGTTCACATCTCCGAGCTCGCCCAGCATCACGTCGAGAACCCGCGCGAGATCGTCAACCAGGGCGACCGGATCAAGGTGAAGATCCTCGAGATCGACTCCGAGCGCCGCCGGCTGTCGCTCAGCGTGAAGCGTGTGGAGGGCCAGAACCTCCCGCTGCGCACGGTCGACGACTCGGGTGAGCCGCTCGAGGGCGCGGGCGACGACGAAATCGGCGAGGTGCCCGAGCTCGGGCTCTCCGACGAGGTGTTCTCGGAGGCCGACACGGCCGCCGAGCCCACCGGGGAGATCGCCCCCCCGCAGGAGGCCGCGACCGTGGACTCCGCGGAGGAGACGCTCGAGCCCGTAGAGGAAGCTCAGGTCTCGGACGAGGCGCCGGCCGAAGAGGTCGTCGCTGAGGAAGGGGTCGTCGCGGAGGAAGAGCTCCTCGCTGAGGAAGAGGTCGTCGCGGAGGAAGAGAGCGAGCAGCAGCCCGGGTAGCGTGCCCACCGACGGTGGGCAGGCGCCGATCCCGTTCGTCGGCCTGACGGGCGGGATGGCCGCTGGGAAGTCCGAGGCGCTCGCAGCGCTCGAGCGCCTCGGAGCCGCCACGCTCTCGAGCGACGCCGTGGTGCACGAGCTGCTCGGAAGCGATGAGGTGCGCGGCCGCCTCGTCGAGCGCTTCGGCGCGGAGGTCGCCCCCAACGGCGAGGTGGACCGCTCGGCCGTCGCCGCGATGGTGTTCGAGCGACCCGAGCAACGCGAGTGGCTCGAGCAGGAGCTCTGGCCGCGTGTCGGAGATCGCATCTGGCGTTGGCGGGCGGGCTTGGAGCAGGAGGACCCGCGTCCCGCCGCCGCGGTGGTGGAGGTGCCGTTGCTCTTCGAGTCCGGAATGGATCAGGCGTTCGACCACACGGTTGCAATCGTGGCCGACGAATCGGTGAGGGCCGAGCGGGCCGCCGCGCGCGGCCACGCGGGTGTCGATTCGCGCTCGTCGCGCCAGCTCACGCAGGACGAGAAGGCGCAACGTGCGGACTTCGTGGTCAGGAACGACTCCGACATTCCGGCCCTCGAGTCGAAGTTGTCCAAGGTCCTTGCGACCATAGGGGCGTGAGCTCCCGTTCTCTCACAGCGGCTCGCCGCCGGCCGGCCCGCGCGAGGGCGGTCGCGAGGCGTCGGCGGCTCGGCGCGATCATGGCCGTGGCGGCGCTCACCGCCGTGGTCGTCGTCGTTGGCGCGCGGCTGGGCCCGGACGCCGTGCGCGAGCTGACGCTGCCGCTCAAGCACGAGGACGTGATCCGACAGCAGGCGGCCGACAAGAGCCTCGACCCCGCTCTGATCGCGGCCGTGATCTACCAGGAGTCGAAGTTCCGCGACCGCACCTCATCCGCCGGCGCCAAGGGCCTGATGCAGATCCTCCCTGACACCGCGAAGTTCATCGCGCACAAGTCGGGCGGCACGGCGTTCGAGCTGCGTGACCTCGGCACGCCGCAGATCAACATCGCGTACGGCTCTTGGTACCTGCGGTATCTGCTGAAGCGCTACGACGGCAACACCAAGCTCGCGGTCGCCGCGTACAACGCGGGGGAGACGAACGTGGACGGCTGGGTGAGCAAGGCCGGCGGCCCGGGCAAGTTCGACGCGGTGCGCGACATCCCGTTCCCCGAGACGCGCGCCTACGTCTCGGTCGTGCTCGAGAAGCAGCGGGAATACCGCCACAACTACGCGCACGAGCTCGGTATCCACTGAGCTCCAGGGCTCAAGCTCACGCGCTTGTAGCCGATGACACACACAGGCTCGCGGGCAAGCGGGCACCGACCCTTCGGGAGGGCAGCGCGATGACGAGCGAGCGATCCGAGGCGTACGGACGGGCGATGAAGACCCTCGCCGACCTCGGCCCGAGCAAGTTCCACCCCTTCCAGCAGGAGGTGATCCGCGATGCCGCGGACGGCCTTCTCTTCTGCCACGAGCTGGACGAGGACACGGTCGCAAACGACGCCCTCGAGCGCTTCTACGCGCTGGCCGCCCACCTGATCGAGAACGACGTGCTGACGCCCGACACGGTCGAGCAGCTGGTGGCCGACGTGGTCGGCTGCGGTCCCACTCTGGTGGGGCTTGCCGTTCCGGTCGCCTAGCCGCTGTACTTCGAGCCGATTACTTTCACTCGCGCGAGCGGTCCTTTGTTCAGGATCCAGCTCGTCGACGAGCAAGTGAAGGAGGAAGGCTCGCAATGAACACCCCACCGATCGTGTCGCCGCAGGAATGGGAAGCGGCCCGCGAGGAGCTGCTGGCGAAGGAGAAGGAGCACACTCGCGCCCGCGACGCGCTCGCCGCCGAGCGCCGCCGGATGCCGATGATGGCCGTGGAGAAGGAGTACGCCTTCGAAGGCCCGGAGGGTCGGGCGAGCCTGCTCGACCTGTTCGACGGGCGCCGCCAGCTCATCGTCTACCGCTTCTTCTTCGAGCCCGGCGTGGGCCGCTGGCCGGAGAGCGGCTGCCCGGGCTGCTCCTTCCTTGCCGACCAGGTCGCTCACCTCGCGCATCTGAACGCGCGCGAGACCACCCTCGCGTTCGTCTCCCGAGCGCCGCAGCCGGACATCGAGCGCTGGAAGGCCCGTATGGGCTGGGATATCCCGTGGTACACGCTCACCGACGACTTCGACGCCGACTTCGGTGTGGACGAGTGGCACGGCACCAACGCGTTCCTTCGCCACGGCGACCGGGTCTTCCGCACCTACTTCGTCAACAACCGCGGCGATGAAGCGATGGGGAGCACCTGGAGCTACCTCGACCTGACGGCGCTAGGCCGCCAGGAAGAGTGGGAGGACTCGCCGGAGGGCTACCCGCAGAGCCCGCCGTACCAGTGGTGGCACCTGCATGACGAGTATCGGGCCGACCGTTGATCGGGGAGAAGAATACGGCCGAACGAGTGATCAAAACGGGCGGCGTCGAGCTGTGCACCGAGTCGTTCGGCGACCCGGGCGACGCACCCATCCTCCTCGTCATGGGCATGGGCGGTTCGATGCTCTGGTGGGAGGAGGCCTTCTGTCAGATGCTCGCGGACGGCGGGCGGTTCGTCATCCGCTACGACCACCGTGACACCGGCCGGTCGACCACCTACGCCCCAGGACGGCCCGAATACACGGGCGCCGACCTCGTCCGCGACGCCGCCGGGATACTCGACGCCTACGACATCGCGGCCGCGCACGTGGTCGGCGTCTCAATGGGCGGGGCGCTCGCACAGCTGCTCGCACTCGATTTCAGCGACCGCGTGCTGTCACTCGCCCTTATCAGCACGTCTCCCGCGCTGCCCGTGGAGCGTGAGCTCCCGCGCAGTACCGAGTCGTTCGCGCGCTTTCTCGAGACTATGGAGGTGGACTGGTCGGACGCAGCGTCGGTGACCGAGTACCTGGTCGACTACTCGCGCGCGCTTGCGGGAGGCCGGCGTCCGTTCGATGAGGCCGCAACCCGCCGGCTCGTCCGTCGCGATATCGAGCGCGCGGTCAACTTCGCGGCCGCGCAGAATCACGCGGCTGTTCAGGACGACGAGCGGTCACGCGAGCCTCTGTCCTCGATTACGGCGCGGACGCTGGTGATCCACGGCACCGCGGATCCGATGTTTCCGATTGAGCACGGCGAGGCGCTTGCCGACGCGATCCCCGGCGCAAGGCTCCTGTCGCTCGTGGGGGCAGGGCACGGCGTAGACCGGGCCGACTGGGAGACGGTCGCGCTAGCGATCCTCGAGCACACGGGCACCGATCGGGCGAGGCGATGACGCGGTGAGTACTCCCGGGCGCCGCCTTAGTGGTGGCGGTGGGCAGCGTCTGCAGCCTGTGCAAGCCCTCTCGCCGCGGCGAAGAACTCCGGAGGCTGCCCGATGAACAGGCCGTCGTTTACAAAGGCGTTGAGCGTGCCCGTCGCCGCACCCTCGGTCTCCGTCGGCCGGATGATCGAGACGATCGGGAACTTGCGATTGAGGAAGGGGGTCGGCTCGGGCATGATCAGGTTGGTCTGGGTCAGCTCACCGTTGGCGTTGAGGTCGGGGAACACCAACCCGGTCGTGGGGTCGGTCAGTGGAGGCGCGTTGCCGGCCTTGTCCTGCCAGGTCTGGAAGTGCATGATCTCGCTGCCTCCGATGCTGAGCAGGATGCGAAGCACCTCGGGGTGCCTCACCCGCTGCGCCAGCGCGGCGTAGAGGCTTGTGCCGCCTTGCTCGACCCAGGCGAAGTGGAAGCCTGCCGTGTTGGCGATCGCCTGCAGGTGGTCGGGCGGGGTGAGGTCGGCGTCGCTGCGGGGGATCGCCGGATGCTGACCAACGTTTAGGTCTGGGATCGCCTGCGGCAGCGTGTCGCCGAGGTCGGGGTTCAGCGAGTCGCTGCGGTAGCGCGTCCAGAAACTGGTGTTGATCGTCAGCTGCGTCAGGTTCGTGAGCCGTCCGATCTGCTGCGCGCCGGTCGCTGTGCTGCTGGGTAGCGTGCGGAAATCGTCCAGGTTGACGGGTTGCTTGCCGTGCGCCTTCAGATAGGCATTGATGAAGGCGGCGTGGCTGAACTCGTCGTCGGTGTTGTCGTGGATGTACTGGTTCATGTCCTCGTCCAGCACCGCGACCGCCTCGGTGTAGGGCGCGTTCCCGGTGCCTCCCGGCACCTCACTGTCCTGGATGCCGGCGAGCTCGTTGTACTGCTGCCACAGATCGGTCTCGAGAATTTCGGCAGCGGCCAGGAACCGCAGAATCGCGGTGTCTCCTTTGCTGAGGCCTCCCTTCGCAAAGGCTGGCGGGTCGGCCAACAGCCGGCCCGCGCCGATGGTTCCCACGCCCGCCGCGGCCCCCCTGAGCATGAAGGAACGACGGTTCGTCAGATGCTTGGACTGTTGGCTCGTTGCCATGACGTTCTCCTCCAGATTGGGAGAGAGCAGGGGGATTCGACCGTGGCACACGCGTAAGGGCCGGGCGCGTACCCACGCCACCTCCACCTCGGTGGTTGGCAGAGTCTGACTCGACCCGTGCCGACTGTGAATGAACCGGAGGATCGAACTACGTGGATAGTTCGGTCCAATCAGGGCCTAGGTTGTTTGGTCTAGGCCGGCTTGTCTCAGCTTCGCGGCGGCCTCGCCACGGCTGTGAACCTCGAGCTTCTCGAGAACGCTGTGAACGTGGTTCTTGACGGTGGCTGGTTCGATGGAGAGCTCGGAGGCGATCGCCTTGTTGGACAAGCCCTCCGCAACCAGCTCAGCGATCTCCGCTTCGCGCTCGGTCAACGACGTCTTGAACTCGGCGTTCGTATCCCGTCCCTCACGTGCGCGTCTCATGAGCGCCTCGGCGACGTCGGGGGAGCAAGGAGTCTCTCCGTGGGCAGCGCGCGTGAGAATCTCGACGAGTTGGTTCGGCGAGGCGTTCCAGGAGAGCAATCCTGAGACCCCACCACCCGCCCACGTGGGAAGATCGACCTCTTGGCTCGGCGCAACAAGCGCCACGACTCGTCCTTCTCCAGCCGCTGCGGCGATTTCTCGAGCAATCTCGAGATCCACACGCTGGGTCGCGTCGACCAGGACGATGTCGAGTTGCACCCCGTCACAAAGCCGGGAGATCGACTCGTCCATCGCCGCGGCGCCGGCGAGCTCGAGGGAATTCTCTGTGGCGATCAAGCGGGAGATTCCCTCCCGGTACACGCGGACGTCCGAGGCGACGAAGACGAGGACCGTTTGGGCATCGCTCATTGCCGCAGCTGCGCTATCGAGGCCGAGTTTCCCGTGGTCCCTGCGTTCCCGGGTCAGCGCCGTTCTAAGTGCGCTCTGAGATCCGCCGACGCGCGCGAGCTACGGCAGGAACGCCAGCACCCGTGCGGGGAAGCCGCTCCCGTCCTCCACAGGCGGGACGCCGACTACCACGGTCGCGCCTCGCGGCGGCACGTCGCTCAGGTTCGCCAGGTTCTCGATCCCCCATCGCCCGCTCGGCAGCCAGGAGGAGTGCGCCGGGTACGTCACGTCGACGCCGGCGTCGAGGTTTCCCGTGTCGAGGCCGATGCCCCGCACGCCGGGGCGCTCCTCCTTGAGGAACTCCGTCAGCTCGGGGCTGAAGCCGGGCGTGTGCATCACGCCCAGGTCGTCCGCGTTGAGATAGGCGGCGGTGTCGCGCACGCGCGAACCCCAGCCCGTGTGCGCGAACAGCGCGCAGCGGTCGGGAAGCGCGCCGTGGCTGCGTTCCCACGCGAGCACGTCGTCGGGCGAAAGCAGCAGGTCGTGGTTGCTCGCGACACGCTCGCTGACGTCGAGCACAGCCACGTCGAGCACGAGCTCCTCGGCCGGGATGCGGTCGACGGTGTCGCCGCCCTCGGAGAAGTGGGCCGGCGAGTCCACGTGCGTCCCGCAATGCTCGTCGAACGACCACGACCGCACGTAGAAGCCCTGCTCCGGCACAGTGAACTTGTCGACCACCCGGATCGGGTCGTAGACGGGGAAGAGCGGGAAGTCGGCGGTGAGCCGGTACGTGAGGTCGACGATTCGCTTGGACGCCAGGTCCATGGGCGCGACGATAGACAGCGGAGGCGCGCGGGGCGGTTCGGGTAACTCCCGCCTGAGCTGGTGCTAGCGTCGGCTGGCCCATGCCGAAGTTCGAGATCAACCCCGCATACCGCCCCGTGGCGGATCAGCCGAACGCTCTCCGCGAGTTGTCCGAGGGCATCGAGGGCGGGGAGCCCATGCAGACGCTCCTCGGCGTGACGGGCTCCGGCAAGACGGCCACGATGGCCTTCACGATCGAGCAGGTGCAGCGGCCGGCTCTCGTGATCGCGCACAACAAGACGCTCGCGGCGCAGCTCTGCAACGAGTTCCGCGAGTTCTTCCCGAAGAACTCGGTCGAGTACTTCGTCTCCTACTACGACTACTACCAGCCCGAGGCGTACGTCCCGAGCTCCGATCTCTACATAGAGAAGGACAGCTCGATCAACGAGGAGATCGACCGCCTGCGCCACGCCGCCACCGCGGCGCTGTTCGCGCGCCGCGACGTGGTGATCGTCGCGAGCGTCTCCTGCATCTACGGCCTCGGCTCCCCGGAGAAGTACGACGCCCAGATGCTCACGCTGCGAAAGGGCGAGTTCGTTGACCGCGACGCCACCCTCCGCAAGCTCGTGGACATGATGTACTCGCGCAACGACACGGTGCTCAGCCGCGGCAGCTTCCGCGTGCGCGGCGAGTCGCTCGAGATCTTCCCCTCCTACGCGGAGTCCGCCTTCCGGGCGGTGTTCTTCGGCGACGAGGTCGAGGCGCTCCAGCACTTCGACCCGCTCACGGGTGAGGTGATGAGCGAGCTCGAGCACATCGGCATCTGGCCCGCCACCCACTACGCCACCGACCGTCCCACGATCGAGCGGGCCGTGGTGGAGATCCGCGAGGAGCTCGAGCAGCGCTGCAAGGAGCTCGAGGCGCAGGGCAAGCTGCTCGAGTCGCACCGCCTGCGGCAGCGCACCCAGTACGACATGGAGATGCTGCGCGAGCTCGGTTTCTGCAACGGCATCGAGAACTACTCGCGCATCCTCGACGGGCGCGCGCCTGGTGATCGGCCCTACTGCCTGCTCGATTACTTCCCGGACGACTACGTCACCTTCATCGACGAGTCGCATCAGACCGTGCCGCAGATCGGCGGGATGTACGAGGGCGACCGCTCGCGCAAATCCACCCTCGTCGACTACGGCTTCCGGCTGCCGAGCGCGATGGACAACCGGCCGCAGACCTTCGACGAGTTCATGACGCGCTCGAACCAGATCGTGTTCGTGTCCGCCACGCCGGGCGATTTCGAGCGCAACCACTCGAGCCGGATCGTCGAGCAGATCGTGCGCCCGACCGGGATCGTGGACCCCGCCGTCGAGGTGCGCGAGACGAAGAACCAGATCGACGACCTGATGAACGAGATCAAGGTGCGCACCGAGGACGGCGAGCGCGCGCTCGTCACCACGATCACCAAGAAGATGGCCGAGGACCTCACGGACTATCTGCTCGAGTACGGCTTCAAGGTCCGCTATCTGCACTCGGAGATCGACACGCTCGAGCGCATCCAGATCATCCGCGACCTGCGGCTCGGCGAGTTCGACGTGCTGGTGGGCGTGAACCTGCTGCGCGAGGGGCTCGACCTGCCCGAGGTCTCGCTCGTCGCGATCATCGACGCC
>JBJMLG010000059.1:0-7970 GCA_045805385.1 Thermoleophilaceae bacterium
CGCGGGCGCCGCGATGGCGTTCTCGAGCGTGTCGGTCGTTCTGAACGCGCTGCGCCTCCGGCGCTTCCGGGCGGAGAACGGATAGCTTCCGCCACTCATGGCGCTGCGCGAGATAGACGGACCGCCCGGCCCGCCCTGGGAGCGGCCGCTGCACGGGTCGCTTGACCGGCTGGTCGTCGAGTCCGGCCTCCTCGCCGGCAACCCGCTCGGGGATCCGCACATCCGGCCGCTATGGGTCTACCGGCCCCCGGGCGTGGAGCTCGACCATCCGCGGCCGCTGCCGAGCGTCTACGTGATCCAGGGCTACTTCGGCCAGGTCGACGTCTGGTCGGCCCATCGCGACCCGCTCGAGCCGAGCTTCGTGGAGCGCCTGGACATGCTGTTCGCGAGCGGCGACTGCCCCGATGCGATCGTGGTGATGGTCGACGCCTGGACCTCCTACGGCGGCTCGCAGTACCTGAACTCGGCCGCCACCGGGCGCTACCAGGACTACCTCTGCGACGAGATCGTCCCCTTCGTCGATGCGCGCTACCCGACCGCAGGCGACCGCGACCACCGCGGGATCAATGGCAAGTCGTCCGGCGGCTACGGCGCGATGGTGGTGCCGATGATGCGCCCCGACGTGTTCGGCGCGCTCGCGTCCCACGCCGGTGACGCTCTGTTCGAGACGTGCTACCTGCCGGACTTCCGGACTGTGGCTCGCCAGCTCCGCGACGAGTTCGGCGGCTCCTACGACCTGCTCTTCGAGCAGGTGGCGGAAGCCGAGCGCGCCACCGCGCACTTCGACATGGAGAGATTCGGAAAGCCGTTCGAGATGTACGGCTACGCGGCGTGCTACACGCCCGACACCAGCCGCCCCGGAAAGGCGCTGCTGCCGTTCGAGCTCGAGACCGGGCGCCTGATCGACGACGTGTGGGCGCGCTGGCTCGAGCTCGACCCCGTGCGCATGGCCCCGCGCCACGCCGAGGCGCTCCGGTCGATGCGCCGGATCTACCTCGACTCGGGGCGCAAGGACGATTACTACCTCGACCTCGGCGCAACGGCGTTCTCGCGCGAGCTCGAAAAGCTCGGCGTGGAGCACAGCCTGGACCTCTTCGACGGCCGACACGGCGGAATCGCCTACCGCTACCCGGCTGCGATCCGCGAGCTCGTCCGCGCGCTGACCTGACGGCGAACCGACCGTCACTCCTCCGCGTCGTGATTCGAGTACGGGGTCTGGCCGTTCAAGAGGGCCGGAATGAGCCGGTAGTCCCCTCCCGTCTGGAAGACGAGATTGTGGATCTCGCCCGCTGCGATGGCCCGCAAGGTCGGAAGCTCGGCGGCCGCCTGCTCCTCGTCGAACACGTTGAGGGGCCAGTCGCGCACCGTGCCACCCTGCAGATGTGGGTGAGGGGAACCGACCCCGAAGTACGCGCGAATCACGATCGGCTTGATACCGGCGGCGCGTTGCCCCGGCCATGAGAGCGCCCATACGGCGTCGAGGCCACCTGTTGCTGAGCGTCGAACGCCTGTAGCGGTCAGGTCGCCGCTGTCTCGCAGGAGGCCTGTGTTGATCTCGTCGAGTGCTTGCCGGGCGTCCGGATCGAGGAGCGCGACGGCTTCGGTGAAGAGGCGTTCCTTGTCGCGCCGGGAGCTGGCGCCGCCGTGCGTGCCGTTTCGCAGATCAGCGAAATGGCGCAACAGCGCGGCCGTCGACTCGGGGCGGGAGCCGGTCATGCTGCATGCCGATGCAGGAACTCGACCTCGACGTCGATCACCCTGTCGAAATCCTCACCGCCTTCGTAGACGCCGTAGTGGCCGCCCCGGCTGCGGAACAGTTCCGCACGCGGCGCGCGCTCGGCGACGCGGAGCGCCGGACGGACCGGGGCGATCGTGTCGTTCTCGGCAACGACGAGCAGGATCGGGCAGCGGATGCCGGCTGCCTTTCGCACGGGACGGTGGGCCGCGATGGTGAGGAGGGAGCGAGCGGCAACGCGGTTGTGCCACTCCGCGCCGTCCTTCGGGCGGATGATGTCCAGGCCGGCGAAGGCCGCCTCGTTGGCCACGGCGCCGAATTCACCCGGCGCCACGCCGGCCGGGATGTAGCGTGGCGGGCGGCCGAGCAGCGAGCCGAGTCGGTCGAGCGCGCCTACCGCGAGCAGACGCAGCGAGCGGGTCGGCGGGGCCATCATCACGCCGGCGAGCCCGTCCACGAGCGGGTTTTGGGCGATCGCACCGCGCAGCCGCGCGTCGGTCGCGGCGATCTCGACCGCGTGCAGGCCGGAGAACGACGTGCCCCAGACGAAGACCCGCTTCTCGTCGATGTCCGGATGGGCGAGCGCCCAGTCGAGGACGGTGCGGTAGTCCTCGCGCTGGCGTCGCACCGACGTTTCCTCGCGCGGCTCGCCACTCGAGCCGCCCCATTGGCGGTAGTCGAACACGACCGCCGTGAACCCTTCGCGGCAAAACCGTTCCGCGAATGGCGCCAGCCCCCCGGCCTTGACGGCGGCGAATCCGTGCGCCATCACGATCGCGGCTTGCGGTCCCTCGCCCCCGGGTCGGTAGAGCCAGGCCTCGATCTCGTCGCCGGAGGCGGTCGGGATGCGAACCGTGGTTCGCGGCGGGGAGCCGGTTGTCGTGCTCGTCATCGTGCTGCTCCTGTCCGGGGGGAACAGACACCCTCGCCCGCTGGCGGCCATAATGCAAAGAGCGGAATCTGTGCTACGTGATAGGCAGCGTCTATGAACTTGCGACAGCTGCAGTACCTGCTTGCGATCGCCGACGAAGGGTCGTTCACGCGCGCGGCCGAGCAGCTGCTCGTCGCTCAGCCGTCGCTGTCGCAGCAGATCAAGAGTCTCGAACAGGAGCTCGGCGGCCGATTGCTGGAGCGCATCCCGACGGGTGTCCGGCTCACCGCCGCCGGCAAGGCCTTCCTGCCGGAGGCCCGCGCCGCCGTGGCGCACGCCGACTGCGCGCGTCGCAACGCCCGCAGCGCGCTCGAGTTCGAGACCGGAGAGCTCGAAGTGGCCACGGTCACGTCCGTCGCCTTCGGGGTCCTGCCGCCGGCCTTCGAGCGCTGGCGCGAGCGCCACCCGGCCACGACGATCACGCTTCGCGAGTACACGCACCGGCGAGCCCTCGACGACGCCGTTCGCATCGGCGTCGGCGACATCGCTGTCGGGCCCCGTCCACCCCAGTGGCCAGGACCTGTGGTCGAGCTCGGGTGGGAGGAGTTCGTGGCCGTCCTCCCAGCGTCCGACGCACTGGCCAAGAGCAAACGTCCTGTCCCACTCGAGGCACTCGCCGAGCGCGACTGGGTGCTCTTCGGGCCCGATCACGGACTCTCGGAGCTCATCCTCGAGACATGCGCGGACGCGGGCTTCGCGCCGCGCAGAACCGTCGAGACCGGTCAGGTCGCGGCAGCACCTCACCTGGCCGCGGCGGGGCTCGGCGTCACGCTCATCCCGAACAACGTGGTGCCCACCGGCCTGAACGCCGCGATTCGCAGCCTCAGGCCACCGCTGGTTCGCCAGCTCGTCGCGTTCAGCCGCCGGGACTGGTCTTCGCTCGCCGAAGCGTTCCTGGCCGTGCTCCAGGAACAGCCGTGGCCAGCGCGTCCGCGGTCCGCGGTCGTTACCCGTTAGCGCAAGCGTCAGCATTCGCCCCTTGAACAAACCGGACGACCTGCGGCGCGCGATCGCCTTCCTCCGCGATGTGGACTCTCGCGCCTCCGAGCGCATCGAGGAGCTGCAGTACGGGCGCGCCTACCTGCACAGCAAGCTGCCCTACGTCTACGACCGCAACTTCGTCGCAATCGCGGACGGGCCCTCGAGCAACGAGCTGCCCGCGATCCTCGGTGAGATCGAGCGCGTGCTGGGCGCCGCGCGCCTGCAGCACCGCAAGATCGTGTTCGACGAGCCCGATACCGGCGAGCCGCTCGCGTCGCTGCTGGCGGCGATGACCTGGGCGATCCGGAGGCTCGACGTGATGGTGTTCCGCGCGGACCGGCCCCCGCCGATATCGGGCGAGGCGCGCGAGGTGGAGCACGAGGAGCTCGTGTCCGCCCGCCTCGAGTCGCTGCGCGGCGAGCCCTGGGTCACGAGCGGCGACATCGCCGACCAGATGGTGGAGAACTCGCGCGTGATCTCCCGCTCCGTGCCCGAGCGCTGCTTCGCCTCGTTCGAGCGCGGCAAGGTGGCGAGCTGGTGCCGCATGTTCACCGACGGCCGCACGGCGCAGATCGAGGACGTGTCGACGGTGGAGCGCTTCCAGGGCCGGGGCCACAGCCGCGCGGCGGTCACGCTGGCGCTGTCGGAGGCCGTCCAAAGCCACGACTTCGTGTTCCTCACCGCCGACGACGAGGACTGGCCGAAGGCCTGGTACGAACGCCTCGGCTTCGAGGTGGAGGGCGTGCAGTGGGAGGCGCTGCGCGGCCCGAGCTGGGGCTGACGAGTCTTACGGGCTTCTTACCGCCTCCTTGCCTCCCGCTTACCGGGCGCGAGTTGAATCGGTGAACAAGGTTGAGCGAAGCGAAGGGAAGCTGATGAGCGCGATGCAGAACAACGAGAACCGGCATCCGGTAACGGTCGAGGGCAAGCGCGAGCAGGCGGAGGCGAACATTCGCGTGCTGGCGGCCGCGCACGGCGCGCCGGTGAACCAGGCGATGGACAGCGTTCGATGGGAGCGGCGTGGCTTCCTCGAACGGCTGACCCGGCGGGCGGCCTAGCTCTCGAGCGCCCTTCCGGGCATGCCGGCACGGGCCGCCGCAGTGACCCGGCGGCGTGCACGCCGGGGAGCGGGCCACAGTGCCACCATCGCCCCGCCGACGACGATCACCCCGCCGATCCAGATCCAAGCCACGAGCGGCGACACGATCAGCCTGAAGTTGGCGACCGGCGCATCGCGCATGTAGCGCCGCACGACCGCCGACACGACGAAGCCCTCGAGCTGCGCGTTCGCGTCCGGGAAGCGGCGGTCGGCGTCCTTGATCATCGGCTCAACCGCCGAGAGGTCGGGCTGCGCCGCGGTCCAGATGTCGCGCGTCGGGCTCGCCCGCAGACCCAGCTCGCTGGTGGAGTCGCCGTTGAAGAAACGGCCGATGCGGCCGAATGTGGCCGAGTCGAGTGACGGGTAGTAGCCGCGGCTCGGAATCAGCGTGGCGACGTGCCTGCCGCGCTTCGAGACGTTCAGCACGGCACCGAGCGTGATCTTCTCGGGGGTCAGCTCGCTCGTCGGCCTCACGTAGCGAATGTCGTAACCGCCGACGCGCGCCGTGTCGCCCGGCCTCATGCGTAGATCGCGCACGTGTTGGAACGTGGTCGACGCGGCGACTCCGACGAGCAGTACGGCGATGCCCACGTGCACGGCGTAGCCGCCGAAGCGCCTCCGGTTGCGTCCAACCAGCGACGCGACGGCCACGGGCATCGGCTCGCCCGTGAGCGCGCGGCGGGCGCGGGCGCCGCGCCACAGCTCCTGCCCGACGGCCATGACCGTGAAGGCTGCGATGCAGAACATCGCCAACGCGAGCGGTTTGCGCGCCACGCCGCCCGCCGCAGTGAGCGCGACGAGCACCGCGAGCGAAGCGACAACCGGCACGGCGAACGTGCGAGCGAGGCGCGACGGCGTGAACCTCCCCCACGCGAGCGCCGGCCCGACGCCCGCGAGCAGCACCAGCACGAGCGCCAGCGGCGTGACGTACTGGTCGAACCAAGGCGGCCCGACGCTCGACTTGGTGCCGGTGACCGCCTCTGAGATCAGCGGGAAGAAGGTGCCCCAGAAGATCACGAAGCAGAGCGCCACGAGCACCAGGTTGTTCAGGAGGAAAGCGGTCTCGCGCGACAGCAGCGAGCTGATCCGCCCCTCCGATCGCAGGTCGTCGAGGCGCGTCACCACCAGCGCGACCGAGACGGTCACGAGCACGACGATGAAACCCAGGAACGGGGCGCCAAGCGTGGAGGCGCCGAATGCGTGAATCGAGGCGAGGATCCCCGAGCGCACCAGGAACGTGCCGAGGATCGCGAGGATCCCCGTCGCCAGCACCAGGCACACGTTCCAGGTCTTCAGTATCCCGCGCTTCTCCTGGACCATGATCGAGTGCAGGAAGGCCGTGCCGGTGAGCCACGGCATGAGCGAGGCGTTCTCGACCGGGTCCCAGGCCCAGTAGCCACCCCAGCCGAGCTCCGCATACGACCAGCGCGCGCCCAGCAGGATTCCGAAGCCCAGGCACAGCCACGCCACCAGCGCGAAGCGTCGAATTGAGCGCAGCCACTCGGCGTCCAGGCGGCGCGTGATCAGAGCGCCCACGGCGAACGCGAACGGGATCGTGAACAGCGTGTAGCCCGAGTAGAGGAGCGGCGGGTGGAACATCATGCTCGGGTGGCGCAGCAGCGGGTTCAGCCCGACACCCTGCTCGGGCGCGGGATTCAAGCGCGCGAACGGGTCCGCGAGGAAGACGAGCAGCACCGTGAAGAAGCCCGCGAACACGAGCAGCACGGCCTGCGCCCAGCCGGCCACGGCGCGCATCCTGCGGCGCGTCAGGAACAGGGCGGCGCTCGACCACAGCGACAGCAGCCACACCCACAGGAGCAGCGAGCCCTCCTGCGCCGACCAGGCGGCGGCCGCGCGGTAGAAGGCCGGCGTGGTGGTGCTCGAGTGTTCGGCCACCACCGCCAGGCTGAAGTCGGAGCGCAGGAAAGCGGAGACCAGGCCCGCGAACGCCAGCGTGAGCACGGCGGCGAGCGAGTACAACGCGCGCCTGCCCGATCGCACCCACTGTTCCCTCCCCGTGCGCATGCCGTACACCGACGCCGCGACGCCGTAGACCTCGATTGCAAGGGCCGCGACGAGCAGCACGTGACCGAGCGAGCTCACGTGGGCCTCTTCGTCGCGAACTTCGAGGGGCACTTCGTGACGAGCGAGTCGCGTTCTCCCACGAAGACCGCACCCCGCCGGCGCACCGTGACGATTACCTCGCGGCCCTCCCTGAAGGGCTCCGGGACTGCGCCCGCGTAGCGAACCGGGACGGACGCTGACCCCGCGCGATCGCGCACCCGGAATGCAAGCGTGCTCCCGTGGCGGCTCACGGAGCCCTTGGCCACCATGCCCGTGAGCTGGTACGAGCGCGCCCCATCGACGCGCAGGAGCTGGCTCGGGGTCTTCGCGGCGCTCGAAGCGCTGAAGCTCGCGTAGGCCAGCGCCCCAGCGAGCAGCACGGCGGCGGCGAGCGCGACCACGAACCGCACTCGGCGCCGGCGCGCCGGGTTCACGACACCACCGCGGGCTTCCCGGGCGCGGGCGCCGGGGCAGGCTGGCGCGGAGCCGCCTTCTTGGACCCGGTGAGGTTGAAGCCGGCGAACATCAGGGCGATCCCCACCAGCTCGCCGAGATAGACGAACGAGTACTCCCCCGCCCGCGTCATGCTCGTGGACAGCGCGAGCACCAGCGCGCCCCCGGCGATCCACAGATTCGCGCGTACACGCCGCCTTCGTGCGATCGAGTAGAGCGCACCGCCGAGAAGGAACACGGTGCCCACCGAGTTGAGTGCGATCGCCCAGAGGTAGGCGCGGCCCGCGAGCGCGCTGTCGGCCGGCGGCCCGCCGCTCGGCGCGTGTGCGAGGGCGCCCGCATGCACGGGCGCCAGCGCCACCGCGACGGATGCGGCCAGCGTGGCGATCATGAGCCCGCCCAGCAGTGCGTCACGCGCGCGCGGTCGAAGCTGCAGCCAGGCGGATCCGGCGCCAAGCCACGCCACGGTGAGCACTCCGCCGCACAGGTAGTAGGCGCGGAAGAGGCCCGTGGTCCAGCCCGAGCCCTGCGCGATCGCCTCGCTGGCGGTGGCGATGGCGAACAGCCCAAAGCCTGTGGCCCAGAGGAGCTTCTGCCCGGCCGGGCGGCGGCGGAACGATCGCAGGAGCGAGAGCGCGAACAGCGCCGCGAGCAGGGACGCCGTGATCGGGAGCAGCGTGCTCGACACCGCGGGCGCCGAGCGGCTC
>JBJMLG010000060.1:0-8956 GCA_045805385.1 Thermoleophilaceae bacterium
CCCGAGCGGCGCGCCAGCCCTTCGACCGTCCGGTCATTGAGGCCGAGATTGAGCACCGTGTCCATCATCCCCGGCATCGATACCCGCGCGCCCGAGCGCACCGACACGAGCAGCGGATCGTCCGAGTCGCCGAGCCGCTTTCCGGTGTGCTCCTCCAGATGGCTGAGGGCCTCGGCGACCTGCTGCTCGAGCCCCTCGGGCTCCTGGCGGCCGGCGTTCATGTAGGCGACGCAGGCCTCGGTGGTGATCGTGAAGCCCGCGGGTACTCGATCCGCTCCCAGGATCCGGGTCATCTCGGCCACGTTCGCGCCCTTGCCCCCGAGCAGGTCGCGCATGTCCATCGAGCCCTCGGAGAACTCGTAGACCCATTTGGTGGCTTGTGCGGTGGTGGTCATAGGCGGCGCGTGATTGTAAAGAGGGTCTACCCCGGATCCCGCCACATCAGCCAGATGGGTGGCCCGTTCGGCAGCTCCAGCCGCTCCGTCACCTCGAAGCCGTGGCGGCCGTAGAACGAGAGGTTGCGCTCCTTACCTGTCTCCAGATAGGCCGGAATCCCCTCGCTGTCGCACATGTCGAGGACGGGGCGCAGCAGCGCCGAGCCCACCCCGCGGCCCTGATGGTCGGGGTCGGTGCCGAGCACGGCCAGGTAGAAGTGCCTGCCCTTGGGGTGGCGGCGCTCCACTGTCGCGAGCCCCCGGCCCACGAGCGGTAACCGCCGCGGACCGACATTCCCCATCAGCCTGAGGGTCTCGCCGATGGGCACGACCCACCTGCCCGGAAGGGCCCAGAGCGCGGCGCCCTCCCGCTCGGGCGTGGTGAAGCACACGTCCTGCGGGATCAGCGTGCGCAGCCGCAGCTCGAAGAACCGCTCGAGCTTCGCAAACCGCCTGGGCTCGCGATCGAATGCCCAGCAGCTGACCGGGTCGTCGAGGAACGAGCGCGCGAGCACGGTGGCCAGACGGGTCACGTCCGCCTCGGAGACGCGCTCCACCGATGGGGCCTCGAGCACGGGCCTACGCTACCCGAGCGAGCCTGACGTGCGCGTGATGCTCGAGGGTCTCGGTGATAGCGCGGTCCGCCTGCCTGAGCGCTGTCTCCGGCGCCTCCGGGGTGTCGGACAGCGAGCGGGCGAGCGCGTCCACGAGGAAGCTGTGGGCGCTCTCGTCGAGCTGGAAGGAGCCCGCCTCGCAGCCCGCGCACACCACGCCGCCCGCGCTCGCCGAGAAGGCGCCGAGGTGCTCGCGCTCACCGCAGGAGGCACAGGCGGCCAGCTCGGGCACGAAGCCGGCGGCGAGCAGCAGCTTCAGCCTGAAGGCGAGCGCCTGGGCGCGCGTGGCCGCCGCGGGATCCGCGTCGAGCAGCGCGAGCTCGTGGCAGAGCAGGTTGTAGGCCGGCGCGTTCGGCTCCTCGGAGTCGAACAGCCGCAGGACCGCCTCGCACGCCTGTCCCGCGCGCTTCATCGGTTCGGCCTGCTCGCGCAGCCGGGCGTGCGGGTGGATCGTGGAGGCGCTCGTGATCGTGGAGAGCTCGCCGCGGCCCTGGTGGCAGATCAGCTCCACCCGGACGAGCGGCTCGAGCCTGCCTCCGAAGCGAGACTTCACGCGCCTCACGCCCTTCGCCATCGCGGCGATCCGGCCGCGCTCCCGGCTGTACAGGTGCAGGATGCGATCTGCCTCTCCATATCGGAAGGAGCGCAGCACCACTACCTCTGTCTTGAACAAGCCGGGCATCTCTACACTGAATCACCAGTGGCGGACAACGGACGCGTAACGGTTTACACCACTGAACCGTGCGGATTCTGTCGCCAGGCGAAAGCGCTGCTCGAAGCGCGGGGGATCGTCTACGAGGAAGTGAACCTCGCGAAGTCCCCTGAGGGGCGCGCGGACCTGGTGCAGCGCACGGGCCAGATGACGTTCCCGCAGATCCTCGTGGGTGAGCGCCCGATCGGCGGGTTCCGCGAGCTGGTCGAAGCGGACCGCGACGGCGTGCTCGACCGCCTGGTCGCCGCCTAGCCCTGCGCCCGTCGCTTCAGGTTCACCGGCGGATCCGCGGCTTGCGCTGGCACGTCTCGCAGACGTAGGTGCCCCGTCCCGCGGCGCGCATCTTCTTGATGGTGCTGCCGCAGCGCGGGCAGGGCTCGCCCTCCCGCTGGTGCACTAGGAAGCGGTCCTGGAAGCTGCCGTAGGCGCCGTCCACGTGGCGGAAGTCGTCGAAGCTCGCGCCTTTGGCGTCAATTCCCGCCTCGAGCGAGGCAACGACCGCGTCGCGAAGCTCTTCGATCTGCGGCCGGGTGAGCGTGCCGACCGGGCGCAGCGGGTGGATCTTCGCGCGCCACAGAGCCTCGTCCGCGTAGATGTTGCCCACACCGGCCACCCGCTCCTGCGACAGCAGGAATGCCTTCACCGGCGCCTTGCGTCCCTTCGCCTGGGCACGCAGCGCCTCGGGCGTGAAATCCTCGCCAAGCGGCTCGACCCCGAGGCGCGCGGAGAAGTACTCCTCGAGCGCGTCGTCGCCCAGCAACACGATCCCGGTGCCGAAGCGGCGGACGTCGACGAACAGGACCCGGTCGCTGGAGTCGAGCACCAGCCGCGCGCGCAGGTGCGGGCGGTCCGGCGCGTCGTCCTCCTCCGGAACAACGAAGAGATTCCCAGTCATGCGCAAATGCATGACGAGGTGCACTTCGTCCTCGAGCGACACGATCAGGTACTTGCCGCGTCGGTCGAGCCGCTCGACGCGCCGGCCGTGCACGGCGTCGGCGAGCGCCTCCGGAGGCGCCGGTTCACACCAGCGCGGATCGAGCACCTCGAGACGCTCGAGCACGCGGCCCTCCACACGGGCAGCAAGCTGACGGCGGATCGTCTCTACCTCGGGGAGCTCAGGCATTGAATTGAGGCTAGCCGGGCGTCGATAGGCTGGCCGGGTGCTCGGCTCCGCGGCTCTCGTGGCCTTCGTCCCGTCCGCCGATCTCGACCGCTCCGAGAGGTTCTACGGCGGCGTGCTCGGCTTGGAGCTCGTCGAGTCGAGCGGGTTCGCGAACGTGTACGACGCGAACGGCACGATGCTCCGCGTCACGCGGGTCGACCAGCCGGTGAGCGCTCCGTACACCGTGCTCGGCTGGACGGTGCCGGACATAGCCGCCGCCGCGCGCGATCTCGCGTCGAAGGGCATCTGGCTCAAGCGCTTCCAGGGCATGGAGCAGGACGACGCGGGCATCTGGACCGCGCCCGGCGGGAGCCGCATCGCATGGTTCGAAGACCCGGACGGCAACGTCCTCTCGCTGCAGCAGCCGCCTCCCTAGGCAAGGCGCCGTTCACAGAAGTGCAACACCGGCGGCTCCCGTGGCGGCATAATCCCCGGCCGTGCGGGCCGGGGGGCGTGCAACTTGGGTGCAGGGCGCTGTCGCGTTCGCGTGCGTGCTCGTCGCAATGACGGCGACCGCGGCTGCGGACGAGGTCGGCACCCGTGACCGCATCACCGCGACGCTGCACAAGCTCGAGCCCTACGGCGATCTCGTCCAGCTCGGCAACTTCCCGGGCGGAGCGGCGGTGACGCCGGACGGCCGCTTCTACTGGACGGTCTCCGCGGGCTGGAGCGGCAACGACGTCCGGATTGTCGACGTGGCGAGCCGCCAGGTCGTGCAGGTGATTCAGCTGCCGGGCGCGAGCGGCGGCGTTGCGCTCGACGGCGTGCACCACCTCGCATACGTCTCCGGCGAGCCCGATACCGACAACTCCGAGGTGCGCATGCCGGATGGCACGCCCGGCCGTGCCGGAGACGTGGTCCATGTCTTCCACTGGTCGCCCGATGACGGGAAGGCGACCGCCGCCGGGCTCATCCCGGTGCCGCCCTCGAGCGATTCCCCGCCGCTCGACAACTTCCCGCCGGCGGCTCCGCCCGCGCGCCGCTCATGGCCTGAACGGCTCGCCGTCTCGCCGGACGGCGGCACGCTGCTCGTGGCGCTCGGCCTTGCGGATCGTGCTGCCGTGATCGACACCAGTACGCGGGCCGTGCGATACGTCCAGACCGGAAGCCACCCGTTCGGCGCCGCCATCCTGCGGGACGGCCACACCGGGCTCGTGACCAACCGAGGGCCAGGCACGGTTTCGGTGATCGACCTTCGCACCGCGACGAAGGTGAAGGACATAGCGGCGGGCCCACATCTGTCCCACCCGGAGGCGATCACCCTCGACGCGAAGCGCCCGCGCGCGTACGTGCCGCTCACGAACGACGACGCCGTGGCGGTGATCGACACCGACACTCTGTCGCTCGTGAGCCGGCTGAGCGTCAAGCTGCCTGAGGGAGCGGGCGGGGCGCCGACGTCGGCGGCGCTGACCTCCGACGGCACCCGCCTGCTCGTGGCGCACGCCGCGGCCGACGAGATCTCGGTGTACGGGCTGAACGCCGACGGAGATCCTGGCGCCCTGCTCGGCCGTATCCCGACGGCCGACCGCCCGACGGACGTGTCGGTGACAGGCGGCACGCTGCTGTGGACGGCGGCGAAGGGCTTCGGCCTGGGCCCGAACCCGGGACCGCCGTTCACGAGCCAGTACTTCGACATCCCGACGCGCTGGAGCACGAAGGGCCTCGTGACCGGGTACGCCGGCATTGCCGCAGTGCCCACCAGCACGGAGCTTCGAAAGCTCACGCGCACGGCGACGGCTCAGCTGCGCCCGTTCGACGCGGAGAGCGCCCCGGCGGCCACTCCACTCCGGCCCGGCGGGCCGATCAAGCACGTGTTCTACGTCGTGCGCGAGAACCGCACCTACGACCAGGTGCTGGGCGACGCACCGCGCGGGGACGGCGATCCCCGCTACGCGATCTTCGGCAACAGCGTGACTCCGAACGCGCACGCTCTGGCCGGCCGCTTTCCGCTGCTCGATCGCTTCTACGCGGATTCCGAGGCTTCGATCGACGGCCACTACTGGACGGCGGCCGCCGACAACTCCGACTACGTGCACCGCACCTGGCGCCAGAACTACGCAGGGCGGCAGTACCCGGGCGACGCCTGGTTCTTCCAGATCGCGTTTCCGCAGAACGGCTTCATCTTCGACCAGGCCGAGAAGCAGGGCGTGAGCTGGATGAACCTGGGCGAGGGCGTCGCGCATCTCGCCCCGCTGCCGGACCGCGACCGCGATGCCGCCGACACTGCGGGCGTGGCGATGCGCTACTCGAAGTCCGACCTCGGCGCCCTCACGCCGGGCGGCTGCTACGACCCGTTCATCGGTGCGGACGAGATCACGGGCGCGGCGCACATCCCGATCCGGCTCTACGACTCGTCGAAGCCTGCCGGGGCGCCCGAGCCTTCTCTGTCTCGCTTCGACTGCTTCAAGACCCGCTTCACGCGCTGGCAGCAGACCAACACGCTGCCGCAGCTCGTGTACATGACCCTCCCCAACGACCACACGAACGGTGCCTCCCCCGGCCACCACACCCCGCGGGCCATGGTGGCGGACAACGACCGGGCGCTCGGGCAGGTGGTGGACCTCATCTCGCACTCGCCCTACTGGCACCACTCCGCGATATTCGTGGTCGAGGACGACTCTCAGGACGGGATGGACCATCAGGACGCGCACCGCATCCCGGCTTTCGTGATCAGCCCGTACGCCAAGCGCGGCGCGGTGATCGACACCTCCTACGACTTCCTCTCCGCGATCCGCTCGATCGAGCTGATCCTCGGGCTGCGGCCGCTGAATCTGAACGACGCATCGGCCCTGCCCATGTACGACGCGTTCACGTCGCGACCCCTGAACGGCGAGCCGTTCAGCGCGGTGGCGCCCAGCTACAACCTGCTCGAGGAGAACTCCGCGCATCCGACCTCGCCCGCGGCGCTCGAGGGGACGCGGGACGATGTCACCGTGCCGGACCAGATCTCCCAGCAGCTGCTCGACAAGATCGTCTGGCAGTCGGTGCACGGCCCGGCCTCGACACCGCCTCCACCCGGGCCGAACGCCGATACCGGCGGGTAGTGCTCAGGCCATGGTGTCGGTGGCCACCTCGTAGTACTCGGCGCCCTGATCGCTGCCGGACCCCGCTTCGGCGGAGCCGGTCCGCGCCTGATTGCCGATGTCGTCGGTCGCGCGCATCGCGTCCTCGTTCTCCCAGAACGAGATGCCGATGGCTACCCCGCTGGAGCTGTCGAGCAAGAGCGTGAAGCCCTTGTAGCCGTCGGCCCCTTCGTATGCCGGAACCACGTTGTCCTCAACGTGCCGCTTCACGTCATCCGCCTTGTCGGGCGAGAACGAGATGCGACCCATGCGTGCGTTCATGCGGCCTCCTCCGGTCGTTGGGCCGACGCTAACCCCCTCGGAACGCCGCCGCAACTAGACGAACGGCTCGCCCGGCAGCCGCTCCGAGCGGCGGCCGGTGAGCCACGCGAGCGCACTTGCGCCAACGTCGGCGAGCGGGCCTTCCACGCGCCGCCCGTCGCCGCCGCCGAAGCCGGCGAGCAGCGGCGCGTGCTCACGCGTGTGGTCGGTGCCCGGATGGAGCGGGTCGCAGCCGTGGTCGGCCGTGAGCACCAGCATGTCGCCGTCGCGCATCGCCGACAGCCACGACTCGACGGCCGCATCGGTCGCCTGCAGCGAGGAGTGGAACCCCTCCACGTCCTTGCGGTGGCCGTACACCTGGTCGGTGTCGATCAGGTTGGCGAACACGAGCCCCGAGTCGAGCTCGCCGATCAGCCGGGAGATCACGGCGATCGCGGACGGATTGTCGGACGCGGGATGCTGCTCGTCGATCCCCCTCCCGGCGAACATGTCGCCCGCCTTGCCCACGGAGTGCACCGGCAGCCCGGCCTCGCGAAGCTCGTCGAGGTACGTCGGGCCCGTCGGCTCGAGCGACAGGTCTCGCCGGCCCGGCGTGCGCCGGAACGCGCCCGGCTCCCCGTGGAAGGGCCGCGCGATCACCCGGCCCACCGCGTGCTCGCCCGTTAGCAGTTCGCGCGCGCACGCGCAGTGCCCGTACAGCTCGTGCTCCGGCACCACGTCCACGTGCGCGGCGACCTGGAACACCGAGTCCTGCGACGTGTACACGATCAGCTTGCCGGTGCGCAGGTGCTCCTCGCCGAACTCGTCGATCGCGCGCAGCCCCTCACGCGCCGCGTTGCCGATCACGCCGCGACCGGTAGCGCGCTCGAACCGCTCGATCAGGTCGGGCGGGAACCCGTCCGGATAGACCGGCGCGCGCGGGGCGGACACCCCCATCAGCTCCCAATGACCGGCGGTCGAGTCCTTTCCGGGTCCCAGGTGGTGGAGGCGTCCGTGCACCACGGGCCGCTCCACGGGCGCGACCCCGCGCAGCGGCAGGATGTTGCCCAGGCCGAGCCGCTCGAGCGTGGGCAGGCGCAGGCCCCCGGCCGCCTCGGCCAGGTGCGCAAGTGTGTTCGTCCCCTCGTCGCCGTATTGGGCGGCATCCGGCAGGGCGCCGCAGCCGCACGCATCGAGGACGACGACGAACGCCCTCCTCCCTCCAATCACCGGCCGCGTTCTAGCAGCCCCGGCTCAGGTCGTGGCGCGCGGGTGGGCCTTGAAGTAGACGTCCTTCAGGCGCTCGCTCGAGAGGTGCGTGTACACCTGGGTCGTGCTCACGTCGGCGTGGCCGAGCATTTCCTGGACCGAGCGCAGGTCGCAGCCGCCCGCGAGCAGGTGCGTCGCGAAGGTGTGGCGCAGCGTGTGCGGGCTCATGCGGTCGGCCAGCCCGGCGCTCAGCGCGTGGCGGCGCACGATCTTGTAGAGGCCCTGACGCGTGAGCTGCCCGCCGCGGAAGTTCACGAACAGGTGGGGCTCCGGCGTGCCGTTCACGAGCTGCGGGCGACCGCGCTCCATGTAGATGCGCAGCGAGTCGATGGCCTTGCGGCCGATGGGCACCACGCGCTCCTTCGAGCCCTTCCCCCGCGCGCGCAGAATCTCGGCCTCCACGTCCACGTCGCGCACCTCGAGGCCGATCGCCTCTGAGGCGCGCAGGCCGCACGCGTACATCAGCTCGAGCAGCGCGCGGTCGCGCAGCGCGGCGGG
The DNA here is from genome assembly GCA_045805385.1 of Thermoleophilaceae bacterium. GTDB lineage: Bacteria > Actinomycetota > Thermoleophilia > Solirubrobacterales > Thermoleophilaceae > JADGHQ01. The sequence goes on from JBJMLG010000060.1 coordinate 8,013, forward strand.
CTCGGTGCCCTTCGGCTGCTCGAGCAGGTGCGCGACCTCCCCGCGCGTGAGCACGTTCGGCAGCTTATGGCCGCGGCGCGGCGCCGTGAGGCTGGCCGTCGGGTCGTTGTCGAGCACATTCTCGCGGCGCAGGTGCCGGTAGAACGAGCGCAGACAGGCGGCCTTTCGGTGCACCGTCGCGGGCGACGCCCCGGCGCCTCCGGTCGCGTCGCCGTTCGCGAGCGCCTGGAGGAAGTCGGACACGTCGCGGGTGCTCGCCCTCACCGCGTCAACGCTGCGGCTGTCGAGGAAGCGGCCGTACTGCAGGAGGTCGGAGCGGTAGGCCTCGAGCGTGTTGCGCGACAAGCCGCGCTCGAACTCGAGGTACGCGAGGAAGTCGAGCATCAGGTGCTCGAAAGGTTGCGCGCGCAGATCCGCGCCTGCTACCGCCATGCCCGGACCTTTCGCCTACCGGCCGGGCATCCCCTCCCGCTGCAACGGCGCGCTCAGCGCGTGGTGCGCTTGACCTTCACCGTGGCGAACGGCGGGTCGGTCGTGTCGTTGCCGACGGCGTCCGCCATCGATGCCTCGATCAGGTAGGTGCCGGCGCGCAGCTTCTTCGAGCGCACGACGCCGTTGAAGTTCACCTGGTTCTTGCCCGCCTTGTCGATCGTGAAGTTGCGCACGCCCACACGCTTGGTGCCGCGGGTCACGATCAGGCTGAGCCGCCCGGGTTCGCTGGTGACGAAGCTGACCGTGGCGCCCGGCTTCTTGCAGCGGCGCGCCTTCGTGAGGCAGATCGTGCGCGGCTTGATCGAGAGGCTCGTGACGAGCGGGGGCGTGAAGTCGCCCGGCGACGCCGACACCAGCACGGTCTTCGGCGCGAGGTTCCAGTTGCCCGCGATGTCCTGCACCGCGCCCGGCCCGCCGAGCGTGACCGTGCCCGCCTCGCCGGCGAGCCACGG
>JBJMLG010000061.1:0-8714 GCA_045805385.1 Thermoleophilaceae bacterium
CGCGGACGTCCCCAACGAGCGGTGCGTGCGCGTCCGCGAAGGCGGCGAGGTGCTGCAGACGATCGAGCTTGACCGCGGCTGCTTCGCGTGCATGCTCGGGGGCGCCGACGATCGAACGCTGTTCATAGTGGCGCAGCAGTGGAGTGGCCCCGCGAACATGGAGGACGGGCCCCTAACCGGCCAGGTGCTCACCGCCCAGGCGCCCGCACCAGGCGCCGGCTGGCCCTAGCGCTCCGACCCACGACTACTCGGCTCCGACGACCTTGAAGCTCGTGTTGACGAAGACATGGTGCGGCCAGTTGACGCCGATCATGTGGACGTTGTACTCGCCGTTGCTCAGCTTCACGACACGGTTCACGGTGCCGCCGGGGTACGCTGCCATCGCAGCCGCCTTGGCCTTGTTCGCAGCTGTTCCGGTGACGATCGTGCCCGCTCCGGGACTGAAGTCCGAAGGGACCTGACCGACCTTTGTGGCCGGGCTCGGGTTCCCGCGGTCGAACGGGATGACCTTGCCTGCCGTCGCCGTGCTCGTGCTCGCGCTGGCGCTGGCGCTGGTGCTCGAACCCGAGTTGGAGATCGCGTAGCCACCGCTCGCGATCGCCACCGCCGCGAGGCCGGCAGCGATGGACGTGCTGAGCTTCCGCCTGCTCAAAATTCTGTGCCTGAGTGTCATGGTGGTTCATCCCCTGCATCGTGAGTTGCTGGTTGATCCCACCATGCCGTGATGCCCTCGGACCTCCCTGTGAGGACCCTTGGAAAAGCCTGTGAAGGGCGAAGCGAGGCTATTCGCCCTTGTAGATGGCGAGGATGGCCTGATAGCGCCTGCGCCGGTCATCGCGGTCCCAGCCGGTCAGGGCCGCGGCCGCGCGAAGCTTGGCGCGGAACACGAGCAGTGTCGCCTTGCAGGCGCGGATCGCCGCGCGGCGTGCCGGCGTCGAGGGCCTCGAGCGGAGCTTCTGGATGCGGCCGATCGCGCGGCGCTCGTTGTCGGTGAACTCGATCTTGCGCGCACCGGCGAAGAACTCGTCGCTGCAAAGGCTCTCGTCCAAATTGCGGCCGAGCGATTGGTCCGTCCACTGGGTTGCGTCCGCGGTGGTGCTGAAGCCGAATCCGCAGGCGGACGAGCACCTGTGCGCCTTGGACGTGTAGTGGGCCGTCCAGACCCGCACGTCGCCGCGTTGGATGCCGGCGGCGGAGAGTGCGCCAAGCACCGACTGCATCCGCGACACCTGTGCGTAGACGATGGGGCGCTTGACGCCCCGGGCGACCTGGCGCCTCACCCACGCGGGTGCCTGGTCGGGGCGGGCATCGCCAACTTCGATGTCGAGGCATTCCGCGTCAGCAGCGGCGGTCACGGCAATCGACATCCGCTGCGCCTTCGGAAAGCTGTGTTGAAGCGTCGGGAACGTGACGAACTTTCCGTTCACGTAACCGGCGACTGCCGGCGCGTCAGCCGGGATCTCGCCGACGGTCACCGAGTCGTACATCTTGAGCGTCATCTGTTAGTCACCTTGGCCAGCGTCGGGGAGCGGCGAAGAGCCACATTCGAACGCTACGGAGCGCGCACATCGCGTTCCACGCATTTCGGCGCACAGCCAGTGCGTACTTCGTCACACTCGCCCCGGCGGCGATTGACCGAGCTCAGCGCTTCTCGAAGAGCAGCCGATGGTGCTCGAGCAGCTCGCGCTCGAAACAGACGCTGTTGGCGCTCACTCCGGAGGCGAACGCCAGGCGGAAGTCGCGGCTCGTGAGCCAGCGAGGGACGAGGCTCAGCTTCAGCAGCCTCTTCCGCAGCGTCGGGGCGGCGAAGCGCTGGCGCCACTGACGGATCGTCTCGATGTAGTCGACTCGTCCGCTCGAGCTCTCGACGAGTGCGAAATCGGGCTCTGCGCTGGACACGACCTGGTCCGCGCCGAACGGGAGAAACGACCCGGGGAACTGGCGGCCCATCAGTGCCAGGTACCAGGCGTCAGAGTCGCGCGGGGCATCGATGTCGATCTCCTCGACCGGGATCATGTTGGGTCCGAAGACCATCGTCTGGAGGTAGAAGCGACCCCCCTTGGGCAGCAGCCCGGCGACGTTGCTGAACAGCTGGCGGTAGACCTGCTCCTGACGGCCGGCCGCGTGGTCCTCGGGGGAGCAGAAGTGCTCGAACGCGCCGAGGCTCGCGACCGCGTCGAACTGGCCGAAGGTCGCGTGCGTGACATCCCGCGCGTCGACCAGGTGGACATCGAGGCCGTGCTTCCGGCACGCCGCCGCCTGTGCCGAGGACAGAGTCACGCCGACGCCGTCGGCGCCGCGATCGCGCACGAAGCCGAGCAGCGGCCCCCAGCCGCAGCCGAGGTCGAGCACGCGCCGTCCGGGCTCGATCCCGATCCGGTCTGCTACGTACTCGTGCTTGCGCCGCTGCGCCTGCTCGAGAGTGAGCGAGAAGTCGCCGTCGTACTTCGCGCCGCTGAAGTCCGCCAGCTCGCCGAGGCTCAGCCGGAAGATTCGGTCGATCAGCGAGTAGGTGAACTCGAGGTCGCTGCGATCGGCCATCGGGCGCGGGTCAGGCGGTCAGAGGACCGCCGGTGTCACGACGCCGGCGGGCTCGTGCGGCGCGGGCGTCGGCGAAGGTGACGAGCCGGCCGCACTCCTCGTCCCAGAGCTTGAGCCGCACCGCGCGCAGGCCGTCCCACAGCGTGAGCGTCGGCACGTCGTGGAAGACCGGGTGCTCATCGTGCGCTCGCTGGAGGCTGTAGTTCGGCACGCGCGCGTTGAGGTGATGGACGTGGTGGAGGCCGATGTTGCCGGTGAAGAACTGAAGCACCTTCGGCAACTTCAGGTACGAGCTGCCTCGCAGCGCAGCATCGGCGTAGCTCCAGCCGTCGGCGCTCTGCCAGTAGGTGTCTTCGAACTGGTGTTGGACGTAGAACAGCCACACGCCGCAGGTGCCCGCGATGAGCGCCGCCGGCCACTGCACGATCAGGTACTCCTGCCATCCGATCAACCAGCAGGCGGCGCCGACCAACACGGCGAGCACGAGGTTGGTGCCGATCACGCTGCGGCGGATACGCGGGCGCGCCGAGCGCGACACCAGCCGGGGCTGAATCGCCAGCGCCCACAGCGGTCCAAGCCCGAACATCACGATCGGGTGGCGGAACAGCCAGTAGCCGAGCCGGCTCGCGCGCGGGCGGCTCTCGTACTCGGCGACCGTCCAGGTGGTCACGTCCCCGATCCCGCGGCGGTCGAGGTCGCCCGCGGTCGCGTGGTGAACGGCGTGGCTGTGGCGCCAGCTCTGGAACGGCGAGTAGACCAACAACCCGAGCACGCGGCCGAGCATGGCGTTCGCGCCCTTGGAGGGCATGAACGACCCATGCGCGCAGTCGTGGAAGACGATGTAGGTCCGGAGCAGGAACCCGCCGGCCGGCACGGCCAGGGCGAGCGTCAGGAGCGTCGACACATCGAGCGCGAGATACATCAACACGAGAAGCGCGAGGTACGGCACGACCGACGTCGCTAGGTCGAGCAGGCTGCGCCCCATGCGCGGCCGCGCTAGCGGAGCGAGGGCCGCCCGAGCGATCTTGTCCACCTGTGGAACTCCGGAGGGCATCAGGGGCCTCCCTTCTCCGTGCGCCCACCGGGAACGCCGGCGGCCGCCTCAGATCGAGGACTGGGTCCAGTCCCTCGCCACGGGCAACCGCTCCCCGCGCGAGCGACCGTCTACGGTGACCGTACCGGGCCTTCCACCACGGCGCGACTCCCGAGATCGCGTGACTCTATCGAGGCTGCAGGCGTCGCGCTCCGCAGCTCAGAGTCGGCAGAACGACGTGTAGAGGAGGCCCGCGACCCTTCCTGCCGAGCGAGCGGGTCAACGGGCGCTGCAGCGCCCCGGACGCCGGCCGCACGATCCACCCCGTCAGTGGCCGTGCGCCGGTCCGGCAGAAGCAGCTCGAAGCGCGGCGGCGCGGCGCGGACAAGGCGCAGCTGCCCGCCCTCAGAGGCGGCGAGCACGTGTGCGAGGTGCAGTCCGATTCCGGTCCCTCCCGACTCGGACGAGCCGCGCTCGAAGATGCCCACCGCCGCCGCGGGCGCGATGCCGGGCCCCTCATCCTCGACCGCGACGAGCGCCCTGCCGCCCTGGACCTCCACGGAGATGGTCGTGAGCCCGCCGCCATGGGCGAGCGCGTTGTCGAGCAGCACGTCGAGCACCTGCCCTATCGCCCCAGCCGATGCGCGGGCGGGCACAGGGATGGGCGCGAGCACATTGAGGTGACGGCCGGCGCGCGCAAACAAGAGCCGCCACGTCGCGGCGTGCTGGCGCACCAGCTCGGCGAGGTCGAGATCCACGGCCTGCCCGGCGCTTTCGCGGCGTGCATAGGCGAGCAGATCCGAGATCGTCGCCTCGAGGCGATCCATCTCCGCGAGAGCGGCGTCGAGCTCAGCGCGATCCTCGGCCGGGACCGTGCGCAGGCCGAGCTCCTCCAGCCGCAGGCGCAGGGCCGTGATCGGCGTCCGGAGCTGGTGGGAGACGTTTGCCGAGAACTCGCGCTCGCGGGCGACCAGGCGCGCGATCCGCTCCGCACTCCCGTCGAGCACGCGCGCGAGCGCATCCACCTCCGGAATCGAGAAGCGGCCCGCCCTCATGGAGAAGTCGCCGGCGCCGAGCCGGGCCGAGCTGTGCGCGAGCGACTCGAGCGGCTGCGCCAGGCGGCGCGCCTGTACGAACGCCAGGCCGATCGCCGCCGCGACGCCGCCGACGGCCAGCGATGCGATCAGCAGCCACGCCCGGGTGACCCTGGCGCGCGCTTCGGATGTGGGCGCCTCGGCGACCACGACAGCCCCGCGCGACGTGCCGGCGCGAGCGCGCGTGACGCCGCCCCGGATCGGCGAGCCGACGCCGAGACGGGCGCCGTCACGCGTCGTGATCTGCACGCGGTGCCCCGACTTGACGTAGCGGCTCAACTGGGCTGGGACGAGCGCTTGCCCGGCCTCCAGGCGATCGTCGATCGCGCCTGCCACCGCGTCGGCCTCGCGTTCCAGCCGGCCGGCCGCGTCCGACCTGACCCGCGCGGACTCGACGAGGCCGAGCGGGACGCCGAGCACGAACACCGACGCGAGCGCGATCACCGCGGTTGAGCTGACGAGTCGCCGGCGCATCGCCTCAGGGCTCGAACCTGAGGCCGACGCTCCTCACAGTGGTGATCCGCTCGGGCGAGGACGCATCGTCGCCCAGCTTGCGCCTGAGCGAGGACACGTGCATGTCGAGCGTCTTCGTGCTCCCGAACCAGTTCTCGTCCCAGACCTCTTCCATGATGCGGTCGCGCAGGACCACCTGGCCCGCGTTGCGCACGAGCAGCAGGAGCAGGTCGAATTCCTTGGGCGTCAGTTCGAGCTCCCCGTCGCCGATCCAGGCCCTGCGGGCGCTCGGCTCGATGGACACGTCGGCGGCGCGGATCACGTCTGGCTCGGATCGCCTCACCTGAGCGCGTACGCGGGCGAGCAGCTCGGCGAGGCGGAACGGCTTCGTCACGTAGTCGTCCGCGCCCGCGTCGAGGCCGGCAACCGTGTCGAGCTCTCCATCTTGCGCGGTGAGCAGCAGGATCGGCAGCGAGGGCTGGTCGCGGCGCGCGCGGCGGCAGACCTCGAGGCCGCTGAGCCCGGGCAGGCCGATGTCGAGCACCAGCAGCGCGTATTCGCCCTGGATCGCCAGCCGAGCCGCCTCGTCGCCGTCCTCGGTCTCGTCGACCTCGTAGCCCTCGCGCTTCAGGGCACGCGCCAGCGGCACGCGGATCCCGGCGTCGTCCTCGGCGAGCAGGAGGCGGGCCACCCGCGCATCGTATGAGCCGAAACCGCGCCTAGGCCGGCGAGCGCCTCAACGTTCCGTAAATCCTCACGCACCTTTACCGAAGCGTTACCTGCGGATGGCGTTCGAGTGACTCGGCGTGACGACCCTCTCGGCCATGAACCGACACCAAGAGGAACTCCACGCGCTGCACCGGTTGGTGCACGACATCGCCTCGCGGGCGACGGTCGCGGTCGGCCTTGCCGCGATCGGCGTCATCCACCTGCTCGACTCGATCGGCAAGTACTCGGAGACCCGCTACCTGTTCTGGATGTACATCGCGTTGATCGTGGGCTGCATCGCGGTTGCCGGACTCGTGCTGTTCACGCGCTCGCGCGTGAGCTTCCTTGCGGCGGCTGCCCTGGCGGGCGGCGCGCTGGCCGGGTACGTACTGAGCCGCACCACCGGGCTGCCGAACGCGACTGGCGACATCGGCAACTGGAAGGAGCCGCTCGGTCTCGCCAGCCTGTTCGTGGAGGGCGGCGTGGTTGCTGTGTCGCTCACCGCATTCGCCAAGACCCGCGACCTCAGCGTGGGCGCTGCCCCGGCTGAGCGCGGGCTCGCTCGCCAGATGCAGACGGCATGAACGTGAGAGCTCCCAGGGTTCTGGCCCCAGGCGCGGCGCTCTTGCCGCTGCGCCTGTTCCTGGGGATCACGTTCGTGTACGCCGGGGTGCAGAAGCTGAACGACCCGGGCTTCCTGCACCCCGGCGCTCCCACCTACATCGGCACCCAGCTGCGCGGCTTCGCCCACGGCACGCCCGGGGGATTCCTGCTGCGCGCCTTCGCACTTCCTGCGCCGAAGCTGGCGGGCGTGAGTGTCGCGCTGCTCGAGATCGCCGTGGGCCTGCTCGTGACCGCCGGGCTGTTCACACGCGCCGCGGCCGCTGCGGGGCTCGGGCTCAACCTGGTCCTTTTCCTGACGAACAGCTGGCACGCGTACCCGTACTTCCTCGGGTCCGACATCGTGTTCGTGTTCGCCTGGCTTCCGTTCGTGCTCACCGGGGCGAGCGGCCAGCCGGCGCTCGACGCCGGCCTCGAGAGGCTGGCGCGGTCGCCGCGCGTGCGGCTGCGGCCGCCGGCGCGCGGGCAGCACGTCCTGTCGAGGCGCGACGTGCTGACGCGCGCGCTCGGCGGCGTGGGCGCCGCGACCCTCGGCATCGCCGGTCTCGCGACGCTCGCGAAGGGCAACTACCGGGCCGCCGCGAGCACCACTGCTCTCGGCGCGGGAGCGGGCGCCGAGCCGCACGCCGGGCACGCCGCGACGCACCGCCGCGGCAAGCGCGCCGCGCGTTCCCGCCTGCCGCAGGGAGCGGTGCGCCTCGGATCGTCGAGCCAGATACCGCCCGGGAAGTCTGCCACCTACCACGACCCCGGCGACGGCAACCCGGACATCGTGATCCGCGAGCCCGGCGGCGGCCTCAAGGCGTTCAGCGCCGTCTGCACGCACGCGGGCTGCACGGTGACCTACCAGGGCGGCCAGATCGTCTGCCCGTGCCACGGCGGCACCTACGATCGCCGGACCGGCGCCGTGACCGGTGGGCCGCCGCCCCAGGGCCTCGCCCCGCGGACGGTGATCGAGCACGGAGGGCAGATCTACGCCGCGCCCTCCTAGTCGCTACCGACGCGTCAGTCGACCCACCAGCCCGTGGTAGGTCACGCCGGTGTGGTCGCCCTCGAGGTCGCCCTGCGCGAAGCGCGTCAGGCCGGGCGCCGCTCGTCGTAGCGCGGGATGCCGTCGTCTGGGATCGGCTCCCATTCCGCTGCGCTCGAGAGAAACTGGCGCGTGGACGGCCGGATGCCCGGATCGCCGTCGAATGTCCCGAGCCGAACGCTGATCACCGTCGGGTCGTCGCGATGGCGGCTGAACAGCGCGGAGCCGCACTCCGAGCAGAACGCCTTCTCGAAGCCCTCGGGCGGGCGCCACGCCCGCACCAGCTCCTCGCCCCGCACGATCCGGAACGAGCCGGGCGCCACGCGCGCCTGAGGCGACGCGGCGGCGCCCGTGCGGCGCTGGCAGCGCTTGCAGTGGCAGTAGCCGGCCGACTCGAGCGCCGCGCTCACCTCGTAGCGCACGGCCCCGCACATGCAGCCACCGGTGAGGGGCAGGTCGGGCATGGCGCCCAACCTATCGGCTAGGACATTGCGGGTGCGGGAGCTCGCAGGGCGCGCGGGCCGCCAAGACGCATCACCAGCGAGATCACGGGCAGCGTGCCGATGGCCATCGCCAGCCCGACCGCGGCGTACACCGGGCGAGCGCCCACCAGGCCGACGAGCGCTCCTGCCCCCACGATGCCGAGCCCGAACGCCGTGTTACGGCAGGAGTCGATCGCGCCGAGTGCGCTCGCGCGCAGCTCGTCGGGCACGTTGCGCATGATGATCGATTGCGCGGCCACCCCCATGAAGCCTCCGCCGAGGCCGCCGAGCAGGTAGCAGACGAGCATCGGGCTGAGCGAGGGGGCGAGCGCGACAAGGCCCACGCCGGCCGCCATCGCCACCCGGCCCGCGAGCACGCCGGTCGCCTCATTGCCGCGGTGCAGCACACGGCCCGCGCACCAGGACCCGGCCACCATGCCCGCGCCCCAGCACGCTGTCAGCGCGCCGAGCCCGATCGCTCCCACGTGCAACTCGAAAACGAGCGGGACCTCGGCCGTCATCGAGAAGGCGGTTGCGAACGTCGAGATACAGGCCGACGCCAGCACGAGCTTCAGCGAGGGCTGAGACAGCACGAACCGGATGCCCCTCCGCTCGTCGTGGTGCGGCGAGACCGCGTCCGCTTCCACCGACGCCGAGGCCTGCTGGCCCCGGAGCGGGCCGGAGAAGCCGCGCCGGACCGACGCGATGAGCCACGCCGAGGCAAGGAAGGTGAGCGCGTCGAAGAGGAAGAC
>JBJMLG010000062.1:0-8356 GCA_045805385.1 Thermoleophilaceae bacterium
CGGCTCAGGAGCGGCTCGCCCACGAGCTCACATCGGTCGCCCCGGACGGTTTCACGCGCGCGCGCTTCGTGACCGGTGGCGCCGAGGCGAACGAGATGGCTATGCGCATGGCGCGCAGCTACCACGTGGAGCGCGGCGAGTCCGGGCGCTGGCGCGTGATCTCCCCGGCGCAGTCCTACCACGGCCCCACCATGGCCACGCTGGCGCTCACCGGCCGGCCGGGGCTCTGGGGCCCGTTCGGCCCGTACCTCAGCAGCCACCTGCACATACCGCCCGCCACCTGGCGCTTCGACCCCACCGGCGAGCAGGCGCTCGAGGCACTCGACCGGGCGCTGGAGGAGGCTGGGCCCGAGACCGTCTCGGCGTTCTACTCCGAGGCGATCACCGCGGCCGCACTTCCGGCGTACACACCGCCCGACCGCTTCTGGGAGGGACTCGACGCGCGCCGCCGCGAGTACGGGTTCCTCGTGTGCTTCGACGAGATCGTCACCGGCGTGGGCCGCACCGGCAAGTGGTTCGCCGCGAGCGACTTCCCGATCAAGCCGGACATCATCGCCACGGCGAAGGGACTCGGCGCGGGTTACGTGGCGATCGGCGCGGCCATCTGCCAGGAGCACGTGTACGAGGCGATCGCGAACGGCTCGCGCAGGCTCACGCTCGGCCACACCTGGGACGGCGCGCCCCTTCCGTGCGCGGTCGGCACGCAGGTGATCGAGATCCTCTCGCGCGAGGGCTGGGTCACACGAGTGAGCGAGCGCGGGCCGAAGCTGCGCCGGCAGCTCGAGGACGCGCTTCGCGACGTGGACATGGTGCGAGAGGTGCGCGGCCGCGGCTACCTGCTCGGCGTGGAGTACGTGGATCCGCGCGACGGCCAGTCGTTCCTGCCGCGCGACCTCGGCGTGGCGGGCCGCATCGACGACGTGGCTCTCGAGCGGGGTCTCGTGATCCTCTCGACGCAGCCGACCGGCGACGGCATGGCGGGCGACCAGAGCCTGTTCGCGCCGCCGTTCGTGACGAGCGACGAGGAGCTCGACCAGATGGTGTCGCGATTCGCGGAGGTGGTGCACGACGTGGCGAAGCAGGTCGAGAAGGAGCTCGCGGGCACGAAGAGCCCTCCGCAGCCGGTGCCGGCGGGGGACGCGCAGTGAGCGGCGGCGATCGCCTGCGTGCGCTCGTGATCGAGCACGAGCGAGCCACGCCCGGCGGCCTCGTGTATCAGTGGCTCGAGGAGCGCGATGCGCATCTCGATATCTACCGGATCGACGTCGAGCAGCGCGAGATCGAGCCGCGCGACTACGGGATGATCGTCTCGCTCGGGTCCGAGTTCCCGGCCTACGACGACTCGCTGCCGTGGCTGAAGCGTGAGATGGACCTCATGAGCGAGGCGACCGAGCGCGACGTGCCGATCCTCGGGATCTGCTTCGGCGGGCAGCTCTTGGCGCGCACGCTCGGCGGTCGCGTGTGGCGCTCGGACGAGTCCGAGATCGGCTGGCTGCCGGTGAACTCGAAGGACCCTGAGCTCGTACCGGAGGGGCCGTGGTTCCAGTGGCACTTCGACGTGTTCGAGCCGCCGCCGGGCGCCGAGGAGATCGCCGACACCCCACTCGGGTCGCAGGCCTACAGGATCGGACGCAGCCTGGGCGTGCAGTTCCACCCGGAGGTGACTCCGGAGATCATGGACTCCTGGGTGCGCGTATACCGGCACGAGCTCGACGCCGACGGGGTGGACCCCGACCGGCTGCTCGCCGAGACCAGGGAGCGCGCGGCCGACACCCGCAAGACGGCTTGGCGCCTGTTCGACCGCTTCATCGACCGCATCGCTGGAGGAAGGGCCGAGGAGGTCGCCGGTGGCCGTTGACACGCGCGTCGCACGGGGCGCGCGGCGAGCCGCGAACGGCTCGCCGGCGGTGCAGTTCGACCCGATCCAGCCGCTCCGCGCCCACGAGTACGTGGCCGAGCAGATCCGCCGCCACATCGCGCTTCGCCTGATCCGGCCGGGCGAGTCGCTGCCGTCGGAGCGCGAGCTCGCGACGATGTTCGGGGTGGGGCGCCCGACGATCCAGCACGCGCTGCGCCTGCTCGAGGCCGACCACCTCGTCGAGGCGAAGCGCGGCCGCAAGGGCGGCACGTTCGTGTCGGCCCCCGACGAGGACTCCGTGGTGATGGACGAGATGGTGGGCCGGCTGCTCCGCCGCCGCCACGAGCTCGACGAGCTGCTCGTGTACCGGCGCATGCTCGAGCCCGCCGTGAGCGGCGTGGCTGCGCAGACCCGGCGGCGCGCCGACGTGACCGCGATGCGGCGGGCGATCGATTCGATGACGCGCTCGGACAGCGAGCCCGAGTACATGCGCCACGACACCGAGCTGCATCTGGCGATCGCGCGGTCCACGCGCAACCGCTTCATGGCGGAGGCGATCGAGGAGATCCGCCTGAAGCTGAACGACGCGATCAGCTTCCTGCCGGAATCCGACACCTGGCACCGGCGGCTCTCGGGCGAGCACGAGGCGATCGTGGACGCGATCGACGCCCGCGACGCTGCGGCCGCGGAGAAGGCGATGGACCTCCACGTGGCCAACAGCGAGCGGGGAGTCCGCGCGCTTCTCGCCGCTATCAGGAGGCGTCCGGCACCTTGACACCGAACTGAACCACCAGGAGGGCACCCGCTTGCGCGCCGAGATCCGATCCGAGGAGACGAACGTCTTCCCCCGCCTGCTCGACCTCGCGTACCCGAACGTGGATCGCGGCGAGGGTGTGCGCCTCTACACGGTCGACGGGCGCGAGATCCTCGACGCCTGCTCCGGCGGCGCGATGGTGGCCTGCCTGGGGCACGGCGTGGACGAGATCGTCGACGCCGCGGCGGCGCAGGCGGAGCGCATCTCCTACGTCTACAACCACCACTTCACCAACGACCGCGAGCAGGAGTACGCCGACCGGCTGCTCGAGGTGGCCGCGCCCGAGATGGCGCGCGTGCGCTTCGTGTCGGGAGGCTCCGAGGCGAACGAGACAGCCCTTCGCCTCGCGCGCCAGTACCACGTGGAGCGCGGCGACGAGGAGCGCTGGCGGGTGATCTCGCCGGCGCAGTCCTACCACGGCGCGACCATGGGCGCGCTCGCCCTCACCGGCCGGCCCTCGATACACGGCCACTACGCCGAGTACCTGCCCGGGCACGTGCACATCCCGCCCGCAACGTCGCGGCGCGACCCCACCGGCGAGGCGTCGCTGGCCGCGCTCGACGAGGCCATCGAGGAGGCGGGGCCCGAGACGATCGCGGCCTTCATGTGCGAGCCCGTGTCGGGCGCCGCGCTCCCGGCCTACACACCGCCCGAGGCGTTCTGGGTGGGCCTCGCCGAGCGTGCGCAACGGCACGGCTTCCTGATCGTGTTCGACGAGATCGTGGCCGGGATGGGGCGCACGGGCGCGTGGTTCGCGTCGCACGACCTCCCGATCGAGCCCGACATATTCAGCGCGGGGAAGGGCATGGGAGCCGGCTACGTGCCGCTCGCGGCGGCCTTCTGCAAGCAGCACGTGTACGAGGCGATCGAGCAGGGATCGCGGCTGTTCGACCTCGGCCACACCTGGGACGGCGCGCCTCTGCCGTGCGCGGTCGGTCTGGCGGTGCTCGAACACCTCCAGGCGAACCTCCTGGTGGAGCGCGTGCGCGAGCGCGGGCCCTCGCTTCGCGACGAGCTCGAGCAGGCGCTCGCCGGCTCGGAGATCGTCGGCGAGGTCCGCGGGCGCGGCTTCCTCCTCGGCGTCGAGCTCGTGGACCCGCGCGACGGCGCCTCACCGCTGCCGATCGAGATCGATGCCGCCGAGATGGTCGACCAGACCGCCTTCGACCACGGCGTGCTGGTCACCTCGTCTCACTCCACCCCGGACGGCTTCACCGGCGAGCAGACGCTGCTCTCGCCTGCCTACAACGCCACCGACGACGATCTGGAGGCGATGCTCGAGCGCTTCGCCTCTGCGATCTCCGACGTGGAGGATCGCGTGAAGGAGTTGCTCGTTTGACCGAGGCCGAGACCTCCGCGATCGTCCAGCCGGCCGCGCCCGCCCGCGTGCCGGACGACGCCGAGTTCGTGCTCCTCGGCATCCCCGACATGCACGGGCAGATCCGGGGCAAGGCGCTGCGGCCGTCTGCGTTCGAGTCGGCGCTTCGCTCCGGCACGGTCATGACCGATCTGCTGCTCGCGCTCGACCCCACCGACGAGCCGATCACCGACTACCAGGGCTTCGGCATCCGCTCCGGCGCCGGCGACATGATCGTGCACCCGGAGATCGAGACGCTGCGCACGATGGCGTGGAGGCCGGGCTGGAGCGTCTGCCTGGCGCGCCCTTCCTGGCCGGACGGGAGCGCCTGTCTGCTCGACTCGCGCGAGGTGCTTCGTCGCGTCCTGGCGGACATGTCCGAGCTGGGCTACGACGTGACGGCGGCGTTCGAGTACGAGATCCGCCTCCGCGACCGGGACGGCGAGTTCCTCTCGAGCGGCATCAGCTACAGCGTGGGGGAGATCGCGCGCTTCGACGACTTCATCCGGCAGCTCGGCCCCGCGCTCGAGGGCCTGGGAGTGGACCTCACCGCAGTGCACACCGAGGCCGGGCCGGGTCTGCTCGAGCTGAACATCGCCGCGCGGCCTGGGCTGCGAGCCGCCGACGACGCGGCGTTCGTGAAGCTCGCTTCCAAGGAGGTGGCCGCGGCGATGGGGCTCACCGCGAGCTTCCTCGCGAAGACAGTGCCGGGGCAGGAGGGGTCGAGTGGCCATCTGCACCTGTCGTGCTGGGCCGAGGGCGAGAACGCCTTCGCGTCGGCCGACGGCGAGATGGCGCCGGTGTTCGCGTCCGCCGTCGCGGGAGTGCTCGACCACCTGCCGGCGGCATCGCTGCTGCTGAACCCCACGGTGAACTCCTACAAGCGGCTCGTGCCCGGCTGGTTCGCCCCCGTGAACCTGAGCTGGGGCCTCGAGAACCGCTCGGCCGCCGTGCGCGCGATCCGCTCCGCCGAGCATCCGGAGCGCTGCCGCATCGAGTGCAGGCGGCCCGGCGCGGATGCGAACCCCTACCTTGCCCTCGCCGCGCTCGTGGCCGCCGCTTCCGACGGCATCCGGTGCGAGGCGTCCCCGCCGGAGCCGGTGGTGGGGGATGCCTCCGAGCGCGACGACCTCCCGCCGCTCCCAGGCTCGCTCGAGAGCGCGATCGCGGCGTTCCGCGCCGACACAGCGCTGCGCGAGGCCCTCGGCGAGGAGTTCTCCGCCTACTACGAGATTTCGCGCGAGTGGGAGCTGAAGAAGTGGCGCGAATCGGTGAGCGACTGGGAGCGCGAGCGCTATGAGAGGGCGGTGTAGCCGGTGACCGCCCACTGGGAGCCCGTGATCGGCATCTGCTCCGTGCACGAGACCGCGCGCTGGAGCTTCTGGGAGCAGCCGGCGCATCTCGTGGCGGACTCATACGTGTCGGCAGTCCAGCGCACCGGCGCGATCGCGCTGATCCTGCCGATCGACGCCCGCGCGCCGGAGGCTCTGCTCGACCGCATCGACGGGCTCATGCTGATCGGCGGGGCCGACATCGACCCGGAGGCCTACGATGCCGAGCGCGACCCGAAGACGGAGGCCACCTACCCTGAGCGCGACTCTTTCGAGACGACGCTCCTGCGCGGCGCGCTCGAGCGCGAGCTGCCGGTGTTCGGCATCTGCCGCGGGATGCAGCTGATGAACGTGGCGCTCGGCGGCACCCTGCTCCAGGACTTGACCGCCGACGACGGCACCAACCCGCACCGCAAGGCGCTCGGGTCGTTCGAGGGCACCGAGCACGAGGTGCGGCTCGACCCCGGATCGCTCGTCGCGCGCGCCAGCGGCGAGGAGGTGCACGTGGCTCGCTGCCACCACCACCAGGGGATCGACAGGGTGGGCGAGGGGCTCAGCGTGAGCGGCCGCGCAGTCGTGGACGGGCTGCCCGAGGCGGTAGAGGCGAGCGACGGCCGCTGGCTGCTCGGAGTGCAGTGGCACCCGGAGGCCGACGAGCGCTCGAAGCTCTTCACCGACTTCGCGAATGCAGCCCGGTCGAAGACGCGTTCGTGGACTAAAGGACCACACTTGACACCAAGAGCCGAACCTGCGATATGACGCACTGGCCCCCGCACAAGGGCCGCATCCAACGAGGGAGGATGTATGGCAACGGAGTCACGCCCGCCTGGCGGGCCGTCCGGGGCTGAGCCGCCGCCGGGCGTTCAGTTCCGTCACGAGGGCGACCTCGTCATCGAATCGGTCGACGTCAACGCGAGGGACGACGTCCACCGACTGCATGCGGGCGCCGTAGGAATCGTAGGCGTCCTGTTCCTCGCGGTGACCGGCGCTGCGCCGCTCACCGCGATGCTCGGCAACGTGCCGTACGCCGTCGGCTTCGGCAATGGCATCGGCGCGCCGGCCGGCTTCTGGATCGCGACCGTCGTGCTCACGGTTTTCTCCGTCGGGTACGTGGCCATGGCTCGGAAGCTGACCGCGTCGGGCGGCTTCTACAGCTTCATCTCGCACGGCCTCGGCCGTCCGCTCGGACTGGCGTCCGGCTGGACCGCGATGGCCTGCTACATGGTGTTCGAGGCTTCGCTGATGGGCATCTTCGCCTTCTTCGCGAAGGACACCATCAACCAGTTCCTCCACATCGATATCGGCTGGGGCTTCTACGCCCTCGGCGGAGTCGTGGTCATCTCGCTGCTCACGTACTTCGACGTGCGGATCTCGGCGCGGATCCTCGGAGTCGCGCTGATCACCGAGGTGATCATCCTGCTGATCATGGACTTCGGCATCCTGTTCTCGGGCGGCGGCCCGAACGGGCTCAGCGCGAAGCCGCTCAGCCCCTCTGAGGGCTTCAACTCAGTTGCCGGAGGCGCGGCCGCCGTCGGCATCTTCTTCGCCTTCTGGTCATGGGTCGGCTTCGAGGCGACCGTGAACTACGGCGAGGAATCGAGGAACCCGAAGAAGATCGTGCCGCGCGCGACGTACATCGCCGTGGTGGCGCTCGGCATCTTCTACACGTTCACCTCGTGGATGGTGATCTCGGGCTGGGGTCACACGGAGGCGATCAAGCAGGCCCAGAACGGCGCAAGCAGCTTCTTCTTCACGCCGACCCAGGACTTCGTCGGCAGCTTCGCCAAGGACCTGATGCAGTGGCTGATCGTGACCGGCTCGTTCGCGTGCGGCATGGCGTTCCACAACGCGGCGTCGCGCTACTTCTACAACCTGGGCCGTGAGCGGGTCTTCCCCGCTGCGCTCGGGCGGACGCACCCGAAGTGGCACAGCCCGTACGCCGGATCGCTCTTCCAGTCCCTGATGGCGGCGATCCTCGTCGCGATCTTCGTGATCCTCGACAAGGATCCCTACGTGGCGCTCTACGGCTGGCTGGCCGTGCTCGGCACCTTCGGGATCCTGCTCGTGCAATCGCTCACCGCGATCTCGTCGATCGCTTTCTTCGAGCGCTTCCACAAGGAGGACGTGCACTGGTGGAGGACGCGGCTCGCACCTTTCCTGGGCGCGGCCGGCATGCTGACGGTGCTGTTCCTGCTGATCGACAACCTCACGGCAATCGGCGGGGACGTCGGCTTCATCAAGGCGGTTCCGTGGATCGTGCTCGGCTGGTTCGTGATCGGCCTCGCGATCGCCTTCTACATGAAGAACCGCGATCCGCGGCGATACCAGGTGGTCGGGCGGATGATCGACCAGGGCGTGGACACGTAGGGGGTTGTTGAACCGTCACGCTGCAACAGGGCTGCGCGCGCTCGCCGGGATCGGCGAGGTGCGCGCGGCCTTGCAGCAGAAGGACAACCTCTGCGGGCCGTTCCAGGCGGCCCGGGTGCTGCGCGACGCCGGGTTCGAGGTCGATCAGGACCTGATGGCACTCACGGCCGGCACGGTGCTGCCAGACGAGCCTCCGCCGGCATCCGTGCCGCCGGGCGCGGTGAGCCGTCGCGACTATCGCCTGGAGCTCCCGATCTCGTCGACGCCTGAGGTATCGGGCACTGCCGCGGCCGATCTCGCGGCCGCCATCGAGGAGGTAACGGCGGGCGAGTTGCGTTGCGTGCCGCTGCGCGGCGAGTGGCGCGGCGAGACCGTCGAGCGCCTCATCGAGGGCTCGGGCGGCGCGCGTCTGATCGCGAACGTGCGCACGGGGCACTTCTGGGGCACGCGGCCGCCGCTCGAGACGGTGCTCGCACATCTCGCGGGCGGGCAGCTGGACCCACCGTCCGCGGAGTGGGACGTGGGGCACTTCGGAGAGCTCGTCTCGCTCGGTCACGGCGCGGCGGCGTCGCTCGTGGTGGTGTGCGACTCGTACCCGAACTTCGGCTGGCAGGCGCCCTACCTGCAAC
>JBJMLG010000063.1:0-8924 GCA_045805385.1 Thermoleophilaceae bacterium
GCCCACACGAGCAGCGGCATGCGCCAGAACGTCATGCCCGGCGCGCGCATCGTGATGATCGTGACCAGGAAGTTCAGGCCGGTGGCGACCGACGACGCGCCGGCGAACTGAACTGCCAGGTTGAAGAACGTCTGCCCGAGTGGCAGCGATGTGGACAGTGGCGCGTAGGCGGTCCAGCCGCTCGAGAAGGCGCCGCCCGGCGCGAAGAAGCTGGCGATCATCAGGATGCCCGCGGTCGGGAGCATCCAGAAGGAGAGGGCGTTCAGGCGCGGGAACGCCATGTCCGGGGCGCCGATCATCAGCGGCAGCACGTAGTTGGCGATGCCGGCGAACACCGGGATGATGAACAGGAAGATCATCAGGGAGGCGTGCACCGAGAACAGCCCGTTGAAGGTGTTCGAGTCGACGAACTGGCGGCCGGGCGCGGCGAGCTCCGCGCGCATCAGCATCGCCATCAGCCCGCCGATGATGAAGAAGAAGAAGGTGGTGCAGATGTACTGGATCCCGATGACCTTGTGGTCGGTGTTCACGCGGAAGTAGTCCTTCCACGAGTACGCCCCGTGGCCGGAGTGGTCGTCCGGCACGGTGGGGGCCCCCGAGGCCCACCGGAACCAGTAGTCGAAGCAGCCGATGCCGACCAGGAAGGCGAGCGGCGTGGAGATCAGCGCGACGGTGGTGATCGCCTCGCCGTCGACGATTGGATGCCAGCCGTACAGGGCTCGGACCGCGGTCACGATCCCGAACGCAACCCCGATGCCGATGGGGATGGACAGCGCCGCCCGGTACCAGCCCGGAGCCCTGAGCCTCGCTGCAAGCGTCATCCGCTACCTGCCTTTCCCGAGACACTCAAAAGGTACTTGACGAGGGCGTCCAAGCGAGCGCCCTGGATCTGGCCCTTGAAGCTCGGCATGACGGGCTGGAAGCCGGGCACGACGAAGGCCTTCGGGTCCTGGATCGACTGCTTCACGTACTGCGCAGCAGTCTCGTTGTTCTGCTTCCCGAACTTGGCCGCCATGGCTGCGAGGTCGTCGAGCTTCGGGCCGACCGCGCCGTTCGTGCCGGCGTCGGAGAGCGTGTGGCAGCCGCCGCAGCCGTTCGACGCGAACACCTGCTTGCCGGCGGCGTTCCCGCCGCCGCCCTGCGCGGTGCCGCCGCCCTGGGGAGCGGCGCCGCCCGCGGGCGCCTGCGTCTGCTGCGGCCCGCGCGCCTGCTTGGCGAGCCAGGCGGTGAAGGCAGGTTTCTCGACCACGCGCACGGTGTTGCGCATCGTCGCGTGCCCGAGCCCGCAGAGCTCGGCGCAGACCACTTCGTAGGTGCCCACCTTGTTCGGTGTGATCTTGAAGTGGGTGGTCATCCCCGGCACCGCATCCTGCTTCAGCCGGAACTGCGGCACCCAGAAGGAATGGATGACGTCGTTGGTGGTGATGTCGAACTTCACCCGCTCCTTGTTGGGCAGGTAGAGCACGTCGGAGCTGACCGGCTTGCCGTTCGGCCCCTGATAGGTGAAGTGCCAGGTGAACTGCTGGCCGCGCACCTTCACGGTCATCGCCGCCGGGCTCGCCTCGACGTTGTGCAGCACGATCCAGCCGTAGGCGGCGAGGGCCGTGACGAGCAGAAACGGAATGCTGACCCAGACCACCTCGAGCCGCGTGTTGCCGTGGATGGGCGCGCCGTCGCTCAGGTCGCCCGGCCGCGCGCGGAACTTCACGACGCTGTAGATCGCCACCGTCATGACGAGCACGAAGATGGGCACCGACACGATCAGAAGCACGTCGTAGAGCGTGTCGATCTGGCCGACCTTGTCGGCCGCGAGCGGCGGGAACCAGTCGATGGAAAGCGCGATGGCGACGCCGATGACCGACGCAACGGCGCCAATCAGCAGCATCTGCGCGAGCGGATGCTTACGCAATCTCTCCCGTCCCCCGGAGCATCGGGGCGCGAGTGTAATCGACGCTCGCGACGAACGCATACCGGCGTTCGAGCGCGGACCGAGCGCTTCTCAGACGGCGGCTACCGCCGCCTCGCCCGGGCGGAAGCTCGAGGGCGGCGCGCCGTGATGGCGGCGGAACGTCTTGGCGAACTGGGCCGGCTGCCGGTAGCCCACGCTCATCGCGACCTGGCGGACCGGCATCCGGCCAGTCCGCAGGAGCTCCATCGCCCGCCGCATCCGCACATCGGCGAGGTACGCCCGGAAAGTGGTGTCCCCGGCCTCCGCGAATGCCCGCTGGAGCTGGCGCCTCGAGGTGGCGATTCGCTGCGCGACCTGGTCCAGGTCCAGCTCCTGGGAGTAGTCCTCTTCGATGATCGCGACCGCCTCCTCGAAAAGAGCCCTGCGGCGGTCGACCGTGGCTTGCCGCTTCGCCAACATCTCCCTTTCGCTCCGACTTACGGGAGCCGGCGTCTCGCCGGCGTGCTCCCGCCCCGAGATGTTATGCCCGCACTTGGGCCGCCCCTATCCCGTTGTCAGCGCTCGAACCGGGAAAATTGCCGCCAGCGGGGGCTTTGGCCGTTCTCTCTGAGGGAACAGGCGGGTGTGACACCATTGGGATACGCTTGCGCCATTCCGCACGAATAGGCGTTCCGGAGGAGGGCAGGAGACGAGATGCAGGTGAGCGACGGGATGAGCTCGGTGATCCTCACGGTGGGACCGCAGCACTCGCTGCGCGAAGCGGCACGCCACATGGCGGAGCGCAAGGTGGGTGCGGCCATCGTCCTGGACCCGGACCAGCCCGGCCCCGGGATCGTGACCGAGCGCGACATCCTCGAGTCGATCGCCGCCGGGCAGAACCCCGATCAGGAGCGCGTGGCGAACCACCTGTCCGCCAACCTCACCTTCGCCGCCTCGGACTGGTCGCTCGAGCGCGCCGCCGAGGCGATGGTGAAGGGCGGCTTCCGCCACCTGGTCGTGATGGAAGGCGGCGAGACTGTGGGCATCCTGTCCATGCGCGACATCGTCCGCTGCTGGACACGCGACGGAGCTACATGTGACGTCTGATCTGACGCGGCCTTGTCATCCTCGGTTCTCGCTCGTCGGATCAAACGTCAGCTCGCGCCCTCTTCAGCGAATCTCAGTAGGTCCGCCAGGCCGAACTCTCCGTCGTCCGACGGCAGCGTCGGGCGCCAGTCCGGGTCCAGCACCCGCTGGGAGCCCGGGTCTGCGTCGATGATGCCGAGCAGCACCTCGGCGACGATCTGACCGCCCACCGGGCCGAGGCGCTCGCCGTCGTGGCGCACCTCCGCCTCCTTGAGGACGTAGAGCCAGAGGGGCGTGTCGGCGCTCCAGCCCGAGTCCCCGAGGCCCACCTCCTCACGCGTCAGCGGCCGCTCGCCCATCGCCTCGGCAACGGACTCGCCCGCGGGCAGCGATAGCGCGTGCGCCCGCTGCAGGTCGCGGACCGCGAGTGAGTGGTACTCCTCGAGCGGCACGTCCCCGGTGATCTCCAGCGGGAGGTCGATCAGCGAGCGCGCCAGTCGCCCGTCGATCTTCTTGGCCGGCTGGGGTGGATCCTCGCCCGGCATCTCGAAGAGCTGCGACCAGTCGACCTCGCGCTCGGCGGGTACCGGGCGGAAGCCCACGAGGTCGGGGAAGAGCGGCAGCTCGCCCGATGTGTCGTTCAGCCGGTACGAGTGGCGGATCTGGCCGTGGCCGTAGCGGTAGGCGGCGTCGGCGAACTCGAACGGTATGAAGGCGTCGCCCTGGGGCCGGTAGAAGCGCGGGCCGCTCGCCTGCAGCGACTCCATCAACTCGCTGCCCACGAGGCGCGGGAGGAAGTCGTGCACGATCACCCACTGGTAGTGCCAGTGGGCGGTGCGGGCGGCCTCGTCGAACAGGTGGTCCTCGGGCACGCCGTCGTCCCGCAGGCGGTCGACGAGGGCGTTGTGCACCTTGAGGAAGGCCAGATGGAGCTGGCTCACGAACAGGTGGACGTCGTTGCGGGGGTCGCCGATCAGCGCGATGCCCTGCCGGTTGCGCGGCACGTCGGCGGGCTCGCCCTCGTCGTTCTCGCCGATCAGCAGCTTGGCGGCGTCATCGCGGTCGTACAGGTACGGGCTGCCGACCGGGCCGGCGCCGTAGAGGCACTCCAGGTTGGCCCGTGGGGTGCGGAAGTTCCGGACGCTGTCCGGGTCGGCGTGCTCCTGAAGGCTCGAGCGGTCCGCCGTGATGTCGTGCGCGATGAACTGGCCGAACAGCGGCCACCCCGCTGCGCCGCGGGCGTCGTCGCAGCCCGGGTCGTCGGCCAGCGCGCTGCCGTCGCAGAAGCCGCCGGCGCGCCCTAGCGCGAGCACGAGGGGCTCTTCGTCCGAAAGCGCTGGAAGCTCGGGAAACATGCGCCCGTACTTGCTCGCGTTGGCGAGCGGCGCGTCGATCGTGCGCGATGGTGCGAGGCAGTGGTCGCGCGCTGGTGCGGATGTTGCGGTGAGGGCCATAGCCCCACGCTACGCGCGCGGTCAAGGTGGCACGGGCCACCCGATTGGGTCAGACGTGATTACTAATGGTCGAGCGGGAGCTCGGCGATGTCCTCGCGCGTCGAGCGGATCCAGCGCACGAGGACGACGAGGAAGATCACGAGGCCGATGCCCGTGAGGATCCAGGTGTAGACCACGCCGACGAGCATCAGCGTGATGGCGAAGGCCATCAGGACCGGCAGGTAGGAGGGCCCGGGGAGATGGATCTCCTCGCCGGGCGGCGGCACGCTCTCGTGCCCGGATACCTCTTGCTGGTCGGCCATGCTCAGTAGACGTAGGCCGCCACGAACGACAGCGCGAACACGATCAGGATGATCGCCCCGGCGATCAGGGCGGTGCGGATGTTCTGCAGCGCTAGGCGGCGGTCCATGCGGGTCCCTTTGTAACAGATCGCGGTCGAGAGACGCTGACACGGGCATGCGGCCCGGAGTCCCCCTCAGCGCGACCGCTAAGGTGCCGTGCGGAGCGGAAGGAGCCCGTGTCACCAGTCACTGTAGGCGTGGATGTGGGCGGCACCAAGGTGGCCGCCGCGGCGGTCGATGGCACAAATGCCCTCGATCGGATCGAACGACCCACGGATCTGTCGAGCTCAGGTGCCGTGGTCGAGCAGATCGAGGCGTGCGCGCGCGAAGCGCTGTCCCGTGCGCCGGAAGCCGAGGCGGTCGGGATAGGGGTGCCCTCGCAGATCGACTTCGCAACGGGCGAGGTGATCGCCAGCGTGAACATCCCGCTCGCGGGCGTGCGGCTGCGCGAGGAGCTCGAGCGCAAGCTGAAGCTGCCGGTGTTCGTCGACAACGACGGCAACTGCGCCGCGCTCGCCGAGCTGCACATGCTCGACGACAGCTCCACGCGCCACCTCGTGATGCTCACGCTCGGAACGGGCGTCGGCGGGGGCGTGGTGATCGACCGCCACATCTTCCGCGGGGCGAGCGGCCGCGGCGCCGAGCTCGGCCATCTGGTCGTGCAGGCGGACGGCCCCGAGTGCCCGGGCGCGTGCCCGAACCGCGGCTGCCTGGAGGCGTATTGCAGCGGGCTCGCGCTCGAGCGGGACGCGACCGCCCTGGGGGTCGAGCAGCCGGAGTCCGCGCTCGGCAGGCTCGTGGAGGACAGCGGGCGCTGCCGCGGCCACGAGGCGGTCGAGCTCGCGCGCAAGGGCGATCCGGAAGCCGTTCAGCTTCTCCAGCGGTTGGGCACGTACCTGGGTGTGGGCATGACGAGCCTGATGAACGCCTTCGAGCCGGAGATCATCGTGGTGGGCGGCGGCCTCGGACAGGCGGCAGACCTCTTCCTCGATCGCGCGATCGAGGAGGCGAAGAGCAGGGTGTTGCCCGCGATCGAGCCGCGGGTGCGGATAGAACGCGCGCGCGGAGGCAAGGACGCGGGTCTGATCGGCGCCGGACTGCTCGCGGCCGAGGAGCACGCGCGCGCGGCTGGACATACTCCAGGAGAAACCATCAAGGAAGGGGCGCTGTGACCACGAGCACGACGGACACGCGGACGCTCGACGAGCTCTCCGTCAACACGATCCGCACCCTCGCCATGGACGCGGTGCAGAAGGCGAACTCCGGACATCCGGGCACCCCTATGGCACTCGCGCCCCTCGCATACGTGCTCTATACGCGCGTGATGAAGCACGACCCCGGCGATCCCGACTGGTTCGATCGCGACCGCTTCATCCTGTCGGCCGGCCACGCCTCGATGCTGCTGTACGCGAGCCTCTACCTCTCGGGCTACGGGCTCGAGCTCGAGGACCTCGAGAACTTCCGCCAGCTCGGCAGCCCCACCGCCGGCCACCCGGAGTACGGTCACGCGAAGGGCATCGAGATGACCACCGGCCCGCTCGGGCAGGGCATCTCCAGCTCGGTTGGAATGGCGCTCGCGGAGCGCATGCTGAACGCGCGCTTCGGCGACGAGGTGATCGACCACCACACCTGGGTGATTGCCAGCGACGGCGACCTGGAGGAAGGCGTCGCTTCGGAGGCTTGCTCGCTCGCCGGACACCTCGGCCTCGGGCGGTTGACCGTGTTCTACGACGACAACCACATCTCCATCGAGGGCGACACCGAGCTCGCCTTCAGTGAGGACGTGGGCAAGCGCTTCGAGGCCTACGGGTGGCATGTGATCAACCTCGGCGAGCAGATCGACCTCGACTCGCTCGAGCGCGCCGCCAACGAGACGAAGGCGGTCGAAGATCGCCCATCGCTCGTGATCCTGCGCACGCACATCGCGCCCGGAAGCCCCAACAAGCAGGGCTCGGCGAAGGCGCACGGCGAGCCGCTCGGCGTGGAGGAGGTGCGGCTGACCAAGGAGGTTTACGGCTGGCCGTCCGACAAGGCCTTCTACGTGCCCGACGAGGTGCTCGAGCACTTCCGGCGCGTCGCGGCGGAGCGCGGCCGCTCCGCCCGCGAGGAGTGGGAGCAGCGGGTCGCCTCGTTCCGCGAGCAGCACCCCGACAAGTGGGCCGAGCTCGAGCTGATCATCGAGCGGCGACTGCCCGAGGGCTGGGACGCCGACTTGCCGCGCTTCGACCCGAACGACGAGAAGGTGGGGACGAAGCTCGCGACGCGCAAGGCGTCGAACGCCGTGATCCAGTGGGCGGCCGCGAAGGTGCCGCAACTGGTCGGGGGCTCCGCCGACCTCGCGCCGTCCACGCTCACGCTCATCGACGGCGGTGGCGACGTCGAGAAGGGCAACTACGGCGGGCGCAATCTGCACTTCGGGGTGCGCGAGCACGGCATGGGCGCGATCGTGAACGGCCTCACCCTGCACGGGTTCCGCGCGTACGGCGCCACGTTCCTGATCTTCTCCGACTACATGCGGGGCTCGATCAGGCTCTCGGCCGTCATGCAGATTCCGTCGATCTTCGTGTTCACGCACGACTCGATCGGGCTCGGCGAGGACGGGCCCACGCACCAGCCGATCGAGCAGCTGCCTGGCCTGCGCGCGGTGCCGAACCTCTACGTGATCCGGCCCGCCGGCGCCAACGAGACGGCCAGGGCCTGGCAGTTCGCCCTGCGCCAGACGAACCGGCCGTGCGCGTTCGCGCTCACGCGCCAGGGCGTGCCGGTCTGGGACCCGGACGGAGTGCCGGCCGACTGCGTGGAGCGCGGCGCCTACGTGCTGCGCGACACCGGGAACGGCCGCGAGCCGGACGTGGTCTTGATCGGAACGGGTTCGGAGGTGCACCTCTGCGTGGAGGCGCAGAGCCTGCTCGAGGCGGACGGCGTGGCGAGCCGCGTGGTGAGCATGCCGTGTGTGGAGCGCTTCCTCGAGCAGGACGAGTCCTACCGCGACCAGGTGCTGCCGCCAGGCGTGCGGGCGCGCGTGGCCGTCGAGGCGGCGCACCCGCAGACGTGGCACCAGTTCGTGGGCGAGAACGGCTCCGTGGTCGGCATGGAGACCTTCGGGGCCTCCGGGCCCGACAAGGCGGTGTTCGAGCACTTCGGATTCACCCCCCAGCGCGTGGCCGAGGAGGCCCGCGCCGTCATCGGCCGGCTGTCGTCGGCGGCCGCGGGCGGCTGAGAAAGGAGGCGCGCCGTGAGCGTTGCCCAGCAGGTGAACGAACGGCTCGCCGCGCTTGTGCGCGCGGGCACGAGCCCGTGGCTGGACCAGATCCGGCGCAGCCTCATCGAGTCGGGCGAGCTCGAGCGGATGATGCGCGAGGACTCGTTGCGCGGCGAGACCGCCAACCCCGCCCTCTTCGAGAAGGCGATCCTTGGCAGCCCCGACTACGACGACGCGCTCGCCGACCTCGCCCGCCAGGACCTCGACGCCGAGTCCATCTATGAGCGCCTCGCCATCCAGGACGTGCAGGGGGCGGCGGACGTGCTTCGCGCGGTCTGGGACGAGAGCGGCGGCGCCGACGGCTTCGTGTCGCTCGAGGTGGCGCCGGAGCTGGCGCGCGACACCGAGGGCACGCTGGAGCAGGCGCGCGACTACTGGAAGCGCCTCGACCGGCCCAACGTGATGATCAAGATCCCCGGCACCGACGAGGGGATGCCCGCGATCGAGCAGGCCACCTTCGAGGGCATCAACGTGAACGTGACGCTCCTGTTCGCCGTGGAGAAGTACGAGCGCTGCGCCGAGGCCTACATCCGGGGGCTCGAGCGCCGGCGCGAGGCAGGGGAGCGAGTGGACGACGTTCACTCGGTGGCGAGCTTCTTCGTGTCGCGTGTCGACACCGAGGTCGACCGGCGGCTGGAGGGAAGCGGTCATACCGAGCTTTGCGGAACGGCAGCGCTCGCGAATGCGCGTCTCGCGTACAGCCGCTTCAAGGACATCTTCTACGGGGAGCGGTTCGCCGAGCTCCGCGACGCCGGTGCGTTCGTGCAGCGGCCGTTGTGGGCCTCGACGGGGGTGAAGAACCCGCGCTACCCCGAGACGATGTACGTGGACGGGTTGATCGCCCCGGACACGGTGAACACGATGCCGATGCAGACGCTGCTCGCCTTCGGTGA
>JBJMLG010000064.1:0-5059 GCA_045805385.1 Thermoleophilaceae bacterium
GAATGTCCTCGACCTCGGGCTCTCGGCGCCCGCCGTCGAGGCGCTCGAGGTACCAGTCGATCAGCGCCCTCAGCGTGAGCAGCAGCTCGCGCACGAGCGCGTTGAACTGATCGCGCAGCTCGCGCGGCAGCCCCGCGCGCAGCGCGTCGAGAACGAGGAACAGCGGCGCGAGATCGGGCCCGCGCCCTAGCCGCGGCGGCTGCTGCTCGCCGCCGGCCACGAAGCGCTCCCAGTCGACGTCGTCCCAGCGCGGCGGCTGGGCCGGGCCCGCCGGGTCACTCTGCGTGCTCTGGTGCCTGGACTCCGCCATCTTGCTTCTCAAACGAGACCTCGAGTGCGCCGTCCTCGAACCGCGCTCCGCGCGGCCGGTAGGCGGCCATCGCGGGCGGCAGGATGATAGTTCGCTTCTGCGGCCCCACCCGCACGATCATCTCGAGGCCGATCTTCTTCAGGTCGATGTCGCCCTTCTCGGCGAACGGGATCGGCAGCCGCAGCGTCGCCGAGCCGTTGTGCGTGCTCAGCTCCTGGGTGAGCTCGTCGTGGAGGATCGCGCCGGGGTCGAGGTCGCCGAACAACTCGGCGGATAGCCGGTCGAGCATCTCGCCGCCCACAACCTCGCGCTCGAAGTAGGGAGCCGACAGGATCGGTACCGGCGAGAACGCCGAGCGCACGAGCTCCATGTGCTCGCGCTGCGCCTCCCGCCAGCTCTCGAAGTAGCTGCCCTCGAGCTCGTCCGGAAACAGGCGGTTCACCATCACGGCATCGGTCAGGTAGCCGTAGAGGTTCAGGTAGGTGAACGTGCGCATGGACTCCTTGATCACCATGCGGTCGGCGTTCATCACGAGCCGGATCGAGGTGGCCGAGCGGTCGCGGAGGATCTCGTTCATGGCGACGAGGTTGCGCACCAGCCGCTGAACGTCGTCGAACACGGCCTCGCTCGGCAGCGACACGTCGAGGAACGTGCGTGCGAAGGGGCGCGCCGCCGCCATCACCCTCTTCTCCCACGGGAACACCTTCTCGAGCCACCAGCTCGCCACGTCGGGGAAGGAGAGCAGTCGCAGCGTTTCCCCGGTGGGGGCGCAGTCCACCACGATCACGTCGAACTCCTCGGTCTCGTGGTGGCGCTTGATCTCGAGCAGCGAGAACAGCTCGTCCATGCCCGGCGGCACCGTCAGCTCTTCGGCAGCGATCTGGTTCAGGCCGCTCTCGGCGAGCAGCTCCCCGAGCCAGTCCTGCACCGCCTCCCAGTGCCGCTCCATCTGCTCCTGCGCCTGCACCTCCTGACCGAACAGGTTTCGCCCGATCTCGGTCGGCGCACTTCCGAGCTGGGCCTCGAGCGAGTCCGACAAGCTGTGCGCCGGGTCGGTGGAGAGCACGATCGTGCGCAGGCCGGCCTCGGCGCAGCGCCGCGCGGTGGCCGCGGCCACGCTGGTCTTGCCCACTCCGCCCTTGCCGGTGTAGAGGATCGTTCGCGGGGCCATGAGCGCCGATCGTACCCGCGCTAGCGGGACCGGACGCTGATCGTGCCGCTCGCGAGCGTGTGGTGGTTGCGAAGGTCGGCGGCCTCGAGCTTCACCGTGTAGCGGCCCGCCGCCCGCGGAACCCAGATCACCGAACGTCTTCCGTGCCCGTATGACGTGCGCTTGAAGAAGGCCGTCTTTCCTCCCCGCGTTATACGCACCTGCACGCAGGAGATCTTGTCGAGCGTGAACGCGACGGCGGTCTTGTGGCCGCGACGGGCGACCGACGGGCCCGCGAATCCGAGCTTCGGGTGGGTGATCATGTCCTGGGTGAAGCGCTTCGCCGTGTCGCAGTAGACGGACTTCTGGGTCTGCGTGCACATCACGTTCAGGAAGTCGCGCAGCAGCCGGTGGTAGTTGAGGTCGGACTCGGCGCCGCCCAGCGAGTACAGCGACCAGGCGCCGGTGTCCGCCCGCGGCACGTCCTGTTCAGCCACGCGCTCGCCGCGCTCGTACAGGGCCTCCGCGTGCTTGTCCTGCGCGATCTCCGCGAAGTCATGCAGCCCAATCAGCGATTGGAGAAAGCCGTTGACGATGAACAGCGAGGGCGCGAACGAGTACTCGAGGTAGCGGCTGCCGCCACCGACCTCCCGCAGCACGCCCGTCGGCGGACCCGTGTCGAACGCGCCGAGCGCGTCGCTCGCCGCGTTCAGGTACTTGGGATCGCCGAACAGCTTGGTGCCGCGCGCGAGCGCCTGTATGGCGGTGCCGGTGGTGAGGCCACTGATCCACGGCGGCGAGCCGCCGCTGAACGGGAAGTAGTACTCCCACGCCATGAACGTGCCGCGGCGCGCGCCGATCGCCACGAGCTCGTCGAGCAGCTGGCGCAGTTTGTCGGACTCGCAAGGGTGCTTCGGGTTCGGCGGGCCGTCGCAAGCGCTCCACATGCCGTTCGCCTTGCCGAAGTTGGCGAGCGGCTGGATCTGCAGCCCGTTGCCCGGATACCACTGCCAGATCAGCTGGCTACCGGGGAAGCTGATGCGCGTGGGGGCGGACTTCTTCGCGAAGAACGGTGCGCACGGGTCGGGATGGATCACACCGACCGGCGGTATCGGCTTGTTGCTCCAGAAGTCGGTGTTGTGCTCGAGCTGGAGGAACAGGACGGGCATGCGGCCCGACGTGAGCTGGCCGCGGGCGGCGATCCGCTCGAGGGTGGAGATCACGGCGCCGAGCTCGTTGCGGCGGAGGCCCGACAGGCGCTTCCTGGCGGAGCGCGCGTCCATGTAGTCATGCCGCCACTGGTCGTTCTGCTCGCGCGTTATTCGCCCGTCGAGGAACGCCTGGCGCACCGATCCGCGGACGGTCTTCGCGGCCGCGAGGTGCGCGCCCGCCGGCAGCGCCGCCGTCGCGGGTGGCCTGCAGCGACCCGCGGGGGAGGGCAGGCCGTCGGCGACCGGCAGGCTCGGGTCGTTCGTGCGAACGAGCCGCTCGCCCTTCACCTCGTACACCGTCGCGCCGTGCGCCTGCGCCGCCACGCCAAGCAGCGCGCCGGCCGCGAGCGCGGCGATTGAAGCCCTCTTGAGCATGTGCCAAACCAACATTTCTTAACGTCGCGAGTTGCGGGGCGCCGCTTGGAGAACGAGTACCCTGCCTTGACCTTGAGGGACCGATTTCGACTCCGACTGACCGTGCTCCTGCTCGCAGTCGCCGCCGGCGCGCTCGCGCTCGGCCTGGCCGCCTGCGGGAGTGGAGGCAGCTCGAGCAGCGCCAAGCAGACGCTCGACAAGGCGTTCAGCACGCCGATCAAGAGCGCCGACCTCTCGATGGACCTGCAGGTGAAGCTCGACGGCTCCCAGCAGCTGTCCGGGCCGATCCAGCTGCGCGTGACCGGTCCGTACCACAGCAACGGCCAGAAGCAGCTTCCCGAGATGGACCTCCAGGCCAGCGTCTCCGCCGGCGGCACCACCGTCCCCTTCGGCTTCACCACCACCACGAAGAACGTTTGGGTGTCGGTGCAGAACCAGGCTTACGAGCTCGGCGCCCAGGCGACCGCCCAGATCAACCAGCAGCTCCAGCAGCAGCAGAAGTCCGGGCAGGGCAAGACGCCGCTCTCGCAGCTCGGGATCGACCCGCTGAGCTGGGTCAAGGACGCGAAGGAGGAGAGCGACGCGAACGTGGCCGGCACGTCGACCAAGCACGTGTCCGGCAAGCTCGACGTGTCGAAGATGCTCGACGACCTGAACAAGGCGGTGAAGAAGGCACCGGCCGGGTTGGGCGGCACACAGAAGCCCCAACCGCTCACCGATAAACAGCGGGCGGAGGTCCAGAAGGTGGTCAAGGACCCGCGCATCGACGTGTACGTGGCGAAGTCGGACAACACGCTGCGCCGTATCGCCGCGAACCTGCAGCTCAACGTGCCGGAGAACCAGCGCTCACAGGTCGGCGGCATCAAGGGCGGCACGGTGGCGTTCTCGCTCGAGTTCGCGAACGTGGGGAATGCGAAGGCCGTCTCGCCGCCCAAGCACGCGCGGCCGCTCGCCGACCTCACCAGCCAGCTTGGCGGCGGCTTGGGCGGGCTCGGCTCCGGGTCGAGCGGCTCCGGTTCCGGGTCGAGCGGGTCGAGCGGCTCGAACGGCTCGAGCGGCTCCGGTTCCTCCGGCAGCCCGAGCGCCAGCGACTTCCAGAAGTACAGCGAGTGCCTGCGCAAGGCCGGCAGCGACACGTCGGCCCAGGCGAAGTGCGCGAAGCTGCTGAACGGCGGCTGAGCGCCTGCTAATAAGGTCGGGGAGGTGAGCCTCGCCGACCTCGCGCACTGGATCGCGCTCGCGGCCCTGCTGCCGCTCCTGCTGTGGCTCGACCTGCGCCTGTTCGCCCGCGGCCGCGAGCCACGCTTCAAGGAGGCCGCGCTCTGGTCGGTCGGCTGGCTCGCGCTCAGCCTGGTCGCAGCGTTCGCCGTCCTGGCGCTCGACGGCGGCGAGGCGGCCGTCGAGTACACGACCGTCTACCTGATCGAGCGCTCGCTCTCGCTCGACAACCTGGTCGTGTTCCTGATGCTGTTCGCCTACTTCGGCGTGCCGCACGAGCTCCGCGGGAAGGCGCTCTTCTGGGGCATCGTCGCGGCGCTCGTGTTGCGCGGCGGCGCGATCCTCGGCGGCGTCGCCCTGCTCGAGCAGTTCCACTGGGTGATCTACCCGATGGCGCTTCTGCTGCTCGCGCTCGCCTGGCGCATCTTCCACGGCGTGGACGAGAACGTGGACCCGGAGACCAACCTGCTGGTGCGCGCGGTGCGCCGCGTCTACCCGGTGAGCGGGCGCTTCAGCGGCAACCGCTGGTTCGTGACGCAGCGCGGCCGTCGGCACGCGACCCCGCTGTTCCTCTGCCTCGCCGCGCTCGTGTTCGCGGACATCGCCTTCGCGATCGACTCGATCCCCGCCGCCTTCGCGATCACGCGCAACTCGTTCGTGATCTGGATGGGCAATGTGTTCGCCCTGCTCGGGCTGCGCGCGCTGTTCGTGCTGGTCGAGGGGCTGGTAAAGCGCTTCCGCTACCTCGACGAGACGATCGCCGTCGTGCTCGCGTTCGTGGGCGTGAAGCTGATC
>JBJMLG010000065.1:0-3901 GCA_045805385.1 Thermoleophilaceae bacterium
CCGTGCTCGGTTGGGCCGCCGACACTCAGACGCACGTGATCTCCGACGTCCGCGAGCTCGTGCCTCAGAACCTTCAGGCGCTCAAGGACGTGAACACCCTCCAGAAGGAGACCGGGGTATCCGGCGAGATCGACGTGGTGCTCACGGGCAACAGGCTCGCGAGTCCGCAGGTGATCGACTGGATGACCCGTTACCAGGAGGGCGTGCTCAAGGCCCACGGCTGGCAGACCGGCTCGACGTGCGCGCAGCGCAAGGATCCGCCTGAGATCTGCCCGGCGCTGTCGCTGCCCGACCTGTTCCGCTCCGGGGGCGTCGCTTCGCAGGCGCAGATCGACAGCCTGCTGCAGGCCGTGCCGCGCTACTTCTCGCAGGCCGTGATCTCGCCCGACCAGAAGACAGCGACGCTCGCGTTCGGTATCCGCCTGATGCCGCTCGACCGCCAGAAGCAGGTGATCGACGACATCGAGCGGCGGCTCGACCCGCCGGCGGGCGTGCACGCTTCGGTGGCCGGGCTACCCGTGCTCGCCGCCGAGGCGAACTCGGCGCTCTCGTCGACCGGCAGGCGTGCCCTCACGCTGCTCGCCGGCCTCGCGGCGGTGTTCCTCGTGCTGCTGATCGTCCGGCGCCGCCTGCGGCTCGCAACGATCCCGCTGATCCCGATCGCGCTCGCCACGGGCTGGTCGGCGCTCGTCCTGTTCCTGCTGCGGATCCCGCTCAATCCGATGTCGGCGACGATGGGCGCGCTCGTGATCGCCATCTCCACCGAGTTCAGCGTGCTGCTCTCCTCGCGCTACGAGGAGGAGCGGCAGGCCGGGGCAGCCCCCGCGCGGGCGCTCGAGCTCACCTACGCGTCCACGGGCGCGGCCGTTCTGGCGTCCGGCGTGACGGCGATCGCCGGCTTCGCCGCGCTGATCGCGTCCGACATCCGCATGCTGCGCGACTTCGGGATCGTGACAGTCGTGGACCTCACCCTCGCGCTGCTCGGGGTGCTCGTCGTGCTTCCGGCGGCGCTCGTGTGGGCGGAGCAGCACGGCAAGTTCACGCTGAGCGACATCGACCCGCGTCGCGCCCTGCGCGCGCTGCGCGACGCGGTGCGCCGGCGCCGCGCTCAGGGCGGGACGGCGCTGCCGGCGCGGCGGGCGTGAGCGAGGACCGCTTCGGCGACCTCGGACCCGCGGGCGGCGACGGGGGTCCCAGCGCCGCGGAGCGGCTCGCCGAGCTGGACGAGCGCCAGCTCCGCGAGGAGCGCGAACGGCGCCCGCCCGAGGAGGACCGCCGCCCGCGGGGGCGCTACTCGTGGGTGATCGGGGTCGCGTTCGTGATCGTGATCGTGGTGGCCGGGGTGAACACGCTTGGTCACGGCGGCGCAGGGGTGAAGGGGCCGCAGCCGGGGGAGGCGCTGCCGAAGTTCGCCGCGCCGCTCGCGACGGGCAGGCTGAACGGCGACGCCAACGTGAAGCAGAAGGCCACGGATTCCAACCAGCTCGGCGACAAGCCCGCCTGCGAGGTGCGCGGGCCCGGGATCTTCAACGTGTGCGATGCGGAGAGCAAACCGCTCGTGCTCACCTTCATCGTCACGCGCCAGGCGAAGTGCGCTCCGCAGCTCGACAGGATCGAGCGGGTGCGAGGGCAGTTTCCGGGCGTCAATTTCGTCGCCGTGGTGAGCGGCGACAAGCGCAAGAAGGTCGCCGGGCTCGTGCGAGATCACGGCTGGCGTTTCCCGGTGGCGGTGGACCACGACGGCGAGCTCGTGAACGTCTACGGCATCGGCGTCTGCCCGACGACGGTCTTCGCGAAGCGCGGCGGCACCGTTCGGGTGACCAAGCTCGGCAACCTCGGCGAGCAGCAGCTCGCCGCCCAGGTGCGAGCGCTTCAGAAGGGATCGTGAGCACCGAGCCGGCGATCGAGCGCGGCTGGGTGGCTCCGCCGCTGCGCGACGAATTCCCCTTCCTCGGCCTCGCGCACGCGACGCTCGACGTGCGGCCGGGCAAGAGCCCGCCGGAGGTGCGCGAGCGCCTCAGGGAGATGAGCAACCGCTTCACCGGCGGCAAGGCCGTGCAGCTCCGCCGCGAGCCGGTGCCCTGGGCCTACCGGGTGTTCTTCCGCCAGATCGGGATCGACCCCGACGACCGCCGCACGCCTCCGGAGGAGGCGGCGCTCGAGCGCCTGCGCGCCGGCGGCTTCAAGAGCCGCAATCTGGTCGACGACGCGCTGCTGATAGGCACCGTGGAAACGGGCGTCGCGCTCGCTGCCTTCGACGCCGACCGGCTCGAGCCGCCGATCGGGCTGCGCCTCGCCGAGCGCGGCGAGCTGCTCGGCGGCGACGGCCGCGACCTGCCCGAGGGCCAGATCGTGATCGCCGACCAGCTGCGGCCGTTGGCGGTCGTGTTCGCCGACATGGCGGAGGGCTTCGGCGTGACGCCCGCGACCCGGCGCATGCTGATCGCCGCCATCCGCGTGAAGGGCGTGCCGGAGATCAGCGTGGAGGAGGCGCTCTGGACCGTGACGGAGGTTGTGACAGGCGGCTGAGGGGTACCAGGTGGGTGGTACGATCGAGGCAAGGAGTGGGGAGGAAAGCGCCGTGCCCGAGCTGATTCAGCAAAACGCGCCGACGCAGGCACCCGGCTTATTCGTCCAGCCGGGCATAGACGAGCGCCACGCCCGGCGCACGCTGCTCGACCAGATCGCGCACCTCGAGGACGAGCTGTCGTCGCTGTTCTGCGCCACATTCCCGCGCGCGGGATTCGACTGGCGCGTCAGCTCGCGGGGCGGGCCGCGCATCCTGTCGCTCGGCGAGCTCGAGGGGATTCGCGACGAGCTCGCCTCGAAGCTCCAGGAGAACCGCCAGGAGCTCTCGGAGCGCACCTGGGTGGAGGAGGCGAACCGGCGCCGCATCGAGCAGATGCTGCTCGACCCGGGCGCGCACAAGTGGGAGCGCGTGCGCAACTCGGACATCGGCGAGCCCGGCTGCAAGCAGTGGCACGTGCTCCCGCGCTACGGCCTGATCGGCATGCTGATGGGGTGGTGGCGCGTGAAGATCTCGTCCGGTTGTCCGTTAGCCGGGGGGCGCGGCCCGCGGCCGTGACCCCGTTCCCCGCTCATGGGTAGGAGAAGCCGCAAGCGCGCTTCGGCGGACCCGGGTCCCGAGGCGGTTT
Source organism: Thermoleophilaceae bacterium (assembly GCA_045805385.1). GTDB lineage: Bacteria > Actinomycetota > Thermoleophilia > Solirubrobacterales > Thermoleophilaceae > JADGHQ01. The sequence goes on from JBJMLG010000065.1 coordinate 3,156, forward strand.
CCACGACCGGCTCGACTCGTGCCGAGCGCGACGCCGCTCGCCGCCGCCGCGCGCAGGCGCTCGACCGCGGCGAGGCCCCCGGGCGACCGCACCGCGTGCAGGCGCGCCCGAGGACGCGGCCGAAGCCGCCCGCCCCGTGGGGGTCGTTCCCGCTGAGCGAGCTGGTGGTGCTGCTCGGGATCGTCTTCGTGATCGCCGGCCTGGTCGTCTGGGGCAGCCGCGGCCGCACGCTGCTCGTGGGCGGCATGGTGCTCGGCTCGCTCGGCGGGCTCGAGGTGTCGATCCGCGAGCACTTCGCCGGCTACAAGTCGCACACCACGCTGCTGGCCGGCGCCGGCGGCGTCGCGACCCTGCTGCTGATCGCCGTGGGCATCTCGTCGGCGCCGCTGTGGCTGGCGGTGGTGGCCGCGCTCGCGGTGTTCGGCGCGGGCTACTGGTGGTTCCGCCGCGCCTTCAAGAGGCACTCGGGCGGGCTCACGTTCCGCTAGGTGCGAACCGCGCGCCCCCGGCGAGGGCATGTGTCAGGGAGATCGCCGGGCGCACGCGGAACTGGCCCTCGTCTGGGCTCAGACCATTGCCGCCTCGCGCTCGCGAGGCGGGAAGCTCTCGGTCTCGAAGCGCGGGCCGTCGTACGACGGACGCTCGAGCTGCGGGGGCTTCGGGGGGCACTTCGCCAGCAGCATCGCCGCCAGGGCGGTCCGCTGCCGGCCCGTGAGGGTTCCGATCTGCTTGTTCTCTGGAATCCC
>JBJMLG010000066.1:0-23979 GCA_045805385.1 Thermoleophilaceae bacterium
CGCATTGGAGGACGCCGTGAGGGCGAGCGTGCCTGCGCAGTCGACGCTGCTCGTAGCCGGGCAGGCAAGCGGGACGTAGGCGTAGCTCCCGGAAATCGTGCCGCTGCCGGCGCTGAAGGCCACCGGCTCGGGCTTCGCCGACGAGCCAGTCCCGGTACCGCCGGCAGACGCCTTCTTCACCACGTCGACGGTGAAGGCTGAGCTCGACGCGTTGCCGAGCAGGTCCTTCGCCGTGCAGGTGACCTTGGTCGCGCCGACCGGGAACGAGCTACCCGAGCCGGGCGTGCAGGCCACAGACCCCGGCTCGACACCCGAGGGATCGGTTGCCGCGGGGAGGTCGTAGAAGACCACAGCGTCGTCGCCGCTTGTCTCCAGCGCCTTGTCCGCGACGGCGAGGTCGGGTCCCCGGCCCGCCGCGACGGTTACGTTGAAGCTCCCGCTCGTCGGCATCGGAAGCGGTATGGGGGTGCAGCCCGCGCCGGGGTTCATCGGGTCGATCGGGATGCAGATGCCGAAGCCCATCACCGTGCCGTTGCAGTTGACCGTGGTGGTTCCGACCGGGAAGCTGCTGCCTGGCGGGGGCAGGCAGATCGCCGGCCCCATCAGCGGGCCCTCCGTCGCAACCGGCGGCGGCGTGTAGTTCACGGTGACCGGCGCGGTTCCGGCGGCCTCCTTCGTGATGTTGCCGTCAGGGAACACGATGCTTGCGTTCGCGGACGCCGCAAACACCAGCATTGCTCCGATCGCGCCGAGCGTGGCGCGCGAGATCTTCCTCATCGAGTCCTCCAGGGGTTGGCGAGTCCGGCCAATCTCTTTGTACCGGCCACCCAATCGTGCCGCCACCCCCCGGACGGATGTTCTATGCGCCCTTTCGGGGCACTGCCGACTCGCCTGCGAGCATCGGTTCCCATGCCGGACCCCGAGCAGAACCTCGCAGCCCGCGGCGAAGACGGACGCCGGCGCTGCCGCTGGGCGCTCGGCACTCCGGACTACCTCGCCTACCACGACGAGGAGTGGGGGCGGCCGGTCACCGGCGAGGACGAACTCTTCGAGCGGCTGTCGCTCGAGGCGTTCCAGAGCGGGCTGTCCTGGCTCACGATCCTGCGCAAGCGCGAGAACTTCCGGCGCGCGTTCGCAGGCTTTTCGATCGAGCGCATCGCAGAGTTCGGCCCAGCCGACTTCGACCGCCTCATGAGCGATGCCGGCATTGTGCGCAACCGGCTGAAGATCGAGGCGGTGATGGCGAACGCCCACGCGGCCGCCGAGATGCACGCGCGCGGCGAATCCCTGTCGGAGCTGTTCTGGTCGCACCGCCCGCGCGGACGCCGGCCTGTGCCGCGGCTGTGGTCCGACATCGCGGCAACCACGCCGGAGTCGAACGCGGTCGCGAAGGAGCTGAAGCGCCGCGGCTTCCGCTTCGTGGGGCCGACGACCGCCTACGCCGCCATGCAGGCCTGCGGCGTGGTGAACGATCACGCCGCAGGCTGCTGGGTGCGCGCGGAGGTCGAGCGCGAGCGGCGTCAGTCCTTCGAGCAGACGTAGTAGACGTTGAAGAAGTCGCCGTCCACGTGCTCGACGGCGACGTTGGTGAAGCCGGCGTCGGCGAGCATCTGCTGCGCCAGCTCCTCTCCCCACATCGTGCCGAGACCGGCGCCGCCCTGCGCGAGCGACACGGTCATGCAGTGCATCAGCGACACGGTGTAGAGCGCTGGTCCTAGCGGGTGCTCGGTGTTGCGGTCCACGTCGCTCGAGCCGGCGATGTCGACCATCAGGAACGCGCCGCCGGGCTTGACGGCCTGAGCGATCCCGGCCAGCGCGCCCGCCGGGTCGGCGAGGTCGTGGATCACGTCGAACGCGGTCACGAGGTCGTACTCGCCGTCGATGTCGGTCACGCTCGCCTGCTCGAAGCGGGCGTTTCGCAGCCCGAGGGCAGTCGCCTCCTCGCGTGCTGCCGCGATCCCCTCCGCGGAGATGTCGCGCCCGGTGAAGCGGCTGTTCGGGAACGCCTGAGCGAGTACGTTCACCGCGTGGCCCTGGCCGCAGCCGACGTCGATCGCGTCGATGCCCTGCTCGAGCCGCTCGGTGAGACCCGGGACGATCGGCACCACGCCGTTCACGAGCGCCGCGTCGTACACCTGCGCGGTTTCCTCTGCCTGCAGTGCCTGGAAGCGCGGGTACGCCGAGTAGGGGACGCCGCCGCCGTTGCGGAAGCACTCGATCACGGGGTCTTCCACCTCGCCGAACAGGCCTATGTATTGCGCGAGCGTCGCGACGTTGTCCGGGCCGGCGGCGCGCGTCAGCGCCGCGGCGTGTTCCGGAGGCAGCGTGTAGGTGTCGGCCTCGCCGTCATGCACGAGCACGCCTGCCACGGTCAGCCCCTTCGCCCATTCGCGGATGTAGCGCTCGTTGAGCCCGGTCGCGCGCGCGATCTCGTCGGTTCTCGACGGCGGCAGCCCGGCGAGGCTGTCGAAGAGGCCGAGCCGGTGGCCGATGCTCACGAGTAACCCGGTCATGCCGCTGTTGAGGACCCCGATCATCTCGCCGGCGAACTCCTCGGCGCGTGCGGTGTCAATCTGCTCGGTTGCCATGCGGCTCTCCTTGCTTAGGGTGCGGCAAGCTTCGCGCCCCGCGTGGGCTCGCCGCATCGGGGCCGGCACGTAACCGCACACGTAGCTCTCGGGCGCGAAAGTCCCGGTCACGAGATGCGGGCCGCGCGTGACATTGCATACGCCGTCGCGCTCGCGCGTGCCGCGGGCCCGGAGACTCCCAGCTTCAGATAGATGTTCGAGACGTGCCGCTCGACCGTGCGCACGCTCAGCACGAGTGCGGCTGCGATCTCCTCGTTGCTGAGGCCGTCGGCGAGCAGGCGCAGCACCTCGACCTCGCGCCGGCTCAGGCCCGCAGGGTCGGACGACGTTTCGCTCGCGGTCCGAGCAAGTGCTCCCGCTCGCTCCGCGTCGAGTCGTGCTCCCACGCTCGTCAGTGCCTCGCGGGCGCGGCGCGCCTCCGTGGCGGCCTCCGTCCCGTTCCCCAGGGCGGCCGCCAGCTCGAGCCGCGCGCGCCCGGCCTCGTATGGCGAGCCGCTTCGTTCGTAGAGGTCGACGGCGTCCTCGAGGAGCGCGCGTCCTTCCTCCTCATCGCCTGCCGCGATCGCCACCATGCCCTCCGACAGCGCCGCCGCCGCAGCCAGCGGGTCGGTGCGGATCGCGTCAGCGATCACACGTAGCTCCTGCGCCGCCTCGCCGGCGCCCGCCACGTGACCGAGTGCCAGGCGGGCCCGGACCAGGACCTCGAGCCCGGGTACCCGCTGAGTCCGGTCGCCCGGCGCCACGCGGCGAAGGAATCGTGCGGCACGCGCCGCGGCGCTCGCAGGGTCCCCACGGTCGAGCGCCAGCCAGGCCAGCCCGAGCGCGCCCATCGGGTGGGAGTCCGCCTTCTCGAGCAGCCGCTCGGCCTCGTCGAGCCGTCCCTGCCTGCGCCGCAGCTCGCCGATCCGGGCCACGGCGTCGTGCTTGTGTGCACCTGGGCTTGCGGCCACGGCCCGCACCACTTGGTCGAGCTCGATCTCGGCCTGCGCCCAGTCGCCGCGCCAGGTCAGCACATCGGCGTAGTGCGTGCGGCAGACGGCGAACAGCGACTCGTCCGACCAGCGCTCCGACATCTCGGTCACGCGCGCGCACCACTGCTCCGCGCGGTCGAAGTCGCGCACGCGCTTGCAGGCGTCGATCAGGTAGCAGCAGACGGTCGAGATGGCGTCGACGCTCGTGAGCTCTCCCGCGAGGGCGGCGGCGGTCGCCTCGTCGAGCCGTCGCATGCCGTTTGCGACGTCACCCTCGCTCACAAGGACGAGGCCCTCGATCGCGTGCCCGAGCATCTCGATGTCCATGTCGCCGGCTTGGCGGCCGATCCGATGCGCCCGGCGCGCGAGCTCGAGCGCTCGTTCGTTGTCGCCGCCGCGCAACAGCAGGATGTGAGCCTCGAGGCCGTCCACCCACGCGAGCTCGCGCACCTCGCCGGCGCCGTCGAGAAGAGCGCGGGCGCGCTCGAGCCAGCCGACCGCTACCGCCGCACCCTGGCCCATGTCGTACGCGCAGACGGCGATCTGCAGCGCGAGCCATGATGCCGCCCGGCTGTCGCTGCCCTCGCGCGCGAGCCGGTAGCCGTCCTCGTACGCCTCCACCGCGGCCCGGCTGTCGTACAGGCGGCGGCAGGCGTCGCCGAGGCCGCGGAATGCGTCGACCGACGGCTGCTCGGCGAGTGCGGCCTCGAACTCGCGGCGCGCCTCGCGCCAGTCGCTGCGGCGCAGCGCGTCTTCCCCTCGGGACGCGCGAATGGAGGGCGGTTGGTCGCTGGCTGGGCCTGGGGCGGTGGCCAAATGCGGCTCTCCTAGGGAGAACCTACCTGGCGCTATGCGGGCTTGCGAGCGACGCCGGCCACGCCCTCGTTCACGATGCGCGGCACGCCCGGGGCCTGCTCGCGCGCGCTGAACTCGAGTTGCAGCGGCGAGCTCTCGATCGTGCGAAGCGTGTCGCGGTTCGGATGGCAGCCGCACGCGAACCAGCCCCAGGGCTTCTCGATGCGGTCCTGCCAGCGCGCGATTTTCGGGTCGTCCGACCGCACGTGCTCCATGAACAGCAGGCGGCCGCCGGGTTTCAGGACCCGGTGGATCTCGTTGAGCGCGGCCTGCTGGTCCGGCACCGTGCAGAGCACGAGCGTGACGACCACGGAGTCGAAGGAGTCCTCCGGGAATGGCAGCCGCTCAGCCGGCGCCTGTACGACCGTTGCGTTTCGACGCGAGGCTGCGAGCTTCTGCTCGAGCTTGGCCGCCATGTGAGGGCTCGGCTCGGCAAGCACGAGCTCCTCGACGTCGCCGTAGTGGTCGAGGTTGAGCCCGGTACCGGCGCCCACCTCGAGCACCCGCCCACTCGCCTGGGATACAAGCCCGAGTCGCATCTCGCGCACGCCCGCCTCCTCGGCGCCCTTCTGGATGCGGTCGTAGACGGCCGCGAACACCCGCCCCCATGTGTTCTCTGCAAGCTTGCTTGGCATGCGCCCGACCCTACACGGGAGGGGCGTCGCGACCCTCCTTGCATCCGATCCGGAAAGATGCGACAAACCAAGGCACCTGGATCCGGAGCGAAAGGACGGCCATGCCCACGTTCGTGCTGCTCAGCACGCTCACTCCCGAAGGCGTTCAGACCGTGAAGAACAACCCGACGCGGATCAAGGAGGTCAACAAGGAGGTCGAGCAGCTGGGAGCAAAGGTCGTGGCGCAGTGGGCCACGCTCGGCCGTTTCGACTTCGTGAACATCGTGGAGGCGCCGGACGAGCAGACGATCGCGCGCGTCTCGCTGGAGCTGGGCTCTCGCGGCACGTCCAAGTACGAGTCGCTCGTGGCCATCCCTGTCGACGACTTCATCGCGGCGCTCTGACTTGAAGGTGCTCGTCGTAGGCGGCGGCGGGCGCGAGCATGCGCTCGTCCGTGCGCTCATGCGCAGTCCGGGGCGCCCGGAGATCGTCGCCGCTCCGGGCAATGCCGGCATCGCGCTCGACGGGGTGCGCTGCCTGCCCATCGGCGCGGAGGACGTGAACGCGCTCGTGGCGGCGGCGCGCGAGGAGCGAGTCGACCTTGTCGTCGTCGGCCCTGAGGCGCCGCTCGTCGCGGGGCTCGTGGACGTGCTCGCCAACTCGGGCGTGCGAGCTTTCGGCCCGAGTGCGGCCGCGGCCCGCATCGAGGGCTCGAAGACCTACTCCAAGGAGCTGATGCGCGAGGTCGGCGTGGCCAGCGCCGAGTACGCGGTGCTGAGGAGCCGCGAGCAGGCCGAGGAGCACATCGCCGGCGCCGCTTATCCGCTCGTGCTCAAGGCCGACGTCTTGGCGGCGGGCAAGGGAGTGATCATCTGCCGCGACGAGCAGGAGGCACGCGCCGCGCTCGACGAGTTCTTCCTGCAGGAGCGCTTCGGCCGCACGACCGTGGTCGCGGAGGAGTTCCTCGAGGGCGAAGAGGTGTCGCTGCTAGCGCTCTGCGACGGCATTCGGGCGGTGCCGATGGCGCCCGCGCGCGACTTCAAGCGCATCTTCGACGGCGACCAGGGGCCGAACACCGGCGGCATGGGCAGTTTCTCGCCGGTGCCCGGCTTCGACGCCGAGCAGGCGCGAGCACTCGCGCGCGCCGTGCACCAGCCGATCGTCGACGAGCTGCGCAGCCGCGGCACGCCCTACCACGGCGTGCTCTACGCGGGCCTGATGATGACCGCCGAGGGGCCGAAGGTGCTCGAGTACAACGCCCGCTTCGGCGATCCCGAGACGCAGGCGATCCTGCCGCGCCTGCGCTCGGACCTGCTCGAGCTGTTCGACCGCGCCTCGCGGCCGGGCGGCCTCGAGGGGGTGGAGCTCGAGTGGTCGCCGTCGTGGGCGGTCACCGTCGTGCTCGCCTCGCGCGGGTACCCGGAGTCGTCCTCGAAGGGCGACGTGATCACGGGCCTCGACGAGGTCGACTCCCCCGACACCGAGGTGCTGCACGCAGGCACCGCTGAAGACGGTGGCCGTATCGTCACAGCGGGTGGACGCGTGCTGAACGTGACTGGGATGGGGCCGACCGTGGCTGAGGCGCGGGCGCGCGCGTATGCAGCGGCGGACAAGATCGAATTCGAAGGCAAGCAGCTCCGGCGAGACATCGCCGCGCGCGTTGCCGAGGAGGTGAATGCGTGACGGAGGAGACCTCGGGCGCGCCCGCGCCCGCAACCGAGACCGCGGTGGAGAGCGCCTTCGACGAGCTCGACGTGGACGCGCCGCTCGTCGGCATCGTGATGGGCTCGAAGAGCGACATGCCGGTGATGGAGAAGGCCGGGAAGGAGCTCGAGGAGCGGGGCATCCGCTACGAGATCCGCGTGATGAGCGCGCACCGCGATCCCGAGGTGGTCGCGGACTACGCGGTCAACGCCCGCATGCGCGGGCTCAAGGTGATCATCGCCGGCGCCGGCCTCGCCGCGGCGCTGCCGGGCGTCGTGGCCGCGCACACCGACCTGCCCGTGATCGGCGTGCCGCTCACATCGGCCACCTCGGTGGGGGGTGGCCTCGACGCGCTGCTCGCGATCGCACAGATGCCGCCCGGCGTCCCGGTGGCCTGCATGGGCGTGAACGGCTCCAAGAACGCCGCGGTGCTCGCCGCCAAGATCCTCGACGCGTGATCGAGCGCTACACACGGCCGGAGATCGGCGCCGTCTGGTCAGAGCAGCGCAAGCTGGAGACGTGGCTCGCCGTCGAGCTCGCCGCGGTGGAGGTTCTCGGAGAGCAGGGGGTGATCCCAGCCGAGGACGTCGACCAGATCCGCGACCGCGCCTCGTTCACCGTGGAGGCCGTCCAGGAGCGGGAGAAGGTCACCGACCACGATGTCGCGGCCTTCGTCGACGTGGTAGCCGAGTCGGTCGGCGGCGACGCCGGGCGCTGGGTGCACCACGGGCTCACCTCCTCGGACGTGCTCGACACGGCGCTCGGGCTGCAGATCTCGCGCGCGGGGATGATCTGCATCGGCGGGGCGTGCGACTTCCGCGACGCGCTGATCGAGCGGGCGCGCCGGCACGCGCACACGCTCACCGTCGGCCGCACACACGGCGTGCACGCCGAGCCCACGACGTTCGGGGTGAAGCTGGCCGGCTTCGCGTTCGAGGCGCACCGCAACGTGCTGCGGCTCGAGCGTGCGGTGGAGCAGGCGTCGGTGGGCGCGCTCTCGGGGGCGGTCGGCACCTACGCGTCGAACGGGCCTGAGTTCGAGGCGCGCGTGCTGGAGCGCCTCGGCCTCGCGCGCGAGGACGTGTCGACGCAGGTGGTGGCGCGCGACCGCCACGCCGAGCTGCTCTCCGCGATCGCGATCGCCGGCGCCGGGCTCGAGCGCTTCGCCACCGAGATCCGGCATCTGCAGCGCACGGAGGTGCGCGAGGTGGAGGAGCCCTTCCGCGCCGGTGCCCAGAAGGGCTCGTCCGCGATGCCACACAAGCGCAACCCGATCATCTCGGAGCGGATCACGGGCATCGCGCGGCTGCTGCGCGGCTACGCGACGGCGGCGACCGAGAACGTTGCGCTCTGGCACGAGCGCGACATCTCGCACTCGTCCGTCGAACGGGTCGCGTTGCCGGACGCCACGATCCTGCTCGACTACGCCCAGCACCTGGCGACGCGCGTGGTGAAGGGGATGGTCGTGCACGAGGACCGCATGCGCGAGAACCTGAACATCACCCACGGGGCGCTGTTCTCGCAGCGCGCGCTGCTGGCGCTCGTCGAGGCGGGGCGCACGCGCGACGAGGCGTACCGGATCGTCCAGAAGGACGCGCAGCGCGCGTGGGACGAGGGCGTCGAGTTCCGCGAGCTGCTGGCGGAGGACGCGCCGGACCTCGACCTCGACAAGGTCTTCGACCCGACGGCGTTCGTGCGGTACGCGGACGAGATCGTCGGGCGGCTGGAGAAGATCGCGCCGCGGTGACTCGCTGGCCTCTAGTCGCGCTCGTGGTGCTGCTCGCCCTGGCGCTGACCTCCAATGCCTCGGCCGCGGAGCCGAAGCTCACGGTCCCAAAGGGGAAGCTGGCCGCTGCGGTCCACTGTCACGGCGCTCTCGCGGACACCAAGAAGCAGCCGATCATGCTCGTCACGGGCACGGGTGCCACCGGTGAGGAGGCGTACGCGATCGGCAAGGGCGCATTCGACGCCTTCGGGCACCCGGTATGCGACGTCGACTTCCCCGACTTCATGAGCGCGGATATCCAGACGTCGGTGCAGTACCTGGTCTATGGGATCAGGCAGGAGGCGCGCCGGGCCGGCCGGCCGATCGCGGTGATCGGGATCAGCCAGGGCGGGCTGCTGCCGAGGATCGCCCTGACCTACTGGCCGAGCCTGCGCGCGAAGGTCACCGATGTGCTGGCGGCGGCGGGTACGCAGCACGGGACCAACGTGGGCGTGCGGTGCTCGATTTCGCGGCCGTGCCCGCCGGCGAGCTGGCAGCAGGCAGCGGGATCGGACCTGCTGAAGGCGCTCGCTCGCCAGCCCGACGAAACGCCCGGGCCTACTGCCTGGACGACCGTCCGGTCGGCAAACGACGAGACCGTCCAGCCGCAGACCGGCAAGCACCCGACCTCGGCGCTCAAGGGGGCGACGAACATCCTCATCCAGTCGGTCTGCCCCGGCAGGGTTGTGAGCCACATCGGCACCGCGCTCGACTCGGTGGCATTCGCTGCGTTCGGCGACGCCCTGTCGCACCCCGGCCCGGCCAAGATCTCGCGGGTGCCCAAGGACGTCTGCTCCCATCCATTCGCGCCAGGGCTCGACGCCGCCGGCACCACCGGCCTCGTGGGCGCAGCGGGCGGCCTCATCACCGATCGGCTCGAGAACAAGGTGCCGAAGTTCAAGGCCGAGCCGCGGCTGAAGGCTTGGTTCAAGCAGATCGTGCGCTGAGACAGGCGGGTCGCCGCCCGCCTGACCCCGCAAGCTCCGCGAATCGGGATCCGGTCGGCGCCCGAAGTCGACTCCAACGGTTGTTAGCCTCAGAGCCATGACGCAAGCTGCCCCGCTCGCGGGCTACGACCTCGTTGCCAAGGGCAAGGTCCGCGAAATCTACGACGCTGGCGACGATCGCCTGCTGCTGGTCGCCTCCGACCGCATCTCCACCTATGACGTCGTGCACCCCACGCCGATCCCGGGCAAGGGCCACGTGCTCACCGGCCTCTCCGTGTTCTGGTTCGAGCGCACGCGCGACATCGTCCCCAACCACCTGATCTCGTACGAGGACGTGCCCGAAGAGGTGCGCGGCCGCGCCCTGCTCGTCAAGAAGCTCGACATGGCGCCGGTCGAGTGCGTCGCGCGCGGGTACATCACCGGCTCGGGCTGGAAGGACTACCTGGCGACAGGCGCTGTCTGCGGGATCGAGCTGCCCGCGGGGCTGCAGGAGTCGCAGCAGCTGCCCGAGCCCATCTTCACCCCCGCGACGAAGGCCGACGTGGGCGACCACGACGAGAACGTGGACTTCGACCGGGCCGCCGAGATCCTCGGCGACCGGCCGCTGCTCGAGGAGCTGCGCCGCCTGACGCTCGAGGTCTACTCGTTCGCCGCGAACCACGCGCGCGAGCGCGGGATCATCCTCGCCGACACGAAGTTCGAGTTTGGCCGCGACGGCAATGGGACGATCGTGCTCGCCGACGAGGTGCTCACGCCCGACTCGTCGCGCTTCTGGCCGGCCGACGGCTACGAGCCCGGGCACGGCCAGCCCTCGTTCGACAAGCAGTACGTGCGCGACTGGGCCGCCGGCTCGGGCTGGGACAAGACGGCGCCGGCGCCGGCCCTCCCCGACGACGTGATCGAGCGCACGAGCGCGCTCTACGCCGAGGCTTACGAGCGGATCACCGGTGAGCCGCTCGACGCCTGGCTCGAGCGCAGCGGAGCCGCTCGTTGAGGGCTCGGGTGCTGATCCGCCCGAAGGAGGGAATCCTCGATCCGCAGGGCCAGACCGTCGAGCGAGCACTTCCCGCGCTCGGATTCGAGGGCGTCGCGAACGTGCACGTCGGGCGGATGGTCGAGCTCGACGTGGACGACGTCTCGCAGGTCGGCGACATGTGCGAGAAGCTGCTCGCCAACCCGCTGATCGAGGACTACGAGATCCTGGTGGTGGAGCGGTGAAGTTCGGCGTCGTTCGCTTCCCGGGGTCGTGCGACGAGGTCGACGCCCTGCTCGCCGGCCGCCGCTACGCCGACGCCGAGCTGCTCTGGCACGGTGACCGCGACCTCAAGGGGGTCGACGCCGTGGTAATCCCGGGCGGCTTCTCGTACGGCGACTACCTGCGCGTCGGCGCGATCGCGCGCTTCTCGCCCGTGATGGAGGCGGTCAGCGAGTTCGCGCTCTCCGGCGGTCCGGTGCTCGGCATCTGCAACGGCTTCCAGGTCCTGTGCGAGGCGGGCCTCCTGCCCGGCGCGCTGCTGCCGAACACGGGGCTGCGCTTCCTCTGCAAGCAGGTCGACGTCGTGGTCGAGAACGCGGACACGCCTTTCACGCGCGCGTGTGAAACGGGCGACGTGCTGTCGATCCCCGTGAAGCACACGACCGGCCGCTACTACGCGCCCGAGCACGCTCTCGACGTGCTCGAGGCCGAGGGCCAGGTGCTGCTGCGCTACGCGCCGGGCCAGAACCCGAACGGCTCGCTGCGCGACATCGCGGGCGTCGCCAACCGGCAGAAGAACGTTTTCGGCCTGATGCCGCACCCCGAGCACGCCGTCGACCCGCTCACAGGCTCCGCCGGCGGCGGGCGCATCTTCGAGTCGGTCGCCACCCACGTGGGGCAGCTCGCGGCGGTATGAGCACGGGCGTGTCCGAGTCGAGGCATCGCGAGCTCGGGCTCACCGACTACGAGTACGAGCAGATCGTGGAGCGGATCGGCCGCGAGCCGAACGCGCTCGAGCTGGCCGTGTTCTCGCTGATGTGGTCGGAGCACTGCGCCTACAAGCACTCGAAGAAGCTGCTCCGGCGCCTGCCGACCGAGGGACCGCGCGTCGTGATGGGTCCGGGCGAGAACGCCGGTGCCGTGGACGTCGGCGACGGGCTCGTGGCCGCGTTCAAGGTCGAGTCGCACAACCACCCGAGCGCTGTCGAGCCGTTCCAGGGCGCGGCCACCGGGGTGGGAGGCATCCTGCGCGACGTCTTTGCGATCGGTGCCCGGCCGATCGCCGTGCTCGACTCGCTGCGCTTTGGCGAGCTCGACTCCCAGCGCTCGCGCTACCTGCTCGACGGCGCGGTGTCCGGCATCGGTCACTACGGCAACTCGATCGGTGTGGCGACGGTCGGGGGCGAGATCTATTTCGAGGGACCCTACGAGCAGAACTGCCTGGTGAACGCGATGTGCGTAGGGCTCGCGCGCCAGGGCCGGATGATCCGCTCGGCGGCCGCGGGCCCCGGCAACATGCTGGTGCTGTTCGGCGCTCTGACCGGGCGTGACGGCATCGGCGGCGCCTCCGTCCTGGCGAGCGCCGAGCTCGGCGAGGACGATGCCTCCAAGCGCCCGAGCGTGCAGATCGGCGACCCGCTCGAGGAGGCGAAGCTGCTCGAGTGCTGCATGGAGCTGCTCGACGCGGATCTGCTCGTCGCGCTGCAGGACCTCGGGGCGGCGGGGCTCTCGTCGAGCTCGTCGGAGATGGCTTCGAAGGGCGAGGTCGGCCTCGACATCGACATCTCGCGCGTGCCGCTCCGCGAGCACGACATGGAGCCGTTCGAGGTGATGGTGTCGGAGTCGCAGGAGCGCATGCTCTGCGTGGTCGAGCCGTCGCGGCTGGACGAGGTGCTCGCGCTATGCGCCAAGTGGGAGGTCCGCGCCACGGCGATCGGCGAGGTCACGGACACGCGCCGCCTGCGCGTGTTCGACGGCGACGAGCTCGCCGGCGACATGCCCGTCGAGGCGCTCGTGGATGACTGCCCGCTCTACGACCTCGAACCGGAGGCGCCGTCGGGGCGGATCTACCCCGAGCCGGAGCGCACGCTCGCCGACGGGGCGGATCTCGGTGAGACGCTCCGCGCAGTGCTCTCCTCGCCGAACGTGGCGAGCAAGCGCTGGGCGTTCGAGCAGTACGACTCGCTCGTGGGCTCGCGCACCGTGCGCCGCCCGCAGGCCGCCGACGCCGCGGTTCTCCAGCTGGCGCCCGACGGCGGCCGCGGCGCGATCGCCGTCTCGATCGACGGCAACGGCCGGCGCGTCGCGTGCGACCCCTACGCCGGCACGGTCGAGGCCGTGCTCGAGTGCGCCTACAACCTCGCGTGTGTAGGCGCCGAGCCGCTCGGACTCACGAACTGCCTCAACTTCGGCAACCCGGAGAAGCCGCACATCGCCTGGCAGCTCGAGCGCTCGGTGCAGGGCATGGCCGACGCCTGCGAGGCGCTTGCGGTGCCCGTCGTGGGCGGCAACGTCTCCCTCTACAACGAGTCCGGCGACGGCCCCATCTACCCCACGCCGGTGGTCGGCATGGTCGGCGAGCTCCCCGATCCGGCGAGCGCGGCGCCGCTCGGCTTCGCCCAAGAGGGGCATCAGATCGCGCTGATCGGGCCCTTCGACCCGCGGCTCGCAGGCTCAGAAGCGGAGAAGCTGCGCGGCCGCCTGGCCGACGGGCTGCCGCAGGCCGACCTCGAGCTGCACGCGCGCGCACTCGCGTACGTGCGCGAGGCGGTGCGCGGCGGCGCGGTCGCCTCGGCGCACGACGTCTCCGACGGCGGCCTCGCCACCGCGCTCGCCGAATCCTGCATCGCCGGCGGCGTCGGGGCGCGCGTGGACCTCGCGCCGCTGCTCGACGCCGATCCGGAGCGGACGGCCGACCAGGTGCTGTTCGGCGAAGGGCCGGGCGGGGTGATCGTCTCCGGCACGCTCGAGGCGATCGAGGGACTCGCTGAAAATGCAGGGGCTTTGTCGGTCACGAGGCTCGGCGAGGTGGGTGGCGACGCGCTTTCGCTGGCGGTCGGCGCTGCTACGCTCTCCCTGCCGGTCGATGAAGCGCGCGGCCTGTACGAGGGCGGCGTGCGCGACCTCCTCTCATGACTGCACCGGAGCAGATCTCCTTCCGGGACGGACCTCGGGACGAGTGCGGGGTGTTCGGCGTTTACGCGCCGGAATCCGACGTCGCCCGTCTGTCCTACTTCGCCCTGTACGCGCTGCAGCACCGCGGCCAGGAGTCGGCGGGCATCGCCACGTCCGAAAACGGCCACATCACCACGCTGCGCGACCTCGGCCTGGTCTCCCAGGTCTTCGACGAGCACAAGCTGCAGGCACTCACCGGCGACATGGCGATCGGGCATGTGCGCTACTCCACGACCGGCTCCTCGGCCTGGGAGAACGCGCAGCCGGTCTACCGCTCCGACCGCCGCGAGATCGCGCTCGGGCACAACGGCAACCTGATCAACACGCTCGACCTCCACCGCGAGCTCACCGAAAGCGGGATCACGCTGCGCTCGACCTCCGACACGGAGCTGATCGCGGCGATGCTGTCCACGCACGAGGCCGAAAGCGTCGAGGACGCGATCGCCGACGTGGCGCCGCGGCTCGAGGGCGCCTTCTCGACCGTCGTGATGACCAACGAGGCGGTGGTGGCCTTCCGTGACGGCGCCGGCCTGAGGCCACTCGCCCTCGGCCGCCTCGGCGACCGCTACTGCGTCGCCTCGGAGACGTGCGCGTTCGACATCATCGGCGCCCAGTTCCTGCGCGAGGTGCAGCCCGGCGAGATGGTCTCGCTCACCGCGTCCGGCATCGAGACCCGCCAGGTGATCGAGTCCGAGCGGCGCGCCTTCTGCGTATTCGAGCACATCTACTTCGCGCGGCCGGACTCGCAGCTCGAGGGGCGGCGCACGCAGGTGACGCGGCGCCGGATGGGCGAGATCCTCTGGCGCGAGTCGCCGGTGGAGGCGGACCTCGTGATCTCCGTGCCGGACTCGGGCAACCCCGCGGCCAACGGCTACTCGATGGCGTCCGGCATCCCGAAGGACGACGGCCTGATCAAGAACCGCTACGTGCAGCGCACCTTCATCCAGCCGGGTCAGGAGCTGCGCAAGCACGGCCTGCGCATGAAGTTCAACCCGCTTCCGGAGATCGTCGCGGGCAAGCGCATCGTGGTGGTCGACGACTCGATCGTGCGCGGCAACACCACGCGCCAGATCGTGAAGATGCTGCGCGACGCGGGCGCGTCGGAGGTGCACATGCGCATCTCGGCGCCGCCGATCCGGCACCCGTGCCACTACGGCATCGACATGTCCACCACGCAGGAGATGATCGCCCACGGCCGCACGGTCGAAGAGGTGTCGGAGGAGCTCGGCTGCGACTCGCTGGCGTACCTCTCGCTCGAGGGGCTCTACGAGGCGATCGACGCCTCGCGCGCCACACACTGCGACGCCTGCTTCAGCGGCGACTACCCGCTCGAGCGCACCCACGCGGCCCGCGGCAAGTACGCGCTCGAGGAGCCGGACCTCGAGGTCCGGCTGCCCGTCGCGTAAATAGTCCGCACCGTGCGTCACGGCTCCGTTACGAACCCCGCTTCGGGGCCCTGATCCCGCCGACCCCGCAGGTACTCTCGCCTGCCTTGGAACTCACCGCCGCACTCACCGAGCGCTTCGGCTTCCCGGCCTTCCGGCGCGGGCAGCGCGAGGCATGTGAGGCCGCCCTGGCAGGCCGCGACGTGCTCGTGGTCATGCCCACCGGATCGGGAAAGTCGCTCTGCTACCAGCTGCCGGCCCTGCTGCGCGACGACCTCACGGTGGTCGTCTCGCCGCTCGTGGCGCTCATGCAGGATCAGGTCGAGGCTCTACACGCGCGCGGCTTGGGCGACTCGGTCGCGCTGCTGAACGCCCAGCAGGACCAGGCGGCGAACGCCGAGGCTCTGTCTCAGGCGATCGCGGGCGAGCTGCGGCTCCTGTACGTCGCCCCGGAGCGGTTCTCGTCGCCGGGCTTCGTCAGGCGGCTGCGCGAGGCGCGCGTGGGCCTGTTCGTGGTCGACGAGGCGCACTGCGTGTCGCAGTGGGGGCACGACTTCCGGCCCGACTACTTCCGCCTCGCCGACGCCGCGCGGGCGCTCGGCGCCGAAGCAATCGTGGCCGCGACTGCCACGGCCACACACCAGGTGGCGGTCGACATCGTGCGACGGCTACGGCTGTCGGAGCCGCTTCGGGTGGCGACCGGCTTCGACCGTCCGAACATCTCGTTTGCGGTTGCGCGACCCGCACCGCACGAGAAGCACGCGATGTTGCTCGGTGCACTCGGCGACGCCGAGGCGCTGCCGGCGATCGTCTACGCGGGCACGCGCGCCGGTGCCGAGGACATGGCGTCCCTCATCGGCCGCGAGCTCGGCGAAAAGGCGGCGGCCTACCACGCCGGCCTCGACCGTGAGCGCCGCGCCGCGGTTCAGCGCGCCTTCCTGGCCGACGAGGTGCAGGTGGTCGTCGCCACCAACGCCTTCGGCATGGGGGTCGACAAGCCGAACGTGCGCAGCGTGGTGCACGCGAGCGTCCCGGCGTCGCTCGAGGCCTACTACCAGGAGGCCGGCCGCGCTGGGCGTGACGGTCTGCCGGCGCGGGCGCTGCTGCTCGCGGAGAACCGCGACAAAGCGCTCCACGTGCACTTCATCAAGCGCGACGAGCTGCGGCCGGAGCTGGCGCGCGCCCTTGCGGAGCGGCTGGTGTTCGCGGCGGACGGCGAGGGCCGCTACGAAATAGGCGCTGCGGAGCTCGCGCGCGCGCTCGGCCTCAATGGTGACCAGCTGCGGGCACTCGTAGGTCACCTCGCGCAGGCCGGTGCGCTCCAGCCGATGCCGTCCGCCGCGGACAGGATCACCGGCCGCCTGCTCGCGGAGTTCGACCGGCGGGCCGAGGCGCTCACGCGCGCCTCGATGGCCGAGGCGGGACGGGCGCGCTGGCGCCAGTACCGGGAGATGTGGGAGTACGTCGACTCGGATTCGTGCCGCCGGGCCGCCCTGCTCGACCACTTCGGCGACTCGGCCGCGCCGGCGCCGTCGGGTGCCTGTTGCGACTCGTGCGAGCCGCCGCTCCTTGAGGGTCTCGCGCCCGAGCCGGAGCAGCTCGCCGCCGAAGTCGGCACGCTCGACGACGCGATCATCTCCGTCGTGCGGAGCGCTCGCCCCTCGGTTGGCCGCACCACCTGCGCCGAGATCCTGCACGGCGCACGCACCAAGAAGATCGAGCGCAATTCCTACGACGGGCTGCCGGCGTATGCCACGTCCTCTCGCATGCGGCGCTCGGACATCCTCTCGCGCATCGACGAGCTGATCGGCGAGCGCCGCCTCGAGACGACCAAGGGGCCGTATCCGGTGCTGCAGCTCCCGAGCGCGGCGTGAGCCTGCGCGTGGCGGTGCTCGTCTCCGGCGAGGGGACGAACCTCCAGGCGATTCTCGACACGGTGCACGGCCGTGGCGAGGTCGAGGTCGTCGGCGTCGCGGCCAGCCAACCCGAGGCGCGCGGCCTCGAGCGGGCACGCCAGGCCGGCGTGGGCACGGCCGTGTTCGCGGTCGCCGACTACGCAGATCGCCCGGCACGCGACGCCGCGCTCGCGGACTGGCTCGACGAATTGGGCGTGGAGCTCGTCGTGCTCGCGGGCTTCATGGAGCTGCTCTCGCCCCACTTCATCCGCCGGTTCGCTCGGCGCATCATCAACGTCCACCCATCGCTTCTGCCTGCATTTCCGGGCATTCGCTCGATCGAGCAGGCGCTCGACCACGGTGTACGCGTCATGGGCGTCACCATCCACTACGTGGACGAGGGTGTGGACACCGGGCCGATCGTCATGCAGCGCTCCTTCGAGCTTGCCTATCCTGCGCGAATCGAGGACGTCGAGGACAGGGTCCATGCGATCGAGCACGAGCTGCTGCCGCAGGCCGTGCGGCTGATTTCGGAAGGGCGCGTCAGCTTTGACGAGGCCAACCCGCGACGTGTTCTGATCGACGAGAGGTAGGGGAATGGCCACAGCTGAACCGAGCGCTACCGCGGTCACCGGACCGGGACAGGTGCAGATCCGCCGCGCGCTCCTCACGGTGTCGGACAAACGCGGCGTCGTGGACTTCGCTCGTGGGCTCACCGAGCTCGGCGTCGAGATCGTCGCCTCCGGCGGCACGGCTCGCGAGCTCGAGGAGGCCGGCCTGAAGGTGAGGTCGGTCGAGGACTACACCGGCTTCCCGGAGATCCTCGACGGCCGCGTGAAGACGCTCAACCCGCGGATCTACGCCGGCCTGCTCGCGGTGCGCTCGAACACCGAGCACGTGAACACGCTGAGCGAGCACGACATCGAGCCGATCGACCTCGTGTGCGTGAACCTGTATCCGTTCGAGCGCGTGGCGAACGCACGCGGTGCCGAGGAACCCGAGATCATCGAGAACATCGACATCGGCGGGCCCACGTTGATCCGCGCGGCGGCGAAGAACAACGCCTACGCCGCGGTGGTCGTGAAGCCGGAGAGCTACGACGCCGTGCTCGAGGAGATGCGCACCTCGGACGGGCGTCTCTCCGAGCAGACGCGCGAGACGCTCGCGATGGAGGCGTTCTCCTACACGGCGCGCTACGACGCCGCGATCTCGCGCTGGTTCGCCGAGAAGGAGGAGTCGTTCCCCGGCCTCTACGTGCGCGCGTTCGAGAAGGTTCTCGATCTGTCCTACGGCGAGAACCCGCATCAGCGGGCCGCCTACTACATGCAGGCAGGCGCGCGCACCGACCTGCTCTCGATGGTCTCGAAGCTCCACGGCAAGGAGCTCTCCTTCAACAACCTGCTCGACCTCGACTCCGGTCGCTTCGTGCTGGACGAGTTCGAGCTGCCGGCGGCCGTGATCGTGAAGCACAACAACCCGTGTGGAGTGGCGGTGGCGACCACGCTTGGCGAAGCGTTCGAGCGCGCGCTGGCCACCGACCCGCTGAGCGCCTTCGGCGGCATCTACTGCTTCAACCGACCGGTCGACGCCGCGCTCGCCGAGGAGCTTTCGAAGATCTTCGTCGAGGTCGTCTTCGCGCCCGGCTACGAGGACGGCGCGCTCGAGATCCTCACCCGCAAGCAGAATGTCCGGATCCTCCACGACCAGGAACGCCGCAAAGTGCCGTTCGGCGAGCACGACATGAAGCGCGTACGCGGCGGCCTGTTGATCCAGGACCGCGATCTCGAGTCGGAGTCGCGCGACGACATGAGCGTCCCGACCACCACCCGCCCGACCGAGCAGCAGTGGGGGGATCTGCTCTTCGCGTGGCGCGTCTGCAAGCACGTGCGCTCGAACGCGATCGTGATGGCGAAGGACGTCGCGACGCTGGGCATCGGCGCGGGGCAGATGAGCCGCGTCGACTCCGTGAAGCTGGCGATCGAGAAGGCCCGCTCCCCGCTCGACGGGGCGGTGATGGCATCCGACGCCTTCTTCCCGTTCGCGGACGGTCCGGAGGCGGCGATCGAGGCCGGGGTCAAGGCGATCATCCAGCCGGGCGGCTCGCAGCGCGACCCCGACGTGATCGAGGCCTGCGAGAAGGCCGGCGTGGCGATGGTGTTCACGGGCCGAAGGCATTTCCGCCACTGACGGACGGTCCCGGCTCTAGCATCCTGTCTGGGGCCGTTAGCTCAATTGGTAGAGCGAGGGGCTTTTAACCCCGAGGTTCTGGGTTCGAGTCCCAGGCGGCCCATTCGGACGGCTGCAAACCTGCGCATTGCTGCGTCCGCGGCCCCCAAATCTCCGCGCAACGTGCCTGCCGCTTCGTCACTGGGGGTAACCCCCTCCTGCGGGGCGCCAACGAAGGGGGAGTCATGTTCGAGACGACCGAGGGTGGACCACCGAGAGGACCCGAGCGCGATGCGCCGGCTCCGGATGAGGATGCGCCGCATGGGCCGGGCGGAGTCGGGGGTCAAGGCGGCGAGGGCGAGGGTGCTGCCGCCGGTACGCAGCCGATAGAGCAGGAAGGCGAGCCGGGCAAGACCACGCACCCGGCGCCTCCGGACGAGGTCGACGAGTCGGGCGGCGACGAAGAGCAATAAGGGCGGCCCGGCGCCCTAACCAAGGTGCCAATGCCTTGTCCCCATTACGGGGTATCGCCTGAACGGGCGGGTCCGGGATACCATCAAGCAGGACCCAATCCGAGGTACTCGGCCGCCTCCTCGGGCTCGCAACCTTGAAGCGCAGTATCACCACCCGGATGCTCGTCGTGAGCGGCGTTCTCGTCCTCACGTCTGTCGCAGTCTTTGCACTGCTCGTTCACGCGAGCGTTGAGCAGCGCAGCTCTGCGCGCCTGGCGTTCCGCTCGCAGGAGGCGATCGCGTCTGGCAACAAGCTCGAGAAGCTCGTGATCGACCTCGAGACCGGGGTCCGCGGCTTCGTCGCGAGCGGTGGGCGCAACACCTTCCTGCAGCCGTGGACCCAGGCACGGCGGCAGTACCCGACCGAGGCCGCCACGCTGGCGAGGCTCGTCCGGGACCATCCGGATCAGATGCGGCTTGCGGCTGACATCAAGTCGTCGATCGACGACTACGTGAACCTCTACTCGCTCCCGATGATCGCGCTGGCGCGCGAGCGTCCCGATGTCGCGAAGAGCGTGATCGTGAACGGCACCGGCAAGGACCGCGTGGCGGGCATCCGCTCTCAGTTCACGCGCCTCTTCGGTGCAGAGCGCTCGCTGGTTACCGCGCGCGAGACGCGCGCGGAGAGCCGTTCGAGGACTGCGATTACGCTGGGCATCACGGGGCTCGCCTTCGCGATCGTCGCGGTGATCCTGCTCGGGCTCTACCTCGCGCGCTCGATCGTCCGGCCCGTCAGGCGTGTGGCCGCCGGCGCGGAGCGAGTCGCGGGCGGTGACCTGTCTGCTCGCGTCCCGGACGCGCGCGCCGACGAGCTGGGTGACCTCGGCCGGGCCTTCAACACGATGGCCGCCTCGCTCGAGGAGAGCCGTGACGAGATCGACCGTCGCACACAGGAGCTCGAGCGCTCGAACCGCGAGCTCGCGCAGTACGCGGCCGTCACTTCGCACGACCTCAAGGAGCCGCTTCAGACGGTTTCCCTGTTCGCCCAGCTGTTCGAGCGCCGCTACAAGGGCAGGCTCGACCCCCAGGCCGATCAGTACATCGACTCGATCATCTCCGGCACCGAGCACATGCGCACCCTCATTCGGGACCTGCTCGAGTACTCGCGCGTGGGGCGTGGCGAGGTTCGCCGCGAGACCGTCGACGGCGAGTTGCTGTTCCAGAAGGTGCTCGACAACCTCGACGCATCGATCAGCGAGCGCTGCGCCGAGGTCACGCGTGACTCGCTACCGGCCGTCGAGGGTGACCCGAACCAGCTCGGGCAGCTCCTGCAGAACCTCGTCTCGAATGGCCTTAAGTTCAACGCCGAGGGCGCCCCCCGGGTCCACGTGAGCGCCACGAGTGAGAAGGGCTTCGTCCTGTTCTCGGTCGCGGACAACGGCATCGGTATCGACGAGGAGCACGCGCACAAGATCTTCGAGCCGTTCGCGCGCGTGGGCGAGCGCTACGAGGGCACGGGCATCGGCTTGGCGATCTGCCACAAGATCGTCGAGCGGCACGGCGGCCGCATCTGGGTCGAGAGCCGCCCGGGCTCGGGCAGCACCTTCATGTTCACCGTGCCGGCTGCCTCCGGCCGCCGCTCGGCGCCCCCAGCGGCGCCGGAGAAGGCACCGACCCCCGCGTAGTGGCGGCAAGAATGCAAGCCCGCAGGGCGGTCACGGTAGCCGCGGCCATCGCCCTGCTCGTCGTCGCGGGCTGTGGTGGCAGCAGCTCGAGCGGGGCGTCGGCAAAGAAGAAGCCACGGCCCGTCGTCACGCTGGGCACGAAGAACTTCCCCGAGCAGTACCTCCTGGGCGAGCTCTACGCGCAGGCCCTGCGCGCCCGCGGTTTCCGCGTGGTGGTGAAGGAGGACATCGGCGCCTCGGAGATCATCCACCGCACGCTCCAGGCGGGCGCGATCGACATGTACCCGGAGTACATCGGTGTGCTCGTGACCGAGGTGGCCCACCGCGCGCGACGTCCCGTGAGCGCCGATCAGGCCTACCGGCTGGCCGATTCCTTCGAGCAGAACCGCGGCTTCACGCTGCTTGCGCGCACGCCGTACTCGAACACCGATGCGGTCGCGGTCAAGCCGGCCTACGCGAAGCGCTGGAAGCTGCGCTCGGTCGGGGACCTCGCCAAGGTTTCGGGAAACGTGCGCCTCGCGGCGCCCCCCGAGTTCCGCACGCGCTTCGAGGGGCTCGTCGGCCTCGAGCAGCAGTACGGGCTGAAGAACATACGCTTCATGCCGTCGAAGATCGGCGAGCAGTACGGCGACCTCGACAAGGGGCGCGTGGATGCGGCCGACGTCTTCACCACGGACGGACAGCTGAATGGCACTCGCTACATGGTGCTGCGCGACCCGAAGCGTGTCTTCGGCTTCCAGAATGTGGCCCCGATCGTGAGCTTGAAGACCGTCCGGCAGCAGGGCAACGGCTTCACCTCCACGATCGACCGCGTCTCCCAAGCGCTCACGACCCAGTCGCTGCGCCAGATGAATGCTGAGGTCGTGCTGAAGAAGCGCCCGCCCGGTCAGGTCGCGCAGCAGTTCCTGCGCGAGCACAAACTGGCGTGAGCTCGCAGGGCTAAACCGGGGTGCGCTCGCGCGGTGCGGGCGGGCTCGGCGACCGCCCGTGGTCCACGTACTTCCAGAAGTCGGAGAGGAAGCTGTCCCAGTGGTTGTCGGGCGGGGTCGGCTCCGGCTCGTCGGCGGGCTGCTCTCCGCCCCCGTCGTCGTTACCGCGCCGCGGAAGCCAGAAGCTGAGCCCGGCGAGCGGGCCGCCCAGGATGAGCGCGGCCGTGCCGACCGTCCCGTCGAGCAGGAACGCGGCGCCAAGCAGCAGCGCGACCCCGGCCCACCCGAGAGCGATGCAAGGCCGGTAGTGCCTGCCCGTGAAGCGGCGGGCGCTGCGCGAGCTTCCGATGCACACGCCGGTGACGAACGGCGTGGCGAGCCACAGGATTGGAAGAGCTGCCATTGGTTGTGCCGGGAGATGTGTCGGGGTCACGGGGCCAACCGTTCCCGCCGACTGCGAGTCCGAACGTGACACGGCTCACACGTCCAGTCGCGCCTAGACTCTCACAAACACGGGGGCGTGGTCTAGCGGTTAGGACGCCGGCCTTTCAAGCCGGAGATCGGGGGTTCGATTCCCCTCGCCCCTACTATCGACGCCGAGCGCGGCGCTCTTGAGACGTGTGCGCGATCAATACGCCGCCGAGCGATATCGAGAGCGCAAGCGCGGCTAGGCCGAGCAGGATGAACCCGCCGGTCTCCTTCCACCAGCTGCCGGCCACCTCGTGAAGCAGCGCCGCGATTCCCAGCGCGAGCAGGACGCCGAGCGGCAGCGACCAGGTCTCCCCCAGTACGAGCTTGCGAAGCTGGCGAAGCGTGCTCACGAGGCGACCGCCTCGGCGGTGCGGCCGCGCTGCGAGATCAAGGCGATCTGGAGCTGCGAGAGCAGCACGAACACGGCCGCGATGTAGAGCAGCGCCGCATCGGAGCCGGGCCACTCCACTCCGAGGCCCTCGGCCGCGAAGAACACGCCGAAGCTCGAGAGCACGATGCCGACCGTGTACTTCAGGTGGGTCTCGGGAAGGCGGCTGAGCGGCCGGTGGGCGATCAGGCCGATGCCGATCACCGCAGCGATTGCGATGACGCCTCCGATCAGCGCGGGCGCGAGG
The DNA here is from genome assembly GCA_045805385.1 of Thermoleophilaceae bacterium. Taxonomy (GTDB): domain Bacteria; phylum Actinomycetota; class Thermoleophilia; order Solirubrobacterales; family Thermoleophilaceae; genus JADGHQ01. Next base: position 23,213 of record JBJMLG010000066.1, read on the forward strand.
CCTCCGGGCCGGGCACCAAGCGCCGTGACGATCAGGATCACCTCGACGCCCTCGAGGAGCACGCCCTTGAACGCGATCGCGCGGGCGGCCCAGTCCGGCTCGCCGGGGGGCGGGGGCGGCAGCTCGTGCAGCGCCTCGCGCTCTTCCACGAACTCCTTGAACGAGTCGGACCGCGAGCGGCGACCAGCAAGTCGCAGCACGCCCTTGCGCAGCCACTCGAGCCCGAACAGGAGCAGGAAGGCGCCGATCACAACGCGCAGCGGCTCGAGCGGCACGCGCGATAGCAGGACCGGGCCGAGCACCAGCGCGAGCGCGGCGAGCGCCACGGCTGCCGCCGCTGTGCCGAGCAGCGAGTCGCGGAAGCGGCGTTCGAGGCCGACCGCGAGCACGATCGCGAGCGCCTCGATCATCTCCAGCCCCACCGCAAGCGCGGCCCCAATGAGCGTGAGCACGAATGCCATCGCGCCCAAAGCTAGCGCGCTGAGCAGCGCCCGGGCCGGGCTACACTCAGGCCGCCCGGGCGGTTAGCTCAGTTGGTAGAGCGCCTGCCTTACAAGCAGGAGGTCGCCCGTTCGAGCCGGGCACCGCCCACTAGCTGTTTGCAGGGGATTCGCGTTACGCCCGTTCGGCGCGGTTCGCGAAAAGGTACGAGACGGGTACATCCTGTCCCGCGTGGGGGCCGGTTTCGGCGCTCTCTCCTCCTTATCTGTAGAGGTTCGATACGCCCGGCAGGGGGCCACCCTCCGGGCTGCGGGCCTCTTAAGGAC
>JBJMLG010000067.1:0-12122 GCA_045805385.1 Thermoleophilaceae bacterium
ACGCGGCCTTCAACGCCAATCTCCGCGCTGCCGGGGTGCAGTCTCGGATCCGCCATGTCCGGGCCATGTCCCACGAGGCCCACGCCCAGGTCACGGGCCCCATCGACCTGCTCTACATCGACGGGGCCCACCGCTACGGCCCGGCACGCGACGACATCGTGCGCTGGGGCGAGCGGGTCGTCTCCGGCGGCACGCTGCTCATCCACGACTCGTTCAGCTCGGTCGGGGTCACCCTGGCGCTGCTGCAGTCCACCACCTTCGGGCCCTCGTGGACCTACATCGGGCGCTCGCAGTCGATGGCCGAGTACCGCCACACGCCGAGCCGGGGCTCGGGCCGGGCCCGCAACGTCGGCCGCCAGCTGGCGCAACTTCCCTGGTTCCTGCGCAACGTCGTGATCAAGACGCTCATGGTTGCCAAACTGGGTCGGCTCACCCGCTTCCTGGGCCACGACGCCGAGACCTGGCCCTACTGACCGTCGCCCAGCCCGCCGAACACCTGCACTGCGAGGAACCCATGCCACTGGCCGGTATCGCTCCCGAGGGGGAGCCCTTCGGACTGACCATCGTGATGCCCGTCTACAACGAGCTGGCCACGCTGCGCCACGCCCTCGACCGGCTGCTGGCGGTCGACATGCCGGTGGCCACCGAGGTGCTCGTGGTCGACGACGGCTCCACCGACGGCTCAGCCGAGGTCGTCGAGCGGCTGGCGCAATCCGATGTTCGCCTTCGCCTCGTCCGCCAGGCGAACAGCGGGCACCCCGCGGTGGTGCGCAACAACGGCATCCGTGACGCGCGGGGCGACCTCGTGCTCTGCATGGACGCCGACGATCGCATCCCGCCGGAATTCCTCGACCGCTGCGTGGCCACGCTGGACGCGCATCCCGAGGCGGGCGTGGCCTACACCGACCAGCAGGACTTCGGGGCGAGCGACCGCTACCACGCGGTGCGAGAGTACGACTTCAGGGCGCTCACGCAGAAGAACCAGTTCGGCAACTGCTCGCTGTTCCGCCGTCGCGCGTGGGAGGACGCCGGCGGATGGGACGTGACCATGCGCTACAACGAGGACTGGGACTTCTTCGTGGGTTGCGGCGACACCGGCCACCACGGGGTGAAGGCGCACAGCACGGCCTGGCATTACCGCGTGCACGAGCACGGCCGCTACGCGGAGTCGCTCGTGGAGGGCGACCGCGACATGCGCGCCCGCTTCGTGCTGAAGCGCCCGCACCTGTACACCGAGGCGCAGCGAGCGTGGGCAGAGGGCATCCTCGCCGGCGACGAGCGCTGGCTGGCGGTGCCCGACGAGTTCGGGATCGTGCCCGCGGATCCGGGGCCCGCCGAAGCGCCCGCGGAAGAAACCAGTGGGGCGCGCTCGTTCTCCACCGTGATCCTCGCCGACGAGGCGATCACCTGCCCGGACCTGCTCAGCGAGTACGCCAGCGTGTTCGGCGCCGACGACGACGCGACGCTCGTGATCTACGCACCGGACGCCGAGCCCGAAGCGGTGGGCGAGCTGCTGCTCCCGCTGCTCGGCGAGCTCGGCCTCGACGGGGAGCACGCTCCGGACATGATGGCGCTGGCCGTCCCCGCGTCCCAAGGCGACGGCGTGCTTGCCGGCTCTGCCGCGGCGGTTCTGTCGCGTTCTGAGCCGCCCCTCCCCTTCGCCTCGCTCCCCCGCTTCGACTCGGCGCCGCTCACCGGCCTCCGCGAGCTCGCCGAACGCCGCTGGGCGCCGCCCGCGCCGGCGGAGCCGACGGCTCCCGGATCGCGCCTCCTGCGCGCCCGTGGAGCGGAGATGGAGGTCCCGGCCGACATGCTCTGGGCGTTCGAGGGCGACGAGTACTACGAGGGCAACGTGATCGCCTGGTTCGAGCGCCTGCTCGAGCGTGACGAGAAGCCGGTCTTCTACGACGTGGGAGCCAACTTCGGGCATTACTCGGCGCTCGCCTCGACGCGCACCCGCGCCGTCTACTCGTTCGAGCCGGTGCCGGGCACGCACGAGCTGCTCGCGCGGAACCTCCGGCGCAACGGCCTCGACGCGCGCCACGCGTTCCAGCTTGGCCTGGCCGCCGCGCCGGGCAGCGCCACCATCAACGTCTACAACTCGAGCGGCTGCAACTCCCTCTACCAGCGCGATGTTCCCGCCGACCACCCGCTCACGCTCACCGGCAGCGAGACCATCGAGCTCGTGCGCCTCGACACCCTGGTCGAGAGCCGCGGTCTGCCCGCCCCGACCGTCGTGAAGGTCGACGTGGAGGGCGGCGAGCTCGGCTTCCTCCACGGCGCCTGCGAGACGCTCATGCGGCACCGTCCCGCAATCCTCATGGAGTACTCGGAGGCGACCTGCCGGGACGCGGGCTACGAACGCGAGGAGCTCGTGCACCAGCTGGTCGAGCTCGGCTATGACGTCTACGGCCTCGCGGACGACCCGTCCGACCTGACCCTCTACCCCCTCTTCGAGTTCGCGGGGCGCGCGGTGGAGAACCTGATCGCCGTCCCCGCCGGCGAGCCGGCCCCCGTGATGATCGAGGCGTCGGTGCAGGAGCCGTCCGCCGTGCCGGGCACCCACGAGCGCTTCCGCGAGGACCTCGCTGCGTACCAGGCGATGTCCCGGGCAGAGCGGGTCGAGGAGCGGGACCTCAACCCACAGCTCAGTGACTACACCGACACGACGCCCTACGACGGCCATTACTTCTTCCAGGACATCTGGGCCGCGCGGCGCGTGGCGGAGCTGCACCCCGCGCGCCATGTGGACGTCGGGTCGCGCGTCGATTACGTGGGCTTCCTGACCGCGATCACCGACGTCGTGTTCGTGGACATCCGCCCGCTCGACGTGGAGCTCGACAACTTCACGAGCGTGGCGGGAAGCGCACTCGAGATGCCGTTCGAGGACCAGTCGGTGGAGTCGCTCTCGTGCCTCCACGTGATCGAGCACATCGGGCTCGGCCGCTACGGCGACCCGCTCGACCCTGACGGCCTGCGCAAGGCGCTGCGGGAGTTCCAGCGGGTGGTGGCGCCCGGCGGCCAGCTTCTCGTCTCCACGCCGGTCGGCCGGCGCCGCACCTGTTTCAACGCGCACCGCATCTCGGATCCGTACGACATCCCCGCGCTGCTTCCCGAGCTCGAGCTCGTCGAGTTCTCAGGTGTGGACGACTCGATCAGCTTCCGGCGCCACCGCTCGCTCGACGAGCTCGTGGGCTCGAACTACGCCTGCGGCATGTACCGCTTCGTGCGCCCGCATGCCGGGCAGCAGGACACGCCGCCGTACGAGGGGCTGATCAACCCGGGCGACCTCGTGTTCGACGTGGGCGCGAACGAGGGCAACCGCGTGGAGACTTTCCTCGGCCTCGGGGCGCGAGTCGTGGCCGTCGAGCCGCAGGCCGACTGCGCGGCCCGTGTCCGCGCTCGCTGGACGGGCAATCCCCGGATCTCGGTGGTCGAGAAGGCGGCGAGCGCCTCCGAGGGAACCGGCGAGATCTACCGCGGCAGCGCAAACACGCTCACAACCATGGCCCGGGACTGGATCGACAACACCCAGGCGAGCGGGCGCTTCGCAGGCTACGAGTGGGGCGAAGCCGAGCAGATCGCGACGACCACGCTCGACAGGCTCATTCAGGAGCACGGCGTGCCGGCGTTCTGCAAGATCGACGTGGAAGGCTTCGAGGACCAGGTCCTGGCGGGCCTGAGCCGGCCGATCCCAGCCGTCTCGATCGAGTTCGCCAGCGAGTCGCTTGCCAAGACGGAGAGCTGCATCGCGCGGCTCGCATCGCTCGGGATGACGGAGTTCAACTACTCCCTCGGCGAGTCGATGCAGTGGGCGTCGGCCGCCTGGCTCGACGCCGCATCGATCGTCGCGGCCCTGCGCGCGCTGCCGGCGGAGCAGCTGCCGTGGGGCGACGTCTACGCGCGCATGCCCACCGGCAGCTAGCCCGCGCCGCCGCGCCTCGCCAAGGTTCCGGGCGGTACGCTTCGCCCTCCTTTCGACCAGGAGGACGTAGCGAACAGATGGCGCAAGTGGACGTGACGAATGTGACCGACGTGGGCACCGAGCCCGGGACGCTGCCCGAGACGATGGCCGCATGGGTCATCCGCCAGGAGCGCGAGGGCGAGCCGACCGACGCCTTCCAGGTAGAGGAGATCGAGGTGCCCGAGCCGGGCGCCTTCGAGGTGATCGTCCGGGTGATGGCCGCGGGCGTGAACTACAACAACGTCTGGGCCGCCCTCGGCAAGCCGGTGTCGGTCTTCCGCTACCACCCCGAGGACGAGCACCACATCGGCGGCTCCGACGCGTCGGGCATCGTCTGGAAGGTCGGTGCGGGCGTGACCCGCTGGAAGCCGGGCGACGAGGTCGTGATCCACTGCAACCAGGCCTCGTACGAGGACCCGGAGGTGCACGGGCTCGACCCGCTTGCCGCGCCGTCGCAGAAGATCTGGGGCTACGAGACCTCCTGGGGCTCGTTCGCGCAGTTCACGAAGGTCCAGGCGCAGCAGCTCCTGCCGAAGCCGAAGAACCTCACCTGGGAGGAGGCGGCGAGCTACGGCCTCACCTACTTCACCGCCTACCGCATGCTGATCGACCAGTGCGAGATGCAGGCGGGCGACAAGGTGCTGATCTGGGGCGCGGCCGGCGGCCTCGGCGTCTTCGCGATCCAGCTCTGCAAGCTCACCGGGGCCCAGTGCGTGGGCGTCGTCTCCTCCAAGGAGAAGGGCGAGCTGGTGATGCAGCTCGGCGCGGACGGCTACATCGACCGGAACGAGTTCGCCGGGATGATGCGGCGCGGCGGCGAGACGCCGGACGAGGAGAAGGCGCGCTTCAAGGAGTCACGCCGCTTCGGCAAGGCCGTCAAGGAGGTCCTGGGCGACGAGCCGAACATCGTGTTCGAGCACGTCGGGCAGGCCACCTTCCCCACGTCCGTGCTCGTGGTCAAGCCATTCGGCAAGGTCGTCATCTGCGCGGGCACCACCGGGTACAACCTCGACTTCGACGTTCGCTACCTCTGGATGCGGCAGAAGCAGATCATCGGCTCGCACTTCGCGAATGCCTGGGAGTGCAACAAGGCGAACGAGCTGATCGAGCAGGGCCACATCCGGCCCGTGCTCTGGCGCACGATGGGCTTCGACGGCGTCGCCGAGGCGCACCAGCTGATGAAGGAGAACAAGCACCTCGGGAAGATCGCGATCCTCGTGGGCGCCGAGAAGGAGGGCCTCGGCAAGACCGAGGAAGGCCCCGGCGCGATCTACGCGGAGGTGGGCGCGTGATCGCCGAGCCCGGCCAGCCGTTCGTGCGCATCGTGTGGGCGGTCAACCCCTTCCGCGGCGACAAGTTCCAGGCCTGGGGTGCGCCGTTCGCCGAGCTGGCGCTCGACTTCGGTGCGACCGCATGGGCGTTCGTCCGCTCTCGCGAGGACCCGCTCACCTTCGAGCAGTACGCGGCGTTTCCCACGAAGACCGACTTCGAGCGCTACTGGTACTCCGAGGAGGCCGCGACGATGCGCGTCGAGGCCACCGGGCTCTTCCAGGTGCCGGTCCTACCCGAGTGGTTCACGACGGTTGGCTCGGGCGCGTCGGTGACGTTCGAAGAGCTTCAGCGGCAGGAGTAGGGAGTCGTGGAGCGGCTGGTCATCACATGGGTGATGAACACGGTCGCTCTGTTCCTGGCCGCCTGGGTGCTGCCTGGCGTGAGCTACGGCGACAAGTGGTGGACCCTGCTGATCGCCGGGCTCGTGTTCACGGTCGTCAACCGGTTCGTGAAGCCCGTGCTGGCCGTGCTGTCGATCCCGTTCATCGTGATCACGCTCGGCATCTTCTACTTCCTGATCAACATCCTCATGCTGTACCTCACCGACTGGCTGGTACGCGACTTCGAGATCCGCTCGTTCGGCTGGGGCGTGCTGGCGGCGATCATCGTCAGCGTCGTGAACTGGGCGCTGCACGGCCTGTTCGGGGACCCGGGCGACGTGCGGTTCGGCCGGCGCCCCGCGCCGCGGTACTGAGTCGCACTGAGGGATCCGGAGCGGGAAGTTCTTCCATCGCAGCCGGTCTCGCCGCCGGCGATGGAGATTGTTCCCGCTGTGCGGGAACTTCTTCCACCGCAGCCCGCGCCTGACGCCGAGATGGAAGTTTTCCTACGTCACGCGCCGATGAGGCGCGGGTGATCGATAGCCGGGCAGCGGTCCATCACCACCAGCAACCCCGCACCGCGCGCCCGCTCGGCCGCCTCCTCATGCACCACACCGAGCTGCATCCACACCGCCCGCGCCCCAATCGAAATCGCCTCGTCCACGTGCACACCCGCAAGCGACGAGCGCCTGAAGATGTCCACCACCTCGATAGGCCCCGCTTCGCGCGCCGCGGACGCCAGATCCGGAAAGCAGCGCTGCCCAAGGCACGAATCCATCGCGGGATTCACCGGCACCACCCGATACCCCGCCCCGAGCAGGAACCGCGCCACGCCGTGGCTCGGCCGCCCCGGGTTCGGCGAGCAGCCAACCACCGCCCACGTGCGAAACGACGTGAGGATCGCGCGGGCGGTGTCGACGTCGGCGACCTGCATCAGCCGCGCTCGAGCGGTGCCATCGTGAGGCCGGCGTCGCTCAGCTGCTCCCAGTACAGCTCGGCCTGCTCCTTCTGCCCGGTCCAGACGATCGCCTGACCGGTGTTGTGGATGCGGTTCGCCATCTCCATGCCGCGTTCGTAGCTCATTCCCGGGATCACCCGCGCGAGCGCGCCGGCGACGCCCTGGAACGTGTTGTGGTCGTCGTTCAGCACGATCACGCGCCAGTTGCCGCCGAGCTCGTCGCCGGGCCCTGCGGTGCGCGGCCGCTCGATCGTCTCGGTGGTCATCCCGCCGCCGCGGTCTCCGAGCGCTTCGCCCAATAGCGCTTCAGGCCGAGATAGCTCTGGGCTGCGGGCACGGCCTGGAAGAAGCGGATCGAGGTGTCCGTGTCGGTCTCGTTGGCCTCGAGGATCTCGGCCTCGATCTCCCTGACGAAGGTGTCCTCGTCGTTTGTACGCGCCAGCTCGCCCCAACGGTGCAGCCGCTCCCTCACCTGGGAGAGCTGGTAGGCGACGTCGTGCGTGCAGCCGAAATGGGTGAGCCGGAGCGTGCTCGGCGCCCAGCCCTCGACGATCTCGAGCGACCGGAGCCACGCCTCGATGTCGATGTCCGGCGGCGGCGTGGGCGCCACCACGTACTGGGAGGGCGGGATGAGCACGCCCCCGACGTCCCCCACGAATGCGTCGCCCGTCTCCTCGAGCAGGTAGGAAACGTGGTGCGAGGCGTGCCCAGGCGTGTACTCCACCCGGAAACCCTCGAGCGTCTCCCCTCCCCTGAGCACCCGGATGTTCCGCTCCGGGATCGGGACCACCTCGCCCCAGAGCCGCTGCATGTCGTCGCCGTAGAGCTTGGCCGCGCTCGCGAGCAGCTTCGAGGGGTCCACCAGGTGCGGCGCTCCGCGCTCGTGCACGTACACCGGCAGGTCCGGAAACTGCCGCACCAGGGCGCCGCTGGCCCCGGCATGGTCCAGGTGGATGTGGGTGAGAAGAAGCCCGCGCGGCTCCTCTCCCCCGAGCGCGTCGAGCAGCGTGTGGAGCGAGCTCTCGGGGCCCGGATCGACGATCAGGCCGCGGACCTCGTGCGCGGCGATGACCCGGTCACGGCCGAGGTGCATGACGTCTATCTGGCGGACCATCGCGCTCAGGGACCATACAATTCCCGCCGTGCCGAGCAACGAACCTCGCCTGCCCGAGCGCGACCGCCCCTGGGTGATGCGCACGTACGCGGGCCACTCCACCGCGCGCGAGTCGAACGCGCTCTACCGCAAGAACCTCGAAAAGGGCCAGACCGGCCTGTCGGTCGCCTTCGACCTGCCCACCCAGACGGGCTACGACCCGGACGACGAGCTCGCCCGCGGCGAGGTGGGCAAGGTGGGCGTGTCGATCGCCCACAAGGGCGACATGCACACGCTGCTCGACGGCATCCCCCTCGACGAGATGAACACGTCGATGACCATCAATGCCACCGCGGCGTGGCTGCTCGCTCTCTACATGACGGTCGCGGAGGAGAACGGAGTGGACCGCAAGCTCCTCCAGGGCACGACGCAGAACGACATCATCAAGGAGTTCCTCTCGCGCGGCACCTACGCGTTCCCGCCCGGCCCGTCGATGCGGCTGATCGCCGACATGATCGCCTTCACGGTCGACGAGGTGCCGAAGTGGAACCCGATCAACATCTGCAGCTATCACCTGCAGGAGGCGGGCGCCACGCCGGTGCAGGAGATTGCCTACTCGCTCTCCACCGCTCAGGCGGTGCTCGACCAGACGCGCGAGCGCGTGGACGACGAGACCTTCCAGCGCGTGTTCGGCCGCATCTCGTTCTTCGTGAACGCCGGCATCCGCTTCATCGAGGAGCACGCAAAGCTGCGCGCGATGTCGCGCCTGTGGGAGGAGATCGGGCGGGAGCGCTACGGCGTGACGGACGAGCGCATGCTGCGCTTCCGCTACGGCGTGCAGGTGAACTCGCTCGGGCTAACCGAGGCGCAACCGGAGAACAACGTGATCCGGATCGTGCTCGAGGCGCTCGGGGTGACGCTCGGCCGCGACGCGCGGGCCCGCGCGATCCAGCTGCCGGCCTGGAACGAGGCGCTCGGCCTGCCGCGCCCCTGGGACCAGCAGTGGTCACTGCGGATCCAGCAGATCCTCGCCTTCGAGACCGACCTACTGGACTACCCCGACATCTTCGAGGGGTCGAAGGTGATGGACGGGCTCGTGGACGAGCTGGTGGAGGGCACGCGCCAGGAGATGGCCGTGGTGGAGGAGCACGGCGGCGCCGTCGAGGCCGTGAACTACATGAAGACGCAACTCGTCGAGTCGCACCGCGCCCGCGTGGCCGCGATCGAGCGCGGCGACCTCAAGGTGGTCGGCCAGAACGCATTCACGAGCTCGGAGCCCTCCCCGCTCGAGGAGGGCGAGGACGGCGGCATCCTCACCGTGGATCCGCAGGTCGAGCAGTCGCAGATCGAGGCCGTGAAGCGCTGGCGCTCCGAGCGCGACCAGGCCGCCGTCGATGCCGCACTCGAAAGGCTGGCCGCCGCCGCTCGGGACGAGTCGCAGAACATCATGGAGCCCACGCTCGAGGCCGCGACGGCCGGGGCCACGACGGGCGAATGGGCGGCGGCGCTTCGGCAGGTCTTCGGCGAGTACCGCGCCCCGACCGGCGTGGCGGATGCCGCGGCTAGTCCCGACGACGAGGCCCTCACCGAGCTGCGCGACAAGGTGGACCGCGTGTCCGAGGCGCTCGGGCGCCGTATCAAGATCCTCGTCGGAAAGCCCGGTCTCGACGGCCACTCGAACGGCGCCGAGCAGATCGCCGTGCGCGCGCGGGACGCCGGAATGGACGTGGTCTACGAGGGCATCCGCCTCACCCCCTCGCGCATCGCCACCACCGCGGTGCAGGAGGGCGTGCACGTGGTCGGTCTCTCGATCCTGTCGGGCTCGCACCGCGAGCTGATCCCCTCGGTGCTCGACGCGCTGCGCGAGGCCGGCGCCGACGTGCCGGTCGTGGTCGGCGGGATCATCCCGAAGGCCGACGCCGACGCCCTCTCGGCGCTCGGCGTGGCGCGCGTCTACACCCCCAAGGACTTCGAGATCACGCGCATCATGGGCGACGTGGTGGACCTGGTGGCCGAGCGGCACGGCGCGGCTGCAAGTGCCGCCTGAGGGCGGCGCAGAGCTCGGCCGGCGGCTTCGCGAGGGCGACCGCTCGGCGGCGCCGCGAGCGCTCAACCTGATCGAGGACCGATCGGAGGCCGGTCGGGTCGAGGCGCGCGCGCTGCTCGAGGAGGTGTCGCCGCGGACTCTCGGCGGGGAGGCGCCGGCCCACCTGGTCGGGCTGACCGGGCCGCCGGGCGCGGGGAAATCCTCGCTTCTGTCGGCCCTCGTGGCGGAGTGGCGCGAGCGCGGACGCACGGTCGGGGTGCTCGCGGTGGACCCGTCGTCGAAGCGCTCGGGCGGCTCGCTGCTCGGCGACCGCGCCCGAATCCAGCACGACCCGGCCGACGACGGCGTGCTGATCCGCTCCACCGCCGCCGGCACGCGGCTCGGCGGCCTCGCCGCGCCCACTCGCGAGGCGGCGAACGCGCTCGCCGCGGCGTTCGACATCGTGGTCGTGGAGACGGTCGGCGTGGGCCAATCGGAGACCGAGGTGGAGGAGCTCACCGACACGGTGGCGGTCGTGGTTCAGCCGGCCTCCGGCGACACGCTGCAGTTCCTCAAGGCCGGGATCATGGAGGTGCCCGACGTCCTCGTGGTCACGAAGGCCGACCTGGGCGACGTGGCGATGCGCGCACGGCGCGACCTTGCTGCGGCTCTGCGGTCGCTCGGCAAGCGGGACACGCCCGTGGTGGCGGTGTCATCGGTGCCTCCTCCCGCCGGCATCGGCGAGCTGGCGGATGCGATCGAGGCGCACGGCGCCTCTATCGACCTCGCCGCGGCGCGCCTCCGCTCACGGCGACTGGCGGCACTCTCCGAGTTCACCGCCGAGCATGGCGAGCGCGCGCTACGGGCGCTCGGCGGCCGCCGCGAGGCCGAAAGGCTGCTGGCCGATCAGGACGGCGGCCTCGGCGTAGCGGAGCTCACCGAGGTCCTGGCCGGGCGAGCCGGCTTGGGTAGCTAGACCTCTTCCGCGTCGATAGCGTCTTCGGTGATCGCGATCGCGACCGCGTGCGCGCGGGTGCGGGCGTCCAGCTTGCGCATGATGTTCTTCACATGAGTGCGCACCGTGTGCGGGCTCACGTGGAGCTTGTCGGCGATGTCCTCCGTGGAGGTCCCGCGGGCAAGCTCGGCCAGCACGCGGCGTTCCCGGCCCGAAAGCCGGTGGGAGCGCGTGCGTTCGCCCAGCGTCCGTTGACCCACGCCGCCAACATTGGGCGCGTTAGTACGGCCGTTCCCCTGCACTTCGGGGAACGATAGCGAGAATGACGTGGCCGTCAGCCGATCATGCAGGAGGTGCACGAGCGAGTCAGCCAAGGTGCACGAACCCCAGTGCATCGCCCGCCCGGTGGACCCGGCGGGAGACGCGGTCGGAGGAGTTGCCCTCGATGGTCTGGAGGGTGCCGTCGGGCCTGACGGCCTCCACGATTCCGATGTGCTCGTCCCAAACGATGAGGTCGCCGGGCTGAGGCTGGCGGCCCGACGAAGGCGTGAATGCGCGCCCCGAGCGCTGGGCCCACGCGTACAGCGAGTCGACCGATCCGAAGCCCTGTCCCTGATCGCCGACCGGCGCGCCGGCCTGCCGCGCAACCCAAGAGGTGAAGTAGGCGCACCACGGGCCGGGCCCGGGCGCACCGGCAGTCGCGGAGCGGTACTGGGCGATGCGGGCGGAGTTGTTCGACCCGGGCGGCTGCTCGGCCTGGCCCACCTCGCCCTGGGCGATCTGCACCATGCGCGAGCCGGCACCGCTGCCAGTCGCGGGCACAGCGGCGAGGCCGCTGCCGGCCTGCGCGGCGGTGGCGGACTGGAGCGCGCCGGCGAATGCTGTCGGCGCGGGGGCCGTGGAGGTGGTGGAGGGTTGTGCGGCGGGCGCGCTGAAGGCCGACTGGAGCTCGGCGATGCGCGCCACCACCGTGTCGAGACTCACCACCGGGTGATCGGCCGCCGCGCGGTCACCTTGAGGAGAACGCCAACGGGCCGCCCGAAGGCGGCCCGCTCGCTGTCCTTGAGCTGCCGCGGCCCGTTTGGGCGCGAGCGCGCTGGGTAGCCGCCCGCGCGTACGCGAGAGGAGGGAACGAGCATGGAAGGCATGAGCACAGGGACCGGCGCGGGGCAAGCGGTGGACCAGGAGCGCCTGCAGCGGATCTTCGGAGCCCTCAAGCGCGAGGGCGAGATGGGCGAGTCCGCAATCGCGAAGGAAGCGGGCCTGCGGGCCGAGGGGATAAGCGCGCTGCTCGAGCGCCTGGAGCACGACGGCCGCGTGGCGCGGACGGCGTTCGGACGCTGGCGCCTCACGCCGGCGGAGGAGCTCCACACCGAGCCGCGGCCACATCCGCGGGAACCGAAGCCGTAGAAAGCGAAGCGGGCGGGCCGAAGGCCCGCCCCCGTGTGATCCCTCCCACGGGGTGGGGCGTCCC
>JBJMLG010000068.1:0-31793 GCA_045805385.1 Thermoleophilaceae bacterium
ATGGTCGTCGGCGACCGCCGCGTCGCCGACATCGAGCACTTCTCGGGCCCGAAAAAGGGGCTGCAGCGGCTCGGCAGCTGGGTCGTCCGCCGCCTCTCCGGCACCGCCGTCAGCGACGCCACCTCGGGCTTCCGCGCCTACAACCGCGAGGCCGCCCTCCAGGTGCAGGTGGTGTCGAAGTTCACCTACACGCTCGAGACGATCATCCAGGCCGGCAAGATGACCGTCGCCGTCGACCACGTGCCGATCGGGACCAACCCGAAGACACGCGACTCGCGCCTGTTCCCGTCGATGTGGGCGTACGTGCGCCGCAACGCCGTCTCGATCTTCCGCATCTACGCCCTCTACGAGCCGCTGCGCGTGTTCATGACCGCGGCGATCATCGTCGGCATCGCCGCCGCGGCTATCTGGATCCGCTTCCTGGTCGCCTACATCGACGGCTCCGGCGCCGGCCACGTCCAGTCGCTGATCCTCGGCGCCGTGCTGTTCATCGCGGCCGTGCAGCTCGCTGCGCTCGGCGTGATCGGCGACATCCTCGCGGGCAGCCGTGTGCTTTCGCAGCGAATCCTCGAGCGGGTGCGGCGCGTGGAGCTGCAGCTCGGGATCGAGCCCTCGCACTACGAGCCTGGCAAGCCGGGCGGCAGCCAGGAGCCCACCACGGGTGCCGACGCCGGACCGGCCACTGGCAAGCCCGAGGAGTCGACCGAGGAGCGCGAGGCGGTGAAGCTGTGACGCAGGCGCCCACCGAGGCGGTCCCGACCGGCAACACGTTCGACAAGTACGGGTCCACCAACCCGGTCGTGCGGCGGCTCATGGACGGCTTCCACTCCACACTCGACGAGCTGTGGGCGAAGGCCGCGCCGGAGTCGATCCTCGACGTGGGCTGCGGCGAGGGCGTGCTCACCCACGAGTGGGCGGAGCGCCTCGGCGAGCGCCGCATCGTCGGGATCGACCTCGACGACGAGAAGCTCAAGGCGGAGTGGGCCACGCGCCAGCGCCCGAACCTTCAGTACGTATGCGCGGACGCGACGCGCCTCGAGTTCGCCGACGGCGAGTTCGAGATGGCCAGCGCGATCGAGGTCCTCGAGCACGTGCCCGAGCCGGAGCAGACGCTCTCGGAGATGGCGCGCGTCGCGAAGCGCCACCTGCTCGTGTCGGTGCCCAGGGAGCCGCTCTGGCGGGGGCTGAACATGGCGCGCGGCGCCTACCTGAAGGACCTCGGCAACACGCCCGGCCACATCAACCACTGGTCCAAGCGGTCGTTCGTGTCGCTCCTCTCCCGCTACGGGACGGTCGAGGAGACCCGCTCGCCGTTTCCGTGGACCATGCTGCTTGTCCGCGTCAGCTAGCTCGCCCCAGGCCAGCCGCTCGTACGGCCGCGGCGCGTCGATCCTCGCGGTGGGGATCGGGGTCACCGGTCTCGTCACCTACTCCTACTTCGCGCTCGCGAGCCACACGCTCGACGCGACCGACTACGGCCAGATCAGCCTGCTGTGGTCGGCGATCTTCATCGTCGTGTCGGTGCTCTACCGGCCGGTGGAGCAGCTGCTGTCGCGCACGATCTCCGAGCGCGACACGCGCGGCCAGCACGGCAACGAGCACCTGCGCGTGGCCGCCACGATCCAGCTCGCGCTCGGCGTGCTGTTCGCCGTCGTGGCCCTCGCGTTCAGGGACAGGCTCCAGAACCACCTCTTTGGCGGCTCGGCCACCCTCTACTGGATCCTGATCACCGCGGTGCTCGCCTACGCGGCGAGCTACTTCGCGCGTGGCTTCCTCGCGGGGCACCGGCGCTTCGGCCTCTACGGCGGGCTCGTGCTCATGGAGGCGACCTCGCGCTTCCTGTTCGCGCTCGCGGTGGCCGTCGGCGTGGCGCACGGGCAGGGCGTGGTGGCTGCCGGCATGGCGGCCGCGCCGATCGTGTCGCTCGCCGTGGTGCCGTGGGCGCTCGGCCGCCGCATCGCTCGGGGCGAGGACGCGCCACCGCACACCGCCGAGGTGCTCGACGACGCCGCGGCGGGCGAGCCGGCGTCGGAGCCGGAGTTCACGCTCGCCCACGGCACGAGCTTCGCTGTCGCCGTGCTGCTGATCATGGTCGCCGAGCAGACGTTCCTGAACGCCGGGCCGCTCCTCGTGAAGGCGACCGAGGGCGCCCAGGGAGCGGCGGTCGCGGGCTTCGTCTTCAACGTCCTGCTGATCGCCCGCGCGCCGCTGCAGCTCTTCCAGGCGATCCAGACCTCGATCCTCCCCCACCTCACGCGCCTTGCCACCGGCGGCGAGACCGACCCCTTCCGCCGCAGCGTGCAGATCACCGTAAAGGCGATCGTGGCCTTCGCCGGCCTCGTCGCGGTCGCGTTCCTGGCGCTCGGCCCCACGCTCATGCACGTTCTCTTCGGCGGCGACAAGGACTACGGCCGGGGCGGGCTCGTGCTCGTCTCCGTCGGCATGGGGCTCTATCTCTCCGCCGCCACACTGAACCAGGCCGCGCTCGCGCAGGGCCGTGCGCGCCAGGCCGCGACAGTGTGGGTGTGCGCGGCCGCAGCGTTCGTCGTGTTCCTGCTGATCCCGGGCTGGGACGACCGCGTGCTGCAGGTGGAGATCGGCTACAGCGTGGCGGCGCTCGTGCTCTGCTCGCTGCTGTACGCGCTCTACCGGCGCGGAACGGCCAAAGCGCCTAGATAGGCACCAGCATGCTGCCGCCGCAGTTGTTGCACTGCACGTTGTGCAGGTCCGACATGCGCGCGATCGTGGCGTGCGAGCCGCAGTCGGGACAGTCGGAGCGCAACTCGAAGCGCCGCAGGCAGTTCACGCAGCGGTAGCGCCCGGGCAGGTTCGTGGCGCGCAGCCACGGCTCACCGCAGGAGGGACACGGCGGGCCGAGGTCGACGCCCTCGCCTGCCTGATCGAGTGGCGAGCTCAAGGTTCGGTCACCTCCTCCCGGCGCAGCCTCGCGATGAAGAAGCCGTCAGTGCCGTGACGGTGCGGTAGGAACTGCAGGAACTGCGGGCGCGACGGGTGCGCCAGGTCGGGCCGGTCCGCGCCGAGGTCGTCGGCGCTGAAGCCCGGATGGCGCTCGAGGAACGCCTCGACACGAGCCTCGTTCTCGAGCGGCGAGATCGTGCAGGTCGAATACACGAGCGTGCCGCCCGGCCGCAGCCTGCCGGCCGCGGCATCGAGCAACTCGTCCTGGGTCTCCGTGAGCTTGCGAATCTGGCGCTCCCCCTTCCGCCAGCGCGCGTCGGGCCGCGACTGAAGCGTTCCGAGGTCCGAGCACGGGGCATCGAGGAGGATACGGTCGAACAGCGGTTCGCGGTCCTCTGCGAGCAGCTCGGCCGCATCGCCGGTGCGCACCTTCACCCAGGGGGCGCCCATCCTGGCCACGTGGCGCTCGAGCGCGCGCGCGCGACCGGGCACCCGCTCGATGGCGACGAGCTCGCCCCCGCCCATCAGCGCCGCGATGTGGGTCGTCTTCGCTCCGGGCGCCGCGCACATGTCGAGCACCCGCTCGCCTGGCTGGGGATCGAGCACGTGCGACACCATCATGGAGGCGCGCGACTGGGGCATCAGGGCGCCCTTGTCGAAGAGGTCGGAGCCGTGAACGTCGAAGCGGCCCGCGAGCACGAGCGCCTCCGGTAGCTCCGGCACCGGCGCGCCGGCCACATCGAGGGCGCCGAGCGCGTCGCGCAGCTCGTCGCGGGTGATGACCAGGGAGTTCGCGCGAACTGAGCTCTCCGGCGGCTCGTTGTCACGCGCCAGCAACCCGAGCGTCTCGTCCCGGCCGAGCGCCTCCCACCACATCCGCACCAGCCACTCCGGGTGGGAGTGGCGCACCGCCGCCTCGGCCGGCGTGTCGTCGGAGAGCTCCTCCACGAGCTCGCGGGCCTCGCGCGTGGCGCGCCGCATGACGGCGTTCGCGAAGCGATGGCCAGCGCCGCGCTCCAGCTTCGCGAGCTCGACGGTCTGCTCGACCGCAGCGTGCTCGGGCACGCTTCTGAGGAACAGGAGCTGGAACAGCCCGAGCATCATCGCGTCGCGCAGCGGAGCGTCGATCGACTCGATCGGCCGCGCTGACAGCGACGCGAGAACGTAGGTGAGGGTCGCGCTGCGCTGGAGGGTGCCGTAGGCGAGCTGCTGCGCGAACGCGCGGTCGCGCGGCGACAGCGAGAGGCGCTCCGCCTCCGCGCGGAACGCGCGATCGGCAAACGCGCCGTCGTTGTCCACGCGGCGCATCACCCGGTAGGCGCAGCGGCGGGCGTCGGACAACCGGCCCCCGCCGCGGTCCTGGGTGCCGACGAGAAGGGCCGGCTTCACCATCAGGCGGCCCTCCTGAGCGCGGCGCCCCGGCCGCGCAGGTAGTCGGCGGCGCTCATCGGGCGCCCGCCGGGCGGCTGCACCTCCACCAGCTCGAGCGCGCCGCCCGCACAGCCGAAGAACAGGCGCTCGCCCACGCGGACCAGCTCGCCGGGGTCGAGCTCGGGGACGTCGCCGCTCGGCGCGGCGCGCTGCACGCCCAGGCGCTCGCCGTCGGAGGTCTCCACGTAGGCGCCGATGTGCGGGTGGAGCGCCCTCACGCGCCGCTCGAGCTCGTCAGGTCGGAGCGCCGGGTCGAGGCGCCGGTCCTCGGGTCCGATCTTCGGTGCGATCGTTGCTCCCTCTTCGGGCTGGGGCACGCACTGGGGCCGCTCGTCGAGCGCGCGAACGAGCAGCTCGCCGCCGATCGTCTGCAGGCGCCTGCTGAGCGAGCCGTAGTCGTCGTCCGGGCGGATCGGCTCCTCCTGCTCGAGGCATATCGGGCCCGCGTCCATCTCCGCGACGGGCACCATGATCGTCACGCCGGTCACCTCGTCGCCCGCCATGATCGCCCGCTCGATCGGCGCCGCGCCGCGCCAGCGCGGCAGCAACGACGGATGCACGTTCAGCATCGGATGAGCGGACAACAGCGGCTCCTTGATCAGCGCACCGAATGCGCAGATACAGACGGTATCCGGATTGGCCGCGGCGATCCGCTCGCGGGCCTCGTCGGAGTTGACGCTGTCGGGCTGGTAGAGCTCGAGCCCGAGCAGGCGTGCGGCCTCCGCCACCGGGGGCGGCTGCACCTTCCTGCCGCGGCCGCGCGGGCGATCCGGCCGGGTGACCACGAGCACGGGCCTGTGCTCGGAGCGCGCGAGGCGCTCGAGCACACCCACCGCGAAGTCCGATGTTCCTAGATAGACCGTTCGCACTCGGATGAGGCTATTAGCTCAGCCTTCGGCGAAGAACTTCTCGGCGATCAGCTCGATCGTGCCCTTGGTGCGCATCGTGTTCGTGCCGACGAGCTTGCCGATCGCCTTCAGGTCGAGCTCCGACTCGAGCATGCGCCCACTTGGGAGCCAGAACAGCTCGCGCTCTCCGAAGGCCAGACGGTCGGCGTCGGTCGCGTGCGCGAGCACCTCGTCACGGGTCTTCCTCGCCGGCGGCTCGCTCAGGAGCATGACCTGGAGCTTGCCGTCGGATGCGTCGACGAGCGCCGGGTCGAACGGCTGGTGCTCGGCGAGGGCGACCAGTTCCTCGTCGGGGCGCAGGAAGATGTCGAAGTCGAAGCCGAACGCCTGCTCGAGCCCCATCTCCAGCTCCGCCTGGAGCTTCGCCGGCGACCTGCGGCTCGTGCCGAACACGACGTTGCCGCTGGTGCGGAAGGTGGCGACGTCCACCATGCCCAGCCCTTCGAAGGCCGACTTCAGCTCTGCGCTGCTCGTCTTGCGAGTAGGGCCGAGGTTCACGGCCCGCAGGAACGCGGCGTACTTCGGCACGGCCGACCGGCGCTAGGCCGCTTGGTCCGCCGCCTCGGCCTCGCGCATCGCCCGAATCGCCTCCTTGCGCTGCTCGCGCGTGGTGCGGTCGAGGATGAGGACGCCGTCGAGGTGGTCCATCTCGTGCTGGATCACGCGCGCCTCGAGGCCCGACGCCTCCACCATGCGCGTGTCGCCGTGCTCGTCCTGCGCGCGCACGCGCACGTGGATCGCGCGGTCCACGTCGACGCCGACGCCGGGGATCGAGAGGCAGCCCTCCTCCATCGTCTCCTCGTCGTCGCTGGTCCACTCGAGCTCGGGGTTGGCGAGGGCGACCAGCGGTGCGTCCGGGCCGACGCGATACACGAGCAAGCGGTGCGAGATGCCGAGCTGCGGCGCGGCGAGACCCACGCCGAGCGCGTCGTTCATCAACGCGCCCATGCGCGACACCTGGTTGCGCAGGGCGTCGTCGAAGCGGTCGACCGGCGTCGCGTGGCTCTTCAGCACCGGGTCGCCGTAGCGCCGGATGAACGACATCGCGGCGTGCCTGCGCGCTTCGACTTCGGGGTCGAGCCGGAGCTCCTCTTCGTGCTCCGGATCGAGCGGCTCTACTTCGTGATCCTTGGGCTCCTCGGCCATCGGAGCCGAGTCTACTGCGGGTCGACGTCCACCGAGAAGATCACTCCGCGCTTCGAATGCTCGGCCGCAGCGCGCTCCACGGCGGCTCGTACGGCCGTTACCGCGGCGGCGCGGTCGGACGCCTTCACCACGAGCTGGGCGCGCTCCCGGCCCTTCAGCCGGAACAGCGGCGCCGGACCGAGAACCGTGGCCTGCTCGAACGCGATCCCTGCGCGGACCCGCTCTGCCGCCTCGAGCTCGGGGCCGGCTTCGGCCGACGCGCACACGACGCGAATCAGGTGACCGAAGGGCGGATAGCTGAGCGCCTCGCGACGAGCGAGCTCGCCCTCCACGAAGCCTTCGGAGTCGTGCCGGGCGGCGTAGGCGAGCGGCCGCGCGCGCGGGTCGAGCGCCTGCACGATGACCTTCCCGCCGCGCGCGCCGCGCCCGCTGCGGCCGGCGAGCTGGGCCACCAGCGCAAACGTGCGCTCCTCGGAGCGGAAGTCCGGGAAGCGCAGGGTGGCGTCCGCGTCGAGCACCACGCCCAGCGTGACGTCCGGGAAGTCGTGGCCCTTCGCGACCATCTGCGTGCCGAGCAGGACGCCGGACTCGGCACGATCGAAGCGTCGCAGCAGATCCGCGATCGCCCCGCGGCCGGAGGCGGCGTCCGAGTCGAGGCGGAACACCTCGAGCGGCGAGACCAGCTCGGCCAGCTCGCGCTCCAGACGCTCGGTGCCGAAGCCGTGGCGGGTGACCGAGACCGAGCCGCAATCCGGGCAGCTCGTCGGAGCGCTCTGCTCGTGGCCGCAGTGGTGGCAGCTGATCACGCCCGCGGCGCGATGAAGCACGAGCGTGACGTCGCACTCCGGGCACTCCCAGACACGCGCGCACACGCGGCAGGACAGGAAGTTCGACCAGCCGCGGCGATTGAGCAGCACGATCGCCTTCTCGCCCCGCTCCCGCACCTCGTCGAGTGCCTCGCGCGTGGTCGCGTGGAGAGCGCCGTGCGTGCCCAGCATGCCGACCACCTCCACCGGCGGCAGGGCTCGGCCGTCGACGCGTTCGGGCATCGAGATCCGGTTCATGGCACGCCAGCTCTCGGGGCGGGGCGTGGCCGTCCCCGCGAGCAGCAGCGCGCCGGCGTCGGCCGCGCGCTTCTCGGCGACGCGGCGAGCGTCATAGCGCGGGTCGCCGTCCTGCTTGTAGGACGGGTCGTGCTCCTCGTCGACGATGATCAACCCCAGGTCGCCCACGGGCGCGAAGACCGCCGAGCGGGGGCCGACGCAGACGCGCGCCTCCCCCCTTCGCAGGCGCACCCATTCGTCGTACCGCGGGCCGGCGCCGAGGCGCGAGTGCAGCACGGCGACGAGCTCGCCGAAGCGCTGCTCGAAGCGGGAGGCGGTCTGCGGCGTGAGGGCGATCTCGGGCACGAGGACGATCGCCGAGCGACCCATCTCGAGTGCGGCCGCGACCGCCTGCAGGTAGACCTCGGTCTTGCCGCTGCCGGTGACGCCGTGGAGGAGCAGCGGCTGCGGCTCGGGCTGGTGGAGCCGCGTTGAGATCTCCGCGAGCGCCGCTTCCTGAGCGGCGTTCAGCTCCACACCCGCCGGCCCGCGCGCGCCGACCTTCACGAGATCGGGGCGCCGCGCCAGCTCCACGCGCTCGAGCCGGACGAGACCCTTGGCCTCGAGCGCGCGCAGCGTCTGGTGAGAGCAGCCGGCCTCCTGGCAAACCGCGGCCGCGGTGCGCGGTCCGGCCCGGAGCACCTCGAGCGCCGAACGCTGCTTCGACCCGCCGACTCCGGCGAGGATCCCCTCACGGCCCGCCTGCGTGAGCTCGACAGCGAGCGCGAGCCGCGCGCGCACGCGCGGCCGGGCGCCGCGGCCGGTGCCGGGCGGCAGCACCAGCTGGAGGCCGCGCGAGGGCGTGGAGCAGTACTCCTCGGCGACCCAGAGGCCGAGCCGGACGAGCTCAGGCGGCACCTCCGGATCGAGCGCGGTGAGCGGCTCGACGAGGCGCTCGTCCGGGACGTCGCTGCGGTCCGCCATCCCCACCACAACGCCGAGCATGCGCTGGCGGCCGAAGGGCACTACCAGCATCGAGCCGACGCCCACGCCGTCCATCCCGGCGCCGAGCCGGTAGTCGAACGGGCCGCGCAGGGCGCGGGCTGGAGTGAGGGGCTCGACCTTGGCGATCACCCTCCGAAACCTAGGGGCGAGACCGGACGCCGAGGCCACTCGTGATCAGCGTTACGAGCGCAGATACGCGAGCACGTCGGCGGCGTGCGTGTCCGGCGGGAAGACCGGATAGAAGACCTTCTCGATCCGCCCGTCGCGGGCGATGAAGGTGAGGCGCTTGTAGAGCGTGAGACCGCCCGCCTCGAAGGTTGGCAGGCCCATCTCGCGCTGCAGGACGAGCGCTTCGTCGTTGAGGAGCGGGTAGGGCATGTGCTCGCGCTCGGCGAACGCTTCCATCTCGCCGAACGGCTGCGAGCTGAGCCCGTAGACGGTGGCGCCGAGCTCGCGCATGTCGTCGTGGAGGTCGCGGAAGGCGCAGTTCTCGGGCGTGCAGCCCCGCGCGCCGGGGATCTCGTCCCAGCCCTCGATGAGCGGGATGCCGGGGGTGCCGGTGCGGGGGTAGGCGTAGACCACCAGCAGGCCCGGGGCCGCCAGGTCAACTTCCGACCCATCCGCTGCCCGCAGCGTTACGGCGGGCACTGAGGAGCCGGTCAGGTGCGCAGCCGCGCCGTCGTCGGCCGGGACCGGCAGGTCCGGTGGGAGCGCGTGGTAGTCGCGAGCCACCTGGTGATCATGCCAGGCGGACGTGGGTGACCTTTGCCCCGCTATGCGAGGAGGTCACCCATCCCCTCAGCAGCTACGACGAAGCGACAGCCTCGGACGAAGCGCCGATCCCGGCCGCCGCGCGCAGCGCGTCCGCCTTGTCGGTCTTCTCCCAGGTGAAGTCGTGGTCCTCGCGGCCGAAGTGGCCGTAGGCCGCCGTCTTCTGGTAGATCGGCCGGTGCAGGTTCAGGTACTTGCGGAACGCGCCCGGGCGCAGGTCGAAGTGCTCGTTCACGAGCTCGACGATCTTCGAGCGGGCGACCCGCTCCGTGCCGTAGGTCTCGACCATCAGCGACACGGGGTGCGCCACGCCGATCGCGTACGCGACCTGGACCTCGCAGCGGTCCGCCAGCCCCGCGGCTACGAGGTTCTTCGCCACGTAGCGGGCGGCGTACGCGGCGGAGCGGTCCACCTTCGACGGGTCCTTGCCCGAGAACGCGCCGCCGCCGTGGCGGGCGGCGCCGCCGTAGGTGTCCACGATGATCTTGCGCCCGGTGAGGCCGCAGTCGCCCATCGGGCCGCCGATCTCGAACTTGCCGGTCGGATTCACCAGCAGGTTCTCCTTGAGCTTGCGCTCGTCGTAGAGCTCGGCCGGCAGGATCGGGTGGATCACGTGCTCCCAGAGGTCCGGCTTGATGAGCGTCTCGGAGTCGACGCCCTCCTTGTGCTGAGTCGAGATCAGGATCTTCTCGATCTCGATCGGCCGGTTGTTCTCGTAGCGGACGGTGACCTGGGTCTTGCCGTCCGGGCGCAGGTACGGCATCACGTCGCCGCGGCGGACCTCGGAGAGGCGGTGCGCCAGCTTGTGCGCCAGCGAGATCGGCATCGGCATGAGCTCTTTCGTCTCACGCGTGGCATAGCCGAACATCATGCCCTGGTCGCCCGCGCCCGCGACGTCGAACTGGTCGTCGTCGGAGGGGTCCGTGCGCTGCTCGTAGGCGCTGTTCACGCCCTGGGCGATGTCGGGCGACTGCTCGTCGATCGCGGTGATCACGGCGCAGGTGTCGCAGTCGAAGCCGTAGCGGGCGTCGTCGTAGCCGATCTTGCGGATCGTCTCGCGGGCGATCCTCGGGATGTCCACGTACACGTTCGTGGAGATCTCGCCGGAGACCACGACGAGGCCCGTGTTCACGAGGGTCTCGCAGGCAACGCGGCCCTCGGGGTCCTTGGCCATCACGGCGTCGAGCACGCCGTCCGAGATCTGGTCGGCCATCTTGTCGGGATGGCCCTCGGTTACAGACTCGGATGTGAAGAGATATTCGTTGTCAGAGAGGGGCTGCTGGGTCATGGGTTCTTGGCTGAAAGCTCCGCGTTGAGTTGCTGCCCCTCACGCGCGACAAAGCCGCCGGCTTTCCCAACTCTCCCGAGGTCGTCGCGAACGGCCGCGTACGCGGGGTTCTGAGCCAGCCCAGCCTGGTCGGCAAGCGCAAGAAGCTTGTCGAGATCGGAGAAGACTAGCGACGTCGCGTTTTTAGGCGCATCCCCCAGCAGCTTCTTGAAGTCCCCGTCACCCGAGAGGTGCTTGCCGCCGAAGGCCTGCGCGATGCCAGACGTGCCGTTCGAGACGACCAGATCGCCATCCTTCTCGGCGTAGTCGAGCGCCAGCGCCGGCGTCAGCTGCGAGCTCAGCGTCTTCACGCCCTTCACGTCACCGGTCTGGAAGCCCGGGGTATCGCCGCTCCGCGCCGGGTCGAGCATCCCCACGATCGCCGGCTGCAGCAGGCCGACCGTCGAGAGCCCCTTGCCCTTCGGCACGTCCGACACGCCAAGCGTGAGCTGCGGCTGCGCGCCGCCCGGGTCGACCACCAGCGCGCTCGACTTCGAGAAGAGCGGCAGCACCGTGCGGCCGAGGTCGACGCCCGACTTCTTCGCCAGGGCGGCGAACTGGGCAACGCCTCGCGCCAGGCCGATGTTGCTCACGCCGAGCGCCCGGCCGAGCACGCAGTCGAGCCCGGACACGCTCACGAACAGCGCCGGCTTGGCCGGAGCCCGATCGGTCAGCGCGTTGCCGTTGCCCGCGGGGCTGCAGCTGCCCGCGCCGCTCGAGATTGCACGCACGTTGAACTGGAAGTGGTCGCTCTTCGGGGTGAACGCGATCTCGGCGGCCCGCGCGGGGCCAGTGCCGGCTGCGCCCGCGAGGAGCCCCAGCGGGCGCGCGGCGTAGCGCTGGATCCCGGCAGCGGAGAGATACGCGCTCACGAGCCGGTCACCAGGGAGCTTCGAGCCGAGCGCGTGGTAGTCCGCGGCCTTGGAGAGCGCCGGCTGGCGCCCGGCGTTCGTGTCGAGCGCCGCACGCATCGCCGCGGAATCTCCGAATACCACCCAGCCGTCGGGCGTCATCGCGGCCCGGTTCCCGCCCCCCATGTCGAACACCTTCGCGCCGAGGTAATCGGGCGCGCTGCCGCGGCCTCGGTCGCGCAGGGTGGCGCGCGCCCGCACCTGGTCCTTCGCCTTCAGCACCACGAGCGGAGCGTTGGCGCCGGGGCTTGCGCCCGGCAGCTCGGCGTAGGCCGCCTCGTCGCCGAGCCACGGCATCACGTCGCGATCGGCGTCGAGCTTGCCGAGCGGCCCGAGCGAGGCGCCGATCATCTGCACGCGAACGCGGTCGAGGAGCGGAAGCTTCTTCGCGAGGTCCACGCCGCGGCGCCATCCCTCGCTGCCGCGGTCGCTGCTCAGGTGCAGATAGGTGATGGCGTTCGCGGGCACGAACTTCGCCGCGCCGTCCGGCGCGCTCGCGCCCCCTCCTGCTGTGAGCAGCCCGATGGCCGCCGCTGCTATGGCCATGATCGGCAGCGCGGCCAGTATGCGCCGCCGTCGAATGGTTGCCGTCAACGCTCCCTCCTGGAGCCCCTCTCATCGCGACCCTTGAAGTCGATCACCAGCGGCACACCTTCCATGCCGTAGCGCTCGCGAAGGCGATTCTCTACGAAATACCCGTATTCGCGCGTCAGTAGGCCGCGGTCGTTCACCTGGATCGAGAACCGCGGCGGCCGAGTTTCGAACTGGGTCATGTAGTACATGCGCAGGCGCCGCCCGCTCTTCTGCGGCGGCTGGCGGACCGCCTGCACGTCCGAGAGGAAGCGGTTCAGCTCCGGTGTGGGGATGCGCGTGGCCGCGCGCTCGCCGAGCTCGATCGCCTCCACCATGAGGCGCTTCACGTTGCGGCCGGTCTTGGCGGAGGCCGTCATCACCTTCGGCCGTAGCCGCAGCTTCTGAGCGATGCGGGCCTTCTCGTGCTCGAGGTCGGCCTCGCTTATGTCCCACTTGTTGAGGACGACGATCGTCGCCGAGCCCGACTTCATCGCCAACTCCGCGATGCGCAGGTCCTCGCTCGTGACGCCCTCCGAGGCGTCGGTCACCACGATCGCCACGTCCGCGCGCTCGGCGGCCTGCTCGGATCGAATCTGCGCGTAGTAGTCGACGGTGCCCGCCACCTTGGTGCGCCGGCGAAGACCAGCGGTGTCCACGAGCACGAGCGGCTGGCCGTCCACCTCCACGCGCGTGTCGATCGAGTCGCGGGTCGTGCCCGCCACTTCGGACACGATCACGCGGTCCTCGCCGAGGAAGCGGTTCACGAGCGACGACTTGCCCACGTTTGGCCGCCCGATCACGGCCACGCGGATCGGCTCCTCCTCCTCCGATGTCTCGACGTCGGCGAGGTTGTCGGTCACGCGGTCGAGGAGGTCGCCGGTGCCGAGGCCCTGTGCCGCCGAGACCGCGATCGGCTCGCCGAGCCCCAGGCCCCAGAAGTCGGCGCTGTCCGGGATCGAAGCCGCGGTGTCGATCTTGTTCGCGGCGAGCAGCACGGGCACCGGGCCGCGCCGGAGCTCGTCGGCGAGCTCCTCGTCACCCGGCCGCAGCCCGGCGCGGGCATCGACGACGAAGATCGCGACGTCCGAGTCCGCCAGCGCGCGGCGCGCCTGCTGCTGCACGGCGCGCGCGATGTCGTCCTGTTCGGTCAGGTCCACGCCGCCCGTGTCCACCAGCAGGAAGCGGCGGCCGTTCCACTCGGTCTCGATCTCCTTGCGGTCGCGAGTCACGCCGGCCTGCTCGTGCACCACCGCCTCGCGCGTGTCGCTCAGGCGGTTCACCAGCGTCGACTTCCCCACGTTCGGGTAGCCGACGACCGCCACCTTTGGCAGCGCCATGGCGCTCAGCCCCGCCGCGCGGCGGCGAGCGCCGCGATCTGGTCCACCACGTCGTCGACCGTGCGGTCCGTGGTGTCGACCTCCACCGCGTCGTCGGCGGGGCGCAGGGGCGAGTGCTCGCGACCGCGGTCCTGCTCGTCGCGCAGCGTCTGATCCTGGAGCACGATCTGCCAGTCCCCGCCGAGCTCCTCGGCACGGCGGCGGGCGCGCTGCTCGGGGCTGGCCGTGAGGAACACCTTCAGTTCGGCCTGCGGGGCCACGACTGTCCCTATGTCCCGGCCCTCGGCGACCCAATCGCCCTTCTCGAGCAGCGAGCGCTGCTTGTCCACGAGCGCCGCGCGCACGGCCTGGTTGGTCGCGATCCGCGAGGCGGCCTCGGTCACCTCCGGGGTGCGGATCGCCTCGGTGACGTCACGCCCGTTCGCCGTGATGCGCTCGCCGAGCTCGATCTCCAGAGCGCGGGCGGCCTCCGCCGGAGCGGCCTCGCTCTCGCCGGCCGCGAGCGCGGCGGCACGGTACATCGCCCCGGAGTCGAGGTACGTGAAGCCAAGCCGCTCGGCGAGGCGGCGCGCAACTGTGCTCTTCCCGGCACCGGCCGGTCCGTCGATGGCGATGACCACGCGCGGGAGCGTACTTGCGCGGCCTAGCTCCCCGGCAGGCTCGAGCCGGCGAACGCGAAGAACCAGATGCCGAAGGCCACGAGGGCGACCGACACGCTCCAGATCATCACCGTGTCGAGCACCGTCAGGCGCCGTGTGGAGTCGCGCTCGGCGCGCATGCTCTTGAGCCACGACGCGCGCATCGGTCCCTCGTCGAGCGGGCCGCCGCTCACGCGCGCGTAGACGCCGTCGAGGCGGCGCAGGAGGCGCGCCACGATCACCATCGAGACCGGTATCGCGAAGATGATCAGCACGTACGGGCCGAGCGATGGCGCCGAGCTGTCGGTGAGGTGCGAGGCGAGGATCAGCCAGCCCACCGGTATGCCTATCCATAGGAAGACGCTGCCGAGCGCCATCAGCACGATCAGCGTTCCCTGGGCGATCGTCTTCATCCGATCAGCTTCCTGAGATCCCCCTCGAACTGAGGATAAGAGACGCTCGCGGCGTCCATCCCGACAACCTCGACGCCCTCGGTCGAGGCCAGGCCGGCCACCGCGCCGAGCATCGCGAGGCGGTGGTCGCCGCGAGCCTCGAAGCTTCCCCCCCGCAGGCCGCCGGTGCCGCGCACCGCAAACCCGTCGGGGGTGGCCTCGATGTCGGCGCCCAGGCCGCGAAGGCCCTCCACCACGCCCGCGATGCGGTCGCTCTCCTTGTGGCGGAGCTCCTCCGCTCCGCGCACCACGGTCTCGCCGTCCGCGAAGCAGCCGAGCAGCCCCACGAGCGGCAGCTCGTCGATGGCGAGCGGCACCTCCTCGGGCTCGACGGTGGTCGCCACGAGCGGCGCGGCCGCCACGTCGAGCTCGCCGATCGGCTCGCGATCGACCAGGGGCTCGTTGGGGTCCTCGATCTCGCCCACGATCACCGCTCCCATGCGCTGGGCGATCCGCAGGAAAGCGCTGCGCGTCCAGTTCAGGCAGAGGTGCTCGATCACGATCCGCGAGCCGGGCACGATGCAGGCGGCCGCGACGTGGAAGGCGGCCGACGAAGGGTCACCCGGCACCTCCACGGCGTCGAGCTCCAGCTCGTCCACCTGCGACACCGTCATCGTGAGCCCGTCGCGCCCGAAGGGCACGCGGGCGCGGGCGAGGATGCGCTCGGTGTGGTCGCGGCTCTGGGACGGCTCTGTCACGGTCGTCTCACCGTTCGCAAGCAGCCCGGCGATCAGCACCGCGGACTTGACCTGCGCGCTGGCCACGGGGAGCGCGTAGTCGATGCCTTCGAGCTCGGCCCCGATCACGGTCATCGGCGGGGTCCCGCCTTCGACGGTGTCCACCTCCGCGCCGAGCAGCCGCAGCGGCTCCGCCACGCGGGCGACGGGACGGCGCCGGATCGACTCGTCGCCGTCGAGTGTCCACACGCCGCCGGGCTGCCCCGCGAGCCAGCCGGGCAGGATCCGCAGAAGCGTGCCGGCGTTGCCCACGTCGAGCACGCCGCCGGTCACCTCGGCCGGGGTGTGCAGTCCCACGCCCCGGATCACGAGGTCGTTGCTCGGCCGCTCCTCGATCCCTGCACCGAGCGCCCTGATCGCGGCGAGTGTGGATTCCGTGTCGTCCGAGCGCAGGTAGTTCGAGACCGTCACCGGCTCGTCAGACATCGCGGCGAAGAGGGCGGCGCGGTGGGAGATGGACTTGTCCGCGGGTGGGACGAGCGTGCCGCGCAGCGGCCCGGCGGGGTCGAAGCGGCGGTTCACGACGCGCGCGTTACCGGGAAGCCGAGCTCTCCGATCAGCTCTTCCGCCCTGTCCGCCGGCTCGTCGCCGGCCACCCAGAGGGCGATCTGCCCCGACCTCATGTCCGGCGCCGGGGACAGGGCCATGTCCACGATGTTCACCCCGGCCTTCCCCAGTGCGAGCGCCACGCGCGCCACGATACCCGGCCTGTTCGGCACCGAGAGGCGGAGCTCGTGCACCTCGCCGCCGGCGAGGTCGGCCTCGAGCAGGCGGCGGCGGTCGCCCGCCGCCCCCTCGTTCCAGGACTCGATCGCGGCGGCGTCGCCTGCGCGCAGCGAGGCGGCGACCTCGCGCAGGCGCTCGGCGGCCGCGTCGATCTGGCGGGCGATCGCCTCGCCGTTCGAGATGTAGATGTCGGTCCAGATGCCCGGGTTCGCGCCGGCGACCCGGGTCGCGTCGCGGAAGCTCGGCCCCACGCGGGGCATCCCCTCCCCCTCGTCCGACAGCGCGCGCGCCGCCTGCGACACGAGCACGTTGGCGATCACGTGCGGCAGGTGGCTCACGGTGGCGAGCAGCCGGTCGTGGGTCTCCGGGTCGATCGCCGCCGGGCGCGCGCCGATGTCCACGAGCACCCCGTTCAGCCGATCCAGCAGGAGCCCGGAGCTCTCGGGCCCCGGGGTGAGGTACCAGGGGGCGCCGTCAAAGAGATCTGCGCGGGCGTTCTCGACTCCCGCGGACTCCGCTCCGGCGAGCGGATGGCCTCCGATGAAGCGCTGGTCGGCGGTGGCCGCGGCCACCAGCCGCTTCACGGAGCCGACGTCGGAGACGACGCAGTCGCCTGGGGCAGCAGAGAGCGTGTCGCGTACGAGCTCGGGCAGCGCGCCCACTGGCGCGCACGCGATCGCCACCGACGCACCGGTCACGGCGTCGGCGACGCTGCCCGCTGCGCGGTCGATCGCGCCACGCTCGAGCGCGGCATCGAGCACCTCGCGCCGCGGGTCGTAGCCCACGACCTCGGCGTCCGTCAGGCGCTCATGTGCGGCGAGGCCGATCGAGCCGCCGATCAGCCCCACGCCGAGGATGGCGATGCGCACGGGCGGACCGGCGGGCCGCTAGACCCGCTCGAGCTCCTTGCCTGCGAGCGCTGCCGCGGCCTCGACCTGGCGCATGTAGTCGCCGAACGCCTCGTTGCGGATGGCCTGCGGCCCGTCGCAGATGGCCTTCTCGGGCTCGGGGTGGATCTCCACGATGATCCCGTCGGCGCCCGCCGCGGCCGCTGCAAGAGAGAGCGGCAGCACCCAGTCCCGCCTGCCCGCGGCGTGGCTCGGGTCGATCACGACCGGCAGGTGCGACAGGTCCTTGAGCACCGGCACCGCCATCAGGTCGAGCGTGAAGCGGTAGCTCGGCTCGAAGGTGCGAATGCCGCGCTCGCAGAGGATCACGTTCTCGTTGCCCTCCTTGAGGATGTACTCCGCGGCCATCAGCAGCTCCTCGAGCGTGGCCGACAGCCCGCGCTTGAGCAGCACCGGCGTGCCGGTCCTGCCCACCTCGGTGAGCAGCGTGTAGTTCTGCATGTTGCGGGCGCCGAGCTGGATCACGTCGGCCACCTCGAGCACCGGCTCGAGGTCGCGCACGTCCATCAGCTCGGTCACGATGGGCAGCCCCGTCTCCTCCTTCGCCTCCGAGAGCAGGCGCAGGCCGGCGTCGCCGAGGCCCTGGAACGAGTAGGGCGAGGTGCGCGGCTTGTAAGCGCCGCCGCGCAGCAGCTGGGCGCCGCTGTCGCGCACGACGCGCGCCGTGTCGAGCATCACCTCGCGCGACTCGACCGTGCACGGCCCGGCGATCGTCATGAAGTGCTGCCCGCCGATCTTGCGCCCGTCGATGTCGAGCACGGTGCGCTCGCCCTTCTTGAACTGGGCGGAGGCGAGCTTGTACGGCTTGAGGATCGGGACCATGTGGTCCACGCCGGGGTAGCCGTCGAGGTCGAGGTTGGCGACGTGCTCCTGGTCGCCGATCGCACCGATCACGGTCACGAGCTCGCCGCGCGAGAGATGGGCCGCAGCGCCCACCGCCTCCACGCGATCGACGACGGCCTGGATCTGGTCGTCGGTGGCGCCCTCTTTCATCACGATCATCATCTGAACCTGGAACCTTTCGGAACTGCGCTTGGGAATCCTACGGACGGGCGCGGGGCGGCTCGTTGAAAAGCCGAGAAGGAACGGGCGTCCGGCGGGGCAGGTGCGCTAGGTCTGCGAGGCTCGAGCGAGCGGGGCCGGACGCCTAGCTAAATCGCCAAAAGCCGTAAAAGGGCACGCGGCAGCTGGCGACGTCGCCGTGCCAGCCGTAATAGAACTGCGTGCCGAGGTGCTGCATCGGCCTTCTTTCTATCAGGTGGCCAGCGCTGCGTCGAGAGCCGCGAGGAATCGGTCGTTCTCGGGGCGCGTTCCGTAGGTGACCCTGATCCAGCCGTCGCGGCCGAGCGCCGCCCCGGCTCGCACGATCACGCCGCGCTCACCGAGCGCGCGCATCACGTCGGCCTCCTCCCGCTCCGCGAGCGAGATCCAGGAGAAGTTCGCCTGGCTGTCGGTTGCGGTCAGGCCGCGCTCCTCGAGCTCGGATTCCAGGTGCAGCCGCTCGATCGCGGTCCGCTCGACGCGACGGGCCACCTCGTCCTGGTGTCGCATGGCCTCGGAGGCGGCGGCCTGGGCGAGCATGTTCACGCTGAACGGCTGCCGCACGATGTCCACGCCCGGGCGGAACTCCTCGGACCCCGCGAGCGCGTAGCCCACGCGCAGGCCGCAGAGGCCGTAGACCTTCGAGAAGGTGCGCAGGAGCACCAGGTTCGGGTGCTTCTTGAGCAGGTCGAGGGAGTCGTCTGGATCCTGGAGCGTGTTGAACTCCACGTAGGCCTCGTCGAGGATCACGCACACGTGGCGCGGCACGCTCGCGACGAACTCGTCGATGGCGTCGACGGGCAACGCCGTCGCGGTGGGGTTGTTCGGGTTGCAGACGATCGCGATCCGGGTGGCCGCAGTGATCTCGCGTGCCATCGCGTCCAGGTCGTGGCGCTGCTCGCTGTCGAGCGGCACCTCGATCGCCCGTGCGCCGCTGAGCGCCGGCAGGTTGGGATACATCGAGAACGATGGCCAGGCGTACACGATCTCGGCGCCCGGCTCGAGCATCGCGTCGGCGGCCGCGAGCAGGATCTCGCACGAGCCGTTGCCGACGGCGATCCGGGCGGCCGGCACGCCCGTGCGCTCTGAGATGCGGCGCCGGAGCGCCCCGGCCGTCGGGTCGGGGTAGCGGTTGAGGTCGTGCGCCTGGCGCTCGATCGCCTCGAGCACCGCGGGGTGCGGCTCCCACGGGGTCTCGTTGCTCGCCAGCTTCACGAGCTCGCCGCCGTACTCGTAGGTGTCTGCGGCCGGATACACCGGGATCGCGCGCAGGCGCTCGTTGAACTCGATGCCCGTCATTGCGCCCCCGCGAGGTCCGCGCGCAGAGAGACCGCCTCGCGCAGATAGACGTGTTGCGCCTCCGACTGCGGGTCGGCGTAGGTGTGCAGGAGCAGCCGGATCACGCGCGGCAGTGCACCTGGTACGTCGATCTCACGCGCGCAGAGGAGCGGCACCTGGTTCAGGCCGATGCGCCGCGCGGCGACCGCCGGGAACTCGGCGTTCAGGTCGTTCGTGCAGGTGAAGATGCAGCTCACCATCTGATCCGGGTCGAGCGAGTTGCGCGCCATCACCTCGCGCACGAGCTCCTCTGTGGCTTCGAGGATGGCATCGGCGTCGTTGTGCTCGACGGTTGTGGCGCCCCTGAGCGCTGTGAGCCTCATACGGCGGCGGATTCTGGCAGCACGCCGCAACCCGGGGTCAACCCGGGCCCGCTGCATCTCGCAGCCGCTGCACTTCCGCCGGCGTGAGGCGGCGGACTTTCCCCACGCCCAGGTCGCCGAGGCGGAGGGGCCCGAAGGCGATCCGCTCCAGCGACACGACACGGTGTCCCACGGCCTCCAGCATCCGCCGGACCTGCCGCTTGCGACCCTCGTGGATCCGGATCTCCAGCACCCCGGGCGAGACCTGACGCACGGCGGCCGGCGAGGTCCGGCCGCCGTCGAGCTCGACACCCTCTCGCAGAGCGCGGAGCGCCCGGTCCGAGACCGAGCTCGGCTCGACGCTCGCCCTGTACGCCTTCTCGACCTCGTAACGGGGATGGGTGAGCCGGTTCGCCAGCTCGCCGTCGTTGGTGAGCAGGATCAGGCCGGTGGTGTCGGCGTCGAGCCGGCCGACCGGATACAAACGGTGGCCCGAGCGCACCAGCGACGTGACGATCGGCCGGCCATGGGTGTCGCTGGCCGTGGAGACGACCCCGGCCGGCTTGTTCACCGCCCACACCTCGTGCTCGTCGGCAAGGCTCACGGGCGAGCCGTCGACCGCGACCTCGCTGGACGAGTCGACGTCCTGCGCCGGGTCGGTCACCACCTCCCCTCCCACGCTCACCCGTCCCTCGGCGATGAGGCGTTCGGACGCGCGTCGCGACGCCACCCCCGCGTGGGCCAGGAACTTTGCGAGCCTCACGCGCCGTCGACGGCGGCGGGCTCGGCCGCCGGCGGTGGCGCTGGCATGAGCACGTCCTCGCGGCTGTAGTGCCCGGCGACGTCGAACCAGCGCTTCGCGTGGAGTCCGGCACGTAGGTCGCAGTCAGCGATCAGGATGCCCTCGTCGTCGTAGAGCGGTCCGGCGAGGATCTCGCCCTCGTCGGGCTCGACGATCACCGCTCCCCCGCGCCCGAGCACCTCGTGGTCCGGCAGCTCCACGGGAAAATCGTCCGGGAACGCCGAGCGCGGGATGTACTGCGGCACCGATACCACGAAGGCCCCCGACTCGACCGCGATGTGACGCATGCTTGCGATCCAGCTTTCGGCGTCGTCCGCGGTCGGCGCCACCCAGATCTGCGGCCCCTGCCGGTAGAGCGCGTAGCGGGCGAGCGGCATGCGGTTCTCCCAGCAGATCAGCCCGCCCACACGTGCGAACGGGAGCTCCGCCACGTCGAGGTCGTCGCCGCGGCCGATGCCGTGGAAGAGGCGCTCGTGGTGGGTCGGCATGAGCTTGCGATGCTTGGAGATCAGGCCGTCCGGCCCGATGAGGAGCAGCGCGTTGTAGAGCGATCCGGGCCGCTCGAGCTCGCGCTCGTTCACGCCGATCGCGAGGTGGATCCCGTGCTTGCGGCAGGCCTCGGACAGCCGGTCCACGTGAGGCCCGGGCACGTCCACAGCCTCCTGCCACATGCGGGCCCAGAGCTCGTCGAAACCGGAGAACGACGCGGCGCGGCGCGCCCACGAGTTCGAGGGATAGACCGAGACGAACGTCTCCGGGAACACCGCCAGCTGCGCGCCCTTGCCGGCCGCCTCGGCCATCAGATCGCACGCCTTCTCGACCGTCGCGGCGGCGTCCAGGATCACGGGCGTGGCCTGGATCGCGGCCACCCGCACTGTGTCGAAGCGAGTCACGGCGCGAGCATACGCCGCGTCGCGCGGCCCCGATAGGGTCGCGCGGTGCGCTTCGCCGTTGGACTGCCGAACGCGGGGGAATTCGGCCATCCGGAGATCCTGCTCGAGCTCGCCCACGAGGCGGAGGAGGCCGGCTGGGACGGTGCATTCGTGTGGGACCACATCGCCCGCCGCGAGGGCGTGTGGCCGGTGGTGGATCCCTGGGTCGCGCTCGGTGCGGTCGCGGCCCGGACCGAGCGGCTGATGCTCGGTGTGATGGTCACCCCGCTGTCGCGCCGCCGCCCCTGGAAGGTGGCGCGCGAAACACAGACGCTGCAGCTGCTGTCGGAGGGACGCTTCATCTTCGGCGCCGGTCTCGGCTCCACGCCCGAGGTCGAATTCGCGCCATTCGGCGAGGAGACCGACGCGCGGGTGCGCGCTGAGATGCTCGACGAGGGGCTCGAGATCCTCGAAGGGCTCTGGAGCGGCGAGCCGTTCTCTTTCGAGGGGAAGCACTACAGAGTCGAGGGCGCGCACTTCATCCCGCCCGTGCATGTGCCGGTGTGGATCGCCGGCCGCTGGCCCGCGAAGCGCCCGATGCGGCGGGCCGCCCGCTTCGACGGCGTCTTCCCCATCCACCAGGACGTGCCGGTCAACGAGAACATGACCCCGGCGCAGCTGCGCGAGATCGTCGACTACACGCTGGCGCACCGCGACAAGGCCGGGCCGTTCGCCGTCGCGATGGAGGGATTGAGTGACCCCGGCGACGACGTCGGCGATTACGGCGAAGCCGGTCTCACGTGGTGGGTGGAGCGCCTCGCCTGGCACCGCGGGCCGCTCTCGCAGACGCGCGAGCGCCTGCGCGCCGGACCGCCGAGCGCCGCGTAGCGATGCGGGTCCTGATCGCTGCCGTCACCGCGTGACCACGGTCGAGCGCGCTCCGTTCACGTCGCCGTACGCGTCGCGCACAGCGCCGCGATCCACGTACGCGCTCTCCCCCGCGGCGAGCGGCTGGGCGCTGACCCAGCGCCCGCCGGACTCGGTCGCGCCCGCGCGCCGCCTCGTGCCATCGGCCGCCACGAAAGTGAAGGCCACCGACGCGGCATTGCCGGCGTCCACCCAGGGCCTGAACGAGCATGTGAAGCAGTACCACTCGCCTTTCACCTTCGAGCGCTCGTCCTTGATGAAGCGGGCCGGCGACTTGTAGCTGTCCGGGTAGTCGATCGGCCCGATCTGGTCGCCGTCGTAGGTGTGCCGCGGCCCTACCGCGAAGCTCACGCGCCCGTCGGGCTCGACGCGCAGGTCGTCGACGGTGATGCCGCTCCACGGCGACACATGGAAGATCGCCGACGTGAGCGAGTACGGCACCGGCTTCCCGCCCTCGCGGCGCATGCCGTGCACGCTGAAGCGGTACTCGCCCGCGGGTGTGGCGAGCGCGCCGCCCGGGGCGCCGGTGTCGAAGCTCGACGCGAACGCCTCGAAGTGGGCGGTCCAGCGCCACTGCTGGCCGCCGCTGAGGTAGCTCGGCATGTCCGGCCCCTGCGGGAACGCGAGCGTGACGGGGACCTCCCCGGACTGGTCCGCGTACTGCACCCAGCGCGATCCCACCCGCCGCTCCACGGTCACGAACGGGTTGTCGGTGAAGTTGTCGCCGCCGTTCCAGGTGAAGAAGGCCGCCGAAAAGCGCTCCACGTCGGCGGGCTCTGACACCGCCGACGCGTCGCCACCGTCATCCGGCAGCAGCGCCTCGTAGGCCTTGATCTCGTTCGAGCCGAGGTTCCCGAGCGCCTGGGCGCGCGCGTCGTTCAGCGCGTTGTCGGCCTGCTCCTTCGGCGACAGCGGCTCATCGGCCGCGCCGTGGCCGCCGTTCAGGTGGCCGCCCATCTGCACGAGGCGCGTGGCCATGTAGTCGCTCGAATGCGGACCCCAGGCGGTGAGCGCCTTGCGGTAGTGGTCGCCGCGCTGGTACTCGCGGTAGGTGGCGATGTACCCGTTGTAGTCGTTCGCCATCGAGATCGGCACCGTGAGCCGGTAGCCCTGCGACGGCGGCAGCTCGCTGTGCGTGTAGTTGCCCTTGATGAGCTTCGGGTCGGCCGGCTCGGACTCCGCCCAAGCCACGTAGTCGGGGTCGTTCCAGCCCGCGGCGTCGTTCACCACCTGCGCGCGCATGCGCTGGTACTTCTCGTCGGAGACGGGCGGCAGCCGCTTCGACTCGTCGCGCGGGTCCACGCAGCTCCAGTTGCCATCCGTGAGCGCATCGCACTTCTTCGACCAGTCGTAGCCGAGCCACTCGTTGCCCACGACCGTGTCGGTTCGGGTCTTGATGTTGCGGCTCTGATCCGACCATTGCTCGCACGAGCAGACGGTGAAGAGGATGTCGCCCAGGCGGAACGCCTGCAGGTGCACGCCGAGGTCCTCCTCGAGCCCCGTGTAGCCGGGCGCGCCGTAGTTCTCTGGCACCGGGATCCCCGCGCGCTCGAGGTCCTTCACCGACACGCCGGGATCGATCGGGAACGTGGGCGGCGCGGGCGGAGCGGGCAGGCCGAGCGCGCCGGCGAGCGCCTGCAGCCCCGAGCCCGGGCCCTCGCAGTCCGGGAGGCCGACCACCGGGAGCTGTGGATCGCCCTCGGTCGCCTTGTCAGTGCGGCAGTTCGACACCGACGGGTACGGGTGCGACAGCGGCCCCGGAAACCAGCGGTCCTCCATCTGAACCGGGAACGAGCTCTTGAACGGCACGAACTTGCCCGGCTGCTCCGGTGTGCCCGCGCCGATGTCGCGCCAGGTCTTGTACGCCGTTTCGGCGATCAGGTGACCCATGAAATCCATCTGGCCGTAGTCGCGGTGCGGGAACTCGAGCCGCTCGTGCGGATCGTGGTAGCTCGAGCGCTCGAGCTCGGAGGTGCCCACCGCGTTCTGCGTGATCACCGTGATCGCACCGGTGCGGCGGTCGAGCATGCGCTGCACGGGGCCGAGCCAATCGGCCGAGATCAGGTCATTGCCCTCGAGCGACTCGCCGTGCAGGCTGTAGTTCACGAGGTTCGCGAGCGGCTTGGGTCGCTTCGGGTCCGAGATGTCGTCGAAGCGGACGACGGTGAGGTCGTGGTCGGTATCGGAGTTGGGATAGCCGGACGGGGTCCCGTCGTCGCCCACCGACGGCCCCATCGAGTTGCGCTGGGGCTTGTCGAGGTAGCTCACCGACGCGCCCACGCGCGAGGGCCGCATCGCGTGCGCCGCCTTCTCCACCGCCAGCGCCATGCGCTCGGCGTAGTAGTCGTAGAAGCGCACGTCGAACACGTCCTGGAAGGTCCACGCGCCCCAGGAGGTGGACGAGTAGTAGGGCGAGGAGTGGTCGTGGGAGATCGTCATCGTGAGCGTCGCGCTCGTGATGCCGGAGCGCTTCGCCGGGTCGAGGTTGTCGGCCTCGAGGATCTGCGCGACGCGCCGGCGCAGCAGATCCTGCGGGATGTAGAGGTCGTTCTTGACGAGCGCGATGCGCTTGCCGTCGGGCCCCTGCACCACGAGCGCGCGCGCCTCGAGGCGCGACTGGATGCCGTACGAGGCCGCGCGCCGGGTCGACTCCATCGTCGGGTTCACGCCGTGATCGCCGATGAACGTGCCGTCGGAGGCGTACTGCCCCGCCGACGCTCCCACGTGCCACGAGGCGTCCACCACCGCGGCGCCCGCCGTCACGCCCTCCGCCCGCGCGACCCCCGGTAGCGCCCACAGCACCACCAGGGCGGCCGCGAAGCCGATCAGCCTTCGCATCCCGCCAGCTCCCCCCGCCAGTGAGTTCCCCCTGCGGCGGACAACGCTACAGAGCGCTGCCAGACTTGGCGCCGGTGGATCTCGCTCTGTTGCAAGAGAAGCTCGCCGCCCGCGGCGAGCCGAAGTTCCGCGCCGGCCAGGTGTGGGACTGGGCGGCGCGCGGCGCGGGCGGTTACGAGCAGATGACGAACCTCCCGGCGGCGCTCCGGGAGGATCTCGCCGGGGAGGTGCCTTTCAGCAGCCTCGCCGTCGACCGCGAGGCGCATTCGCGGGACGGCACGGAGAAGGCG
Source organism: Thermoleophilaceae bacterium (assembly GCA_045805385.1). Taxonomy (GTDB): domain Bacteria; phylum Actinomycetota; class Thermoleophilia; order Solirubrobacterales; family Thermoleophilaceae; genus JADGHQ01. The sequence goes on from JBJMLG010000068.1 coordinate 25,243, forward strand.
CTGTTCCACACCGCCGACGGGCGCCCGCTCGAGGCGGTGCTGATGCGGTACCGGGACGGGCGACGCTCGGTATGCGTGTCGAGCCAGTCGGGATGCCCGCTCACCTGCACCTTCTGCGCCACCGGCCGGATGAAGTTCGGGCGCAACCTCACGACCTCGGAGATCCTCGACCAGGCGCTGCACTTCCGCCGCAAGGACGAGCTGAGCAACGTGATCTTCATGGGCATGGGCGAGCCGCTCATGAACGTCGAGAGCGTGCTGGCCGCCTGCGAGCGCCTGCCCGACCTTGGGGTCACCCACAGGCGCACGGCCATCTCGACGGTGGGCTGGATCCCGGGCATCGAGCGCATGACCGAGGAGGGCCCACCCGTTCGCCTGGCGCTCTCGCTGCACGCGGCGGACGAGTCGCTGCGCTCGGAGCTCATGCCCGTCAACGACCGCTTCGCGCTCCCCGACGTGCTCGACGCCTGCCGACGCTGGCACGAGGCGCGCCGCATGCAGGTGTTCGTCGAGTACCTGATGCTCGACGGGGTGAACGACCGCTACGAGCAGGCGGTCGCGCTCGCGAAGGCTCTCGATCCCGTGAGCGCCTTCAAGGTGAACCTGATCCCCTACAACCCCACTCCGGGCGGCTTCCAGGGCTCTACTCGGGCGGCAATCGACGCGTTCAAGGCCACGCTCGAGGAGCGCGGCGTGCGCGCGACCGTGCGGCTCACGCGCGGCCGCGACATCGACGCCGCCTGCGGCCAGCTCGCGGCTAGTGCCGCTGGGACGGCGGCCGGCGCAGGCGCACCCGCGTCCGCACCGGCTCTTCCACAGGCGTAGGCGCGCCCCCTGCCGCGGCGGCCGCGGCTGCGGCACGGCGCCTGGGCAGCCTGCTCTCGGCGGCCATCCACGATCCGAGCAGGATCAGCGCCAGTCCCGCGAAGGTGCCCGCCGTGACCGTCTCGTCGAGGAAGACGACGCCATAGAACACCGCGAAGCCCGGCGCGATGTACGACACCACCGAAGCCTTTGCCGGCCCCGCGCCCGCGATCAACGTGTAGAAGATCACGAACGCGATGCCCGTGCCGAAGACGCCGAGCACCACCACCGCCGCGATCGGCCCGAGGCCCGGCGCGTGCGACGGTGTGGTTGCGAGTGCCCAGGGAAGCGTCAGGACAGCGCTCGACGCCATCGTGCCCGTCACGAGCCCCGTGGGCGGAACCTCGCGGTAGGACCGCTTGAGCATGAAGCTGCCGACCGCGTAGCCGGCGCTCGCCAGCAGCACCATCAGCGCGCCCGCGAGAGCCGCGGAGTCGCCCCCCACATCCACACCGAGCAGCAGCGCCACGCCCACGAGCCCAACCAGCACGCCCACGAGGCTCCAGCCCTGCGAGCGTTCGCTGTGGTCGAGGAACGGCGCGAGCATCGCTGTGAACACGGGCACCGACGACACGAGGATGCCTGCAAGCGACGAGGCGATGTGCCGCTCGCCGAACGTGATCAGGAGGAACGGCGCCGCGACCTGGATCGCCCCGAGCAGGGCGACGCCCGGGAGCATCCGCCCGAGCCCGGTGAGCGCGCCGCGACGACGGGCGATAGGAACGAGCACGAGCGCGGCGAGCGCGGTGCGGCCGAACACCACCCAGGCCGGCGAGAGGTCGCGCAGCCCGATCTTGATGAACAGATACGAAGCGCCCCAGAGCGAGGCCAGGATCGCTGTCAGGAGCCAGAAGCGGCGGGTCACCGCGCCGATGCTAGATCTACGGCCTCTGCGAGGAGGCCGACCTGCTCCGGATCGGGAGAGCAGGGGAACCAGATCAGCTCGTCGCACCCCGCCTCCTCGAACAGCACGTTGCGCTGCTGGATCTCCTCTGCGCTCTTGGCCGCGCTGCTCGCGATGTAGCCGGCGAGTTCCTCGCCGAGGATCCCGTAGTAGTCGGTCAGGTAGCGCTGGGCGTTCTCCTCGGCATCCGGCCCGAGCGAGAAGTAGTTGAGCGCCATCACGCGTGGGCTGCCCTCGCGCCCCTCTTCGCGCCAGGCGGCCTGGAGCTTCTCGACCGCGGGCGGGAGCTGGTCGGGCGGCGCGCCCCCCATGATCCAGCCGTCGCCGTAGCGGGCCGCGCGCTTGAAGGCCGCGTCCACCGTCCCGCCGATGATGATCTGCGGCGGCGGCAGCTGCGAGGGGCCGATCGCTCCCGCGAAGCCCACGTGCTCCCCGGCGAAGAACCGCTTGAGGTTCTCGAGCTGGCGCTCGAAGTAGCTGCCGCGCGTGTGGAAGTCGATCTTGCTGGCGATGTAGTCGTCCTCGCGGCCGCCGACCGCCATACCCAGGACGAGCCGGCCGCCGGAGAGGTCCTGCAGGCTGAGCGCCTGCTTGGCGAGCAGCGCATCGTTGTTGCGGAGCGGCGCGAGCAGCACCGACGTGGTGAGGCGGATGCGCTCGGTCACAACGGCAGCGGCGCTCAGCGCGATGAGCGGCTCGTAATTGGGATAGACGAGCCGGTCGATCGTGCCGAGCGAGACGAATCCAGCGTCCTCGGCGGCTTTCGCCCAGTCGGTGATCTGCCGCGGCTCGACCCCGGGGATCGTGGCCGGCAGTCCAATGCCCAGCTCCATGCCTCTCCTCTCGCTCGACGTACCCTGGCTGGCGATGCATCTTGACGATCTCGAGCCGTGGGCCCTCGAGCTCCTGCGGGAGGCGCGGGTCGCGAGGCTCGGTTACGAGGACGACGATGGCCGGCCGCGGGTGCTGCCGGTCACGCTCGCGCTCCACGGCGGCTACGCCTGGAGCGCGATCGACCACAAGCCGAAGCGAACCGCCGAGCCCGCGCGCCTGAGGCATCTGCGCTCGCGTCCCGAGGCGGCGCTCACCGCGGACCGCTGGTCCGAGGACTGGGACGAGCTCGCGTGGGTGCAGCTGCTCGGTCGCGTCGAGATCGTCGCGGCATCCGATGCGCCCGAGGCGCTCGCCGCGCTCGTGGGGAAGTACGAGCAGTACCGCGGCCGCACGCCCGCCGGGCCGCTGCTGCGCCTGCTGGTGGAGCGGGCGCTCTGCTGGTCAGCCCGCGAGCTCTGAGAGCGTTGTGAGACGCATCCCGCTCTCGGCGATCAGGGGGACGGCCTCGGCGGTCGGAAGCGCGTTCTCGCGAGGCGCATAGCGCGGCGAGTCGTGCAGCAGCACGATGTCGCCGGCGCGGAGGTCGCGCACCACCGTCTCGGCGATCCGGTCCGCGGGCAGCGGCTCCCAGTCCATTCCCCAGGCCGACCAGTAGACCCGCTCGAGCCCGAGCTTCTCGCACGCCTCGTATGAAGCCTCGGAGAAGCGGCCGTAGGGCGGCCGGAACCAGCGCGGCTTTCGCCCGGCGCCTGCCTCGAGCGTGCCCAGGCCGCGCGCCAGGTCGTCGCGCGCCTGCTGCGGGCTGAGCGTGCCGTGGTCGCGGTGCTCGAAGCCGTGCAGGGCGAGCTCGTGGCCGCGCTCAGCCACCTCCCGCGCCAGTGCGTGATGTCGCATCAGCTGCTCGCCGACCATGAAGAACGTGGCCTTGGCGCCCGTCGCGTCCAAGGCATCCAGCACCGCGGGCGTGCAGTCCGGATCCGGGCCGTCGTCGAAAGTGAGCGCTACCGCATCCCCTACCCCGTCGACCGTCTCGAGCGCGGGGAAACGCCGCCACAGCTCGAGCGTCTCGACGTGGCCGCGGAAGCTCGGCACTACGCCTGCGCGCGCTGCTCGCCCGCTCGCAGCAGGCGCTCGCGCAGCTCGCCCTCCTCCTCCGGAGTGGGGTCGAACTGCGCCGGATCCGGCAGCTCGTCGAGCCCGCGGAGGCCAAACAGGCGCTGGAAGAGGTCCGTGGTGCGGTACATCACCGCGCCGAACTGGGAGCGGCCGGACTCCTCGATGAGCCCGCGCTCGAGCAGCGTGCCGACCGCGGACTCCGACGCCACGCCTCGGATGCGCGCGATCTCCGGGCGTGAGACCGGCTGCAGGTAGCCGACGATCGCGAGGCACTCGGCCTGCGCCTGGGTGAGCGGCGGCGTGCGCGGGCGGGCGAGAAGCCGGCGCGCGGCGTGCTCGGCCACGGGGTCGGTCGCGAGCGTGAACCCGCCGGCCACCTCGCGGAGCACCACGCCGCGCCAGCCCTCTGCGTAGTGCTCGCGCAGGCGCGCGAGCGCCTCGATCACCTCGCCCTCTCCCACCTCGCAGGCGTCGGCGAGGTCGCTCACGGAAACCGGCTCCGGCGAGAGGAACAGCAGCGCCTCGACCACGCGGGCCAGCTCGGTCACCGGGCGGTCACCTGGATCGGGCCGAAGTTCTCGTCCTGCTGCCAGAGCGCCTCGCCCTGCTTGTAGAGCTCGAGCAGGGCCCAGATCGTCATCGCTTCGGTGAGGCGGTCGGCGCCCTTGACGGCGTCGTCGAAGCTGAAGCTGCGGGCGCGCGAGAGCAGGCCGCGCAGCACGCTCAGCCGCTGCTCGACCGACACCAGCGGCGTGGCCACGTGGTGAATGGTGAGCGGCTCGGGGCTTCGCAGCAGACCGCCGAGCGCCTCGGCGAGCTTGACCGGCTCGTAGGACTTCTCGGCGAGGTCGACGGACACACGGCGCAGCTGCGGCGGCAGCGGCGCCGAGCGGTAACGGAAGCCCGACTCGTCGGAGAGCTGCTCGTGCAACCAGCCCGCGGCCCGGCGGTAGCGGGTGTACTCGAGCATGCGGGCGAGCAGCTCGTCGGCCGCCTCCTCCTGCGGGAGGTCCAGCTCCTCCTCTTCCTCGCGCGGCAGTATCAGGCGCGACTTCAGCTCGAGCAGGGCCGCGATCAGCACCAGGAACTCGGTCGTTGCCTCGAGGTCGAGCTCGCCCTGCGCCTCCAGGTGGTCGATGTAGGCGAGCACCACCTCGGCCAGATCCACCTCTCGGAGATCCACCTCCTCCTTCAGCACGAGCGTGAGCAGCAGGTCGAACGGCCCCTGGAAGACCTCCAGGTCCAGGTCGAGAGAGGCGACTGGCATCGCGGTCAGGCTAGCGAGGAGGGCCGACGCCCATCTTGTCGCGAGCCTGGGCCACGATGTCGTGGCAGATGGCGTGCGCCTTGCCGGCGCCGTCGGCGAGGATCCGCTCGAGCTCGCCCTCGTCCGAGCGAATGTCCTCGTAGCGCTCGCGCACGGGCCGCAGGTACTCCACGACCGCGTCGGCGACGGTCTGCTTGAAGCCGCCGTAGCCCGAGCCGTCGAAGTCTGCCTCGACGGTGTCCGGTGACACGCCGCGGATCACCGACAGGATCTCGATCAGGTTCGAGATGCCCTCCTTGCCGGGGCCGCGCACGACCTCGGACCCTGAGTCGGTGACCGCGCTCTTCACCTTCTTCTCGATCGTCTTCGGCTCGTCGAGCACGAGGATCGTGCCCGCCTCGCTCGGCGCGGTGGTCGACATCTTGGCGGTGGGCTCCTGGAGGTCCATGATCCGCGCACCGACCTCGGGGATGACCGCCCGCGGCACCACGAAGGTCTCGCCGAAGCGCTCGTTGAAGCGCTGCGCGACGTCGCGCATCAGCTCGATGTGCTGGCGCTGGTCCTCGCCGACTGGGACCTCGTCCGCGTTGTAGGCGAGCACGTCCGCGGCCTGCAGGACCGGGTAGAGGAACAGCCCCGCCGACACGAGCTCGCGCTGCTTGGCGGACTTGTCCTTGAACTGGGTCATGCGGTTGAGGTCGCCGTGGGAGGTGACGCCCGACAGCAGCCAGCAGAGCTCGGTGTGCTCGGGCACGTCGCCCTGGCGGAAGAGCACGCAGCGGGCCGGGTCGAGCCCGGCCGCGATCAGGATCGCCGTGGTGTCGTAGACGCGCTCGCGGAGCTCCTTCGGGTCGTACGGGACCGTGATCGCGTGGAGGTCGACGATGCAGTAGATCGCCTCGCCCCGGTCCTGGCCCTCCACGTACTGACGGATGGCCCCGATGTAGTTGCCGAGGTGCTTTCGCCCGGTGGGCTGGATGCCGCTGAAGATGCGCACGGCGCAGGAGTCTAGGAACCCCGGGGGGCTCAGAGGTTCTTGACGAAGCGAACGATGTATTCGTCGCGGTCGTACCCGACCGCGCGCCACAGTCCGGTGGCGTCCGCCTCATCGTGCGCGACGAGCGCAGTGACGCGCCCCGCACCCTTCGCGAGAAGTCGCTCCTGCCCGGCGTGCACGAGCTGGCGGGCGATCCCCTGGCGACGGTACTCAGGCACCACTGCGAGCCGGTACATGTTTCCCCGCCACCCGTCCCACGCCGCTACGAGAACCCCGACAACCCGTCCCTGGTGCTCAGCCACAAGGAGAGCGTCATCAGCGTGCTCGATGAGCCGCGCCACGCCGGATTGGTCGTCGGGAGTGCTCGCCGCCGGACTCCGCGCACGCTCCCACAGAGCCAGCACGTCTTCCGTGTCCCGCGCTCGCGCGACCCGGACGACCACCGCGGCTTCACCAGACGCCTCCATGGCCGCGAGAGTAGCGCGGACGCCACAACGGGCAGGAAAAGACGCAGTGAGCGCAAGCGGGAGCGCCGCGTGCCGCCAGCGCCAGCGCGGCGCCCGATCAGC
>JBJMLG010000069.1:0-11211 GCA_045805385.1 Thermoleophilaceae bacterium
GCCGAGCACCGGCAGGCCGCTCAGAAGCTGATCGAGCAGGCTCTGGCCGCCTCCCGGCCCCGCGCCACCACCGCCTCCCGAGTTGTCGAACTGGTCGCCGATTCCGCTCGCCACGTTCTCGAACACCAGCCGGTTCGAGCCCTTCCGGTAGTCGAACGGCCACGACTCGATCGTGCAGTAGATCTCCAGACACCCGGAGAACAGCGTGAGGTGACCGGCGCTCGATGCGCTGAAGGTCGCGTCCGTCCGCACGCGCAACGCCACCGAGGAGATCCGCGTGACTGTGACCTTGTAGGTGCCGCGGAGGCCGCTGGCGTCGTCACGGAAGGTCTGAGAGCGAATGGCGGCGGCCGCCGGCTGGACCGCACACGCAAATGCCGCGACGACGAGTCCCGCCGAGAGGGCGACCTTCAAGCTGCTCCCACGCATGCTGCTCCTCCCGCCTAGCTGGCCTCCGGCGGCCATCGTACGCCCGAAGTGCACGCCGCGCGACGTTTCCGCGCCGGACGCGCCCGGGCTAGCGGCGCCGCTCGACAGCGCGCGCGAGACGCGCCAGGGTGTCGTCCCACTCGCCGCCCACCGCGGCGATCCAGGAGGCGGCGTCGGCCAGCGGCGCCGGCGTGATCTCGTAGCGCGCTTCGCGCCCCGCGCGTGTGCGCTCCACGAGGCCGGCGCGGCCGAGCACGGCGAGGTGCTTCTCCACGGCCTGCCGCGTGATCGGCAGGTCCGCGGCGAGCCGTGACGAGGTCTCGGGCGCGCCTCGCGAGAGCGCCTCGAGCAGCGCCCGCCTCGTCGGGTCCGCCAGCGCGGTGAAGACCTCGTCGGCGACCGCCTGCGGCATGCCGCTAGGCGAGCGCCATCGACGCGACCGAGGCGAGCGCGTTGAGGGCCGGGGCCCACTCGACCGGCACTCGCAGGCCGCGCTCGACGACCACCACGCGTGTGCCGGTCGGAACCGCCTCGAGCGTGAACACGACGCTGGTCTCGCCCTGTCCCTCGCGGCGCCAGCGGAAAGCGAGGCGCTCCTCGTCCTCGACCTCCTCCAGCTCGACCGGCCGGTCGTCGCCGCCCTCGAACAGCCAGTCGCGCATGAGCGCGGGCTCGGACAGCGCCTCCCACACCTCGGACGGCGTGGCATCGATCGTTATCTCGCGCTCCACCTTCATCGCCGCGCTCCCTTCCGGATTTCGTTGCCGATCACGCAACCCAATAGTTGCAGATCCGCTAGGCTTGGGTGAAATGCAACCGCCTGGTTGCACTTCCTAGGAAAGGACCGGCCATGCCCCTGATCCCGATGGTGGTCGAGCAGAGCGCCCGCGGCGAGCGTTCCTTCGACATCTACTCACGGCTGCTGAACGAGCGGATCATCTTCCTCGGCCAGGAGGTGAACGACGAGATCGCCAATCTCGTGGTGGCGCAGTTGCTGCACCTCGAATCGGAGGACCCGGACAAGGACATCTCGCTGTATGTGAACTCGCCCGGCGGCGGCATCTACGCCGGGCTCGCGATCTACGACACGATGCAGTTCATCAAGCCGGACGTGCAGACGATCTGCTTCGGCATCGGCATGTCGATGGGCGCGCTGATCCTCTCAGGCGGCGCGGCCGGTAAGCGCATGGCGCTTCGCAACAGCCGCATCCTGATCCACCAGCCGTCGGGCGGCTTCCAGGGCACCTCCGCCGACATCGAGATACACGCGCGCGAGGTGATCGAGCTGCGGCGGCGGCTCGACGAGATCTACTCGCAGCACACCGGCCAGCCGATCGAGCGTGTGCACGAGGACATGGATCGGGACCGCTTCTTCACCGCCGAGCAGGCGGTCGAGTACGGCCTCGTGGACCGCGTGATCGACTCGCACGAGCTGCGCCGGTCGGCGTACGGCTTCCGCCCGGGCGAGGGCGAGGGCTGAGAGCGGGCCTCATACGAACCGGGTGAATCGCACGGGCCGCGGCGGCGCGAGAATCGGGGCGCGTGGCCACGCACTCGCGCATGCCCGGCAATCAGCACCTCGCCCGGATAGAACGCTTCCGGCGCCTGCCGCCAGTCGCGTTCGCCGAGCACTGCGGCCGCAAGGCGCTCGAGATGGGAGCCATCGACCGCGCAATCGTGCTCGCGTCGCAGGCCTTCGTCGCGATCTTCCCGTTGCTGATCATCGCCGGTTCGATCGCGCCGCGGCGAGGCTCCAAAGATGCGGCCGACAGCCTGATCGACCGCTTCGGGCTGACCGGCTCGGCGGCGAAGTCGGTGCGCGACCTGTTCAGCTCGCCGACCGACGTGAAGAGCGCTTTGAGCTGGGCCAGCGTGCTCGTGCTGCTCGCTTCGGCGCTCAGCTTCACTCGCTCGCTGCAGCGCGTGTACGAGCTGTCCTTCACGCTGCGAGCGGCAGGCGCGCGGAACAGCGGGCGCGGGCTGCTGTGGCTCGGCGGCCTGCTCGTCTACGGCTGGGCGGGCACCGTGATCGCACTCGTGCGCGGCGGCCCGCTCCGGAACGCTCTCGCCGTACTGCTGTCGCTCACGTGGTCGCTGGCCTTCTTCACGTGGACGCCGTACGTGCTCACGGGCTACCGCGTGCACTGGCGACGCCTCGTGCCGATCGGCTTCTTCACGACCACCGGCCTCGCCTTCTTCGTCCTTGCCTCGGGCATCTACCTGCCACACCTGATCTCGACGAAGGCACAGCGCTACGGATTGATCGGCGTCGCCTTCGCCCTGCTCTCCTGGATCCTGGCCGCGGCGTTCGTGATCGTGGCGGCCGCCGTGATGGGCGCCGAATTCAGCGAAAAGCCCAGCCGTGCTTTTCGCCGAGCTCGCGGAAGATGAGCGGCGGGAAGTCGTTCGGCTCCCAGGACTCAGGCGACACCTCGAGGATCGCTCGCGACCCAACGTCGGCGAGGTGCTTCACCAGGCGGTCCTCGCTGTCGAAGGCCGCCGGATCGATCGGCGGCTCGACAACGAGTCGCGGGCGCGCGCTGCCGCCGTGGCAGAACGCCGGCACGAGCGGCGCGCCGGTGTCGCGCGCCAGCCGGGCGAGGCCGCTCGCCAGGTGGGCGGGCTTGCCGAGGAAACGGGCGTTCGTGCTGCCCGGGACGTCGAGCATCACCAGGCAGAGCTCGCCGCGCTCGAGCAGCGCCTTGAGCACGTCGTAGGACCCGCCGCGCGGGACCCAGCGGCCGCCGACCTTCTCCCAGTCGCTGCGCATGATCAGCGTTGTGAGCGCCTCGCGCCCCTCGTAGACGTCCGCGTAGAGCCAATCCGCGCCCGTCATGTACGAAGGGTGACCGGCATGCGCGAGCGGCCACGCGACCGAGCAGTAGGCGCCCATGTGCACCGAGAACACGATTGCTCCCCTGCCCTCGGCGAGCGCCGACTCGAGGTGCCCGAGACCCTCGACCGGATAGTGCTCCGTCATCCACATGCGTGGCTTCTGCGCACTGCGCATCGCCTCCTCGGCAGCCAGCCTGGGCGCGATCGAATCGAGGTTGGGCTCGAGTGGGGTGCCCTCGAACATCAGCGCCGCCTGCGCGCGGGCGCGCTGCCGCCGCTTCTCCGAGAGGCGCCACAGCACGCGCGCGCGGCCGGCGGCGAGCCACATGGCCGCGCGGTCCGGCAGGAGACGGTGCATCCGCGGCGAGACGAGCAGGCGGTCGCGGAGCGGCGTGTAGCCCACGACCGCCTCGTGCGCGCTCGGGGTGTCCACCGACTCGAGCGCTCGCGCCACGTCGGTGTGCACCGCGTCCTCCAAACGTGCGGGCATGGGAACCAACGTAAGGTCGGATCCGTTACCGCGCCAGCGAGGCTCGACGCGCTCTGTCAGTCGCCGAAGGCACAGCCGTACCGCTCGGCGAGCTGCGGAAAGATCTGCGGCGGGAAGTCGTTCGGCTCCCACGCCTCGGGCGTCCGGTCGAGGATGAAGCCCGTGGCGAGCGCCGCCAGATGGTCCACCAGCTCCTGTTCCGAGGCGAACGCGCGCGGATCGATCGGCTCGTGCAGGCGGAGCCGCGGGTGGCGACAGCCGCCCTCTGAGATCGAGGGGACGATCATCGCGCCTGTCTCGCGCGCCAGGCGGGCCAGCCCGCTGCCGACGCGGGCCGGCTTGCCCAGGAAGATCGTTTCCGTGCTGCCCGGGGTGTCGAAGTGGAAGAGGCAGACGGCGCCTCGTTCCAGCAGAGCACGGAAGACGGCGTATGAGCCGCCGCGCGGAACCCAGCGCCCGCCCCGCGACTCAAACGTCTGGCGCTGCACGAGGGTCACGAGCCCCTCACGCCCCTCGTACACGTCGGCGTAGAGCCACTCCGCGCCCGCCATGTACAGCCGTTCGAGAACGTCGCAGAGTGGTCCCGAAGCGCCACGGGGCGCGCCGAAGTGGAGACCCATCAGGAGCACTCCGCGCCCACCCGCCCGAGCGGCGGCGAGGTGGTCGGTGCCGCCGACGATCGGGTAACGGCGTGAGAGCCAGGGGCGCAGCTTCAGCTCGCGCCGCAGGGCAACCTCCACGATTTGGCGGCGCGCGACCCGCTCTGCTTCGTTCTCACGACCGGTGCCCTCGAGCAGGAGCGAGACCTGTGCGATCGCGCGCTGCCGCCTCGCCTTCGAGAATCGCCACAGCAGGCGCGCGCGCAGCGTGGCGAGGCGGAGCGCGACCCCGTCCGGGAGCAGGCGATGCGCCCGCGGCGACGCGTAGAGACGGTCGAGCAGCGGCACCTGGCCGCGTACGGCCAGATGCGCGCTCGGGCGATCGACCGTCTCGAGCATCTGGCGCACGTCTGTGGCGCCGCCCTCAGCGGCGCGGGTACCCATGCCGGGACGGTAGCCGCGCGCGTCGTCGCACGCCAGCCGGCGGGCGAAGTTCCGGCGCATCGGCGGAGATGCTCCGCGCAGGGTCGAAGCCGGCGTCGACGTTCTCACGTTCGTTAGAGTGTTGGCGTGAGCGAGCGCGATACCTGCGAGCTGCTCTGTCTCGACCTGCCTCGCGCCGAGGCACTGCGCCAGTCGCGCCCTGGAGTTGAAGCGCTGAGCCTGGCGGCTGAGGCGGCGAAGGCGCTCGCCGATGCCACGCGTCTGACCGTCGCGCTGGCGCTGCGCGAAGGCGGCGAGTTGTGCGTCTGCGACCTGGCCTGGGTCTGCGAGCGTTCCGACAAGCTCGTCTCCCACCACGTCCGCCAGCTCCGCGCGGCCGGCATGGTGCGTTCACGCCGCGACGGCAAGATGGTGATGTATTCGCTCACGGAGGCGGGCTCGGCGTTGCTCGCCGCAGTCATGCCGAGCGGCGCTGAAATCTCCGCATGAGTACGCAGCCCCTCGATCTACAGACGCGGACGACGATCACCACAGCCCCCACGGTCCCGAGTCCCGAGCGCCAGCGGTTGATGCGGCGCGCGAAGCTGCTCGCCTGGCTGAGTGTCGGCTGGCATGGCATCGAGGCGGCCATCGCCATCGGTGCCGGCCTCGCGGCGAGCTCCATTGCCCTGATCGGCTTCGGCGCCGACTCGCTGATTGAGTCCGTCGCCGGCGTCGTCGTGCTCTGGCTCTTCTCGGGCGCGCGACGCGGGTCCGCGGCTGCAGAGCGCCGCGCCCAGCAGCTCATCGCGCTTTCGTTTTTCCTGCTTGCCGGCTACGTCGCGATCGAGGCCGTCCGCACCCTCGTCAACACCGACCATCCGGAGACGAGCTGGGTGGGCATCGGCCTTGCCGCATTCACGGCAGCGACGATGCCGCCGCTCGCGCTCGCAAAGGCTCGCGTCGGCGACGCGCTCGGGTCCTCGGCCACCAAGAGCGAGGGCCGGCAGAACATGCTTTGCGCCTACCTCTCCGTCGCCTTGCTCATCGGGCTCGGCGGCAATGCCCTCCTCGGCTGGTGGTGGCTCGACCCCGCCACCGCACTGGTCATCGCCGCGGTTGCCGTCAACGAGGGCGTCGGAAGCTGGCGCGGCGAGAGCTGCTGCGCAGCCCCTCTCGAAGGCGCCTGCCAGGACGACTGCTGCGCCGACTGACCCGAGACAAACAGGGCGGGCGATTTGCAGCGCTTTCCGAGGGGTGAGCGACGGGACTCGAACCCGCGACCGCCTGGACCACAACCAGGAGCTCTACCAGCTGAGCTACGCCCACCAGGAGGCGCGAAGTCTAGCGGTGAGGGAGCTACTGCCCGACCGGCACGTAGTGCTCGGAGACAGCCTCGACGGCCTCCTCGGCCTCTTCGCGGAGGTCGCCCTCGTCCTTCGCGCAGATCACGCGGAAGGCGCCGGTGCCGAGGTTCGAGTCCTCACGGATCGGAAGGCCGCGGATCGAGTCCCAGCCCAGGCGCTCGACCTCGAAGGGGTTCATCGCGACGGCCACCGCCGGGTACTCGCAGGTGCGGTTGTGATGGTCGATCGCTTTCGAGATGACCTCGAGGTTCTTGGCCTCGGAACTCACGTTTTCGAGTGTATCGCCGCTACGCGGGCAGCTTGCCGAGTGTCTCGGTCATGTGCTGCACCGTCTTCTCGAGGCCCTCGCGCAGCCCGACCCTCGGCTCCCAGCCGAGCAGGTCGCGAGCCTTCGTGATGTCCGGCTGGCGCACCTGCGGATCGTCGATCGGGAGAGCCTCGAACACGATCTCCGAGCGCGAACCCGTCACCTCGATCACGGTCTTCGCCATGTCGAGCAGCGACATCTCGGTGGGGTTGCCGATGTTCACGGGCTCGTGCACACCGGATTCGGCGAGGGCGATGAGGCCGGAAACCAGGTCGTCGACGAAACAGAAGCTGCGCGTCTGCGAGCCGTCGCCGAAGACGGTGAGCGGCTTGTCGGTTAGCGCCTGGCGCAAAAAGGTAGGCACCGCACGACCGTCGTGAGGTCTCATCTTCGGACCGAAGGTGTTGAAGATCCGAACGATCGCCGTGTCGACGCCCTGCTGCCGCAGGTACGCCATCGTGAGCGCCTCGGCGTAACGCTTCGCCTCGTCGTAGACCCCACGCGGGCCGATCGGGTTGACGTTGCCCCAATAGGTCTCGGGCTGCGGGTGCACCTGCGGGTCGCCGTAGACCTCGGAGGTCGAGGCGAGCAGGAAGCGCGCGCGCTTCACCTTCGCCAGGCCAAGCGAGTTGTGCGTGCCGTAGGCGCCGACCTTCAGCGTGTGCAGCGGCAGCCGCGCGTAGTCGATCGGGCTCGCGGGGGATGCCATGTGGTAGACGAAATCAACCGGCTCCGGGATCTCGTAGTGGCTCGTGATGTCGAGCATCCGGAAGTCGAACTTCTCGTCCCGGATGTGGGCGATGTTGTTGAGGTTGCCCGTCTCGAGATTGTCGACGCAGATGACCCGGTGGCCGCGCTCGAGGAGGCGGTCGCACAGGTGCGAGCCGAGGAAGCCGGCACCGCCGGTGACTACACAAGTTGTCATCGCGGCGAGAGGCTAGCGGAAGCCTCGGAGCGCCCCCGGCAGGATTCGAACCTGCGACCTAACGGGTAGAAGCCGTCCGCTCTGATCCACTGAGCTACGGGGGCGGGTGGGCTCGTGCGGAGAATAGCCCCGCTCCAGGCGGGCGGCGGCTCAGCGGAACGTCGTCTGCCGGAGCTCGTCGTGGAGTAGCGTGCGAACGTCCGCCAGTCCCTCCCCTCGCTCGCCCAGCCTGTATGCCACGTGGAACAGCGTTGCCTCGCGCACGTACTGCGCCACGCTCACGCCTTCTCTCTGCGCCTCGCGCTCGATGAGCTCCCAGGCGACGGGACTGAATCGGATGGTGGTCGCTCGCATCTTCACGACCCCTTCAACGCGAAAACACTCTCGAGGTTGGGCGATATCGGAACAGACGTCTGCTCAGACCTCGTGCGAGCCCGGACCGGAGAGAATGGGACGCGGTGACCGAAGCCGCGACCAGTTCGAGGCCCGGCGGCTTTCCGATCAGCGCGATCGTCAAGCGCGCGCTCGTGATTCTCGTCGCGGGCGCCGCCCTGTACGGGCTGGCCCCGAAGCTCGGCGAAGTCCTCGGCGCCTGGCCGCATCTGCGGGACATCCGCTTCGGCTGGTTCGCCGCGATGGCTGTCAGCCAGGCCGCAAGCATCGTCTGCATGGCCGCGGTGCAGCGGATCGCGGTCGAGACCGACCGCTGGGCGCCCGTGATCGACTCGTACCTCGCGGGCAACGCGGTGAGCAAGGTGGTGCCGGGCGGAGCCGCCACGGCAGCCGCGCTGCAGTACGCGATGCTCGTCGAGGAGGGCGTGCCGGCCGGACGCGCCGCCACGGGCATGACGGCGGGCTCGGTGATCGTGTTCGGCGCGCTGCTCGGGTTGAACGTGCTGGCGCTGCCGCTGCTGCTGCTCGGCGTGAACGTGCCGAGCAGCCTGCTTGCTGCTGCCTGGATCTCCGCTGCGCTGCTCGCCGCGATCGGGGTGCTTGGCGCGTTCGCCTTCGGCGGCGACGGGCTGCTACGCGCGGCGGGCCGCGCGGGACAGTGGGTGCGGAACCGGGTGCGGCGCAACGCCGAGCCGCTCGAGGACCTGCCCGAGCGCCTGATCGCGGAGCGCGACGACCTGCTGATGGCCCTTGGCGAGCGCTGGTGGCAGGCGCTTCTGGCCGCGGCCGGGAAGTGGGTGTTCGACTACATCACCCTGCTCGCCGCCCTGGCCGCGGTGGGCCAGCATCCGAACGCCGCGCTCGTGCTGGTCGCCTACTCCGCGGCGGCGCTGCTCGGGCAGATCCCGATCACGCCCGGCGGTCTCGGCGTCGTGGAGGCGGGGCTCACCGGCTCGCTCGCGCTCATCGGCGTGAACGGCGGCGCCGCGGTCGTGGCGACGCTCGCCTACCGGCTCTTCTCCTACTGGCTCCAGCTGCCCGCCGGCGCCGTCGCGTGGGCCCTCCACCGGCGCGCCCTGCGGGCCAAATCATCCCATGCGGGTGATCCGCGCGAGCCCGCGCTGCCCGGATGATGGGCGGACAAGCCCCTAGGAGGAACGCGCATGAGCAACCTGATCGCTGTGGCCTACGACGACCTGGGCCGCGCGGAAGAGGTGATGCAGACGCTCCAGCAGCTGCAGTACGAACGCACGCTCGAACTCGACGACGCGGTGGTCGTGGAACACGGCCAGGATGGCAAGGTGAAGCTCCACCAGGGGCAGAACATGGCCGCAATCGGTGGCGCGAGCGGTGCGATGTGGGGCGGCCTCATCGGCCTGCTGTTCCTCGCTCCGCTGCTGGGCGCGGCGGTGGGCGGCGCGGCCGGGGCAGCGACTGGAGCCGCCACCGACACAGGTGTGGACGACGGCTTCATGCGTGAGCTGGGCGAGCAGCTTCCACCGGGCGGCGCCGCGGTGATCGTGCTCATTCGCAAGAGCACGCCCGACAAGGTCATCCCCGAGGTGTCGAAATACGGCGGCCACGTGGTGAAGACCTCGCTCAGCGCCGAGGCCGACCAGCGTCTCGAGCAGGCGCTCCAGAGTCAGCGAGCAGCGGTCTAGGCGTCGGGCTCAGGCTCGAGCAGCGGCGGCAGCGGTCCGCCTGGAGGAGGGTCGCCCGCCTTGACGATCTCGATCGTGGTGTCGCGCCTGTAGCGCAGGTACTCGGTCACGGCAATCTGGATCGAGGCCGCGATCGGCACCGCGAGCACGGCGCCGAAGACCCCGAACAGCGTGCCGCCGAACAGCACCGACACGATCACGATGAATGGCTCGACCTGCGCGGTGCGCGACTGGATCCGCGGCTGGATCACGTTGTTCTCGATCTGCTGGTAGATCACCGACCAGACCGCCCAGACGATCGTCGCCGTCGGGAAGTTGTGGAACAGCGTGACGACGCCGACGAGGATCGCTGCCAGTGTCGCGCCGACCAGCGGGATGAGATCGAACACGAAAACCACCACCGCGAGCGGCGCCGCGTAGGGGACGCCCAGGATGAGCAGCACGATCCAAGCCGTGAATCCGGCGATCAGCGCCTGCAGCAGCGCCCCGCGCACATAGCCGCCGACCGCCTCGGAGATGCGGTCGAACAGGCGCTCCAACGCTTCGGCGCGAGCGGGCGGGTGCCCGCGGATCAGGGCTCTTCGCCATCTCGGGCCACCGCCGATCATGAAGAGGCTGAGGGTGAAGATCGTCACCCCCGCGAAGATCGAGCTGACGATGCCCGAGCCGATGTTCGCAAGCACACCGGCGACGTCGCCGACGTGGCTCGTGAGCTTGGTGGCCTGCTGCTTCAGCTTGCCGGTGAGGTCGTACTTGGTGTCGAGCTTGCGCAGCGTCTTGTTCTTGTTCACCCACCTGGTCACGTCGTCCGCGTACCTGGGCGCGTTGCTCGCGAGGTTGTTGCCCTGCGTGACGATCGGCGGCACGAACACGGCCAGCATCCCGATCGGGATCAGGAGCAGCGACAGGTAGACGATGGCGATCGCGAAGCCGCGCCGCATGTGCTTCTGGAGGGCCGCGACCGGCGCGGAGGCCGCGACCGCGATGAACCCCGCGAGGAACAACCAGGCGAGCGGCTTTCGCAGCAGGTACACCAGGTAGAGCGCGACGGCCGCCGCGACCACCGTGATCACGACGCGCAGTACCCCGCGCCAAGCTGGCACTTCGCGCGGCGGAGCCGCCGGCTGCGGAATGGCAGGCGTCGTCAAGGTGACCTCTCCCAACGCGGGATTGGCCGGGAGCAGGCCGATTCCTGCCAGTGCGTGGATGTGGCAGGCGCCGGCTCGCGAGCTACCGGGCGACGACGGGCTCCATGCCGAGGCGCCGCATTGCGGCCTCGAGGTCGCCGATCACCGTCTCGAGCACGTGCAGCCGCGCGTAGCGCTTCGATTCCGCGGGCACCACGTGCCAGGGAGCCTGCGCGAGGTCCGTCCGGTCGAGCATCTCCTCCACGGCCGCTTCGTACTCCTCGCGCCGCCCCCGGTTGCGCCAATCGTCATCGGTGAGCTTCCAGCTCTTGAGCGGGTCCTTCGCACGCGCCTCGAAGCGCTTCAGCTGCTCGTCGCTCGAGATGTGCATCCATAGCTTGACCAGCACCGTTCCCTCGGCCGCGAGGGATCGCTCGAACTCAGCGATCTCGTCGTAGGCGCGCTCCCACTGCTCTTCGCTCGCGTATCACTCGACGCGTTCCACGAGCACGCGGCCGTACCAGGACCGGTCCAGCACGGCGAAGCCGCCCCATCCGGGTAGCGCCGGCCAGAAGCGCCATAGGAAGTGATGCCGCTTGGCGGTGGCATCCGGAGCGCCGAACTGCGCCACGCGCACATGGCGGGGATCGAGAGA
>JBJMLG010000070.1:0-18819 GCA_045805385.1 Thermoleophilaceae bacterium
GCCGCCTGGCGCCCCGCCTCGGCGCGCGTGCTCGGGCCCGCCGGCGCGATCAGGGCGATCGTGGCGCTCACGACCGCCACCCCGCCGCCCGCCGCGAACACGCCGCGCGGACTTGCTGCGCGAGCGCCGGTCACGGACTCCTGACGTACGACAGCTCGGGTGACCTGCGCGCGCCCGCACGCCGCGCGGCCCGGAAGCACCAGAGCTTGTTGGCGGCGAAGCTGAGCGGGGTCACGGCGACGATCGCCACGGCCTGTGCGGACAGAGCCGGGAAACCGGCGCTCACGAGCGCGTCGAGCAGCGCCGCGGACACCAGGAAGACAGCGCTGCTGAGCACGAAGAAGCGCAGCGCCTGCCCCATCGCGGCGCCGTCACTGGCCCGGAACGTCCAGCGCCGGTTCCAGAAGAAGTTGTTCGTCACCGCGAAGAGGAACGCGACCGTGGCCGCCGCGAGATGGTGCATGCCGAGCGCGGTGGCCACGGCGAACGCCACGAGGTTCACCACGTAGCCCGAGGCGCCCACCGCCGCGAAGCGGCATAGCTCTCCGAATCCGCGCGCCCTCATCCGCGCACCCGCCGGATCTCGACGCGGCTCGTGCCCTTGCCGAACCCGGCGACGAGGTGGGAGCTCCGTAGCGCGGCGCGCACGTCGGCCGTGCGGTCGGTCCGCATCATCTGGCTCGACACCACGTAGTCGAACTGGCGCCAGCCGCGCGGGTAGGCCGCGTCGACCATGCCGTCGGTGCCGAGCTTGTAATACCAGACCACGTTGCGGCGCGGGAAACCGTCGCGCACCAGGTCCACCCAGAGCGTGTCGTCGATCAGCAGCCTGCTCTGCCTGCCGGCGTGGCGCTGGAGCCAGTGGGCCGCCGTCTGCATCGGCTGATCGGCGTTGGAGGTCATCTGGCGCCGGTCCTCCCTCGCCCAGCGCGGCACGGCCACCACGACCGCCGCGACCACGGCGAGCGACGCGATGACCGGGCCGGCGATCCCGAACCGGGGAGAGGGCCAGTTCGGGCGCCACCCGGCCACCGCGTCGAACGCGGCCGCCGCCAGCAGCGCCGCGAACGGCAGCATCGCGATCACGTACGGCGCCGGCAGATAACCAGGGCGGAGCATCATCAGCACCTGGATCAGGAACGCGAGGGCGGGCACTCGCAGCCGTCGCGAGAGCAGGGCGGGCAGCGACGCGGCCAAGCCTGCCCCGAGCAGCAGCCTGTCCAGCGTGAGCCAGCCGTTCACGTAGTAGTTCGAGAGCGTGCCGGACTTGAAGATGCTGCCGCTCGGCGCGCGGCCGCTGAGCTGGAACTTGATGCCCTCCAGCAGGCTCACGTGGCCCGGCCCCGGCACGAGCTCGCCCTTGATCAGCGCGTAGAGCGGGTAGATCGATACGAGCAGCAGGAAGGTCGCGCCGAACACCGCGAAGCAGAAGCGCCTGGTGCTACTCGCGCTGCTCTGCCAGACGGCCAGCGCGAGCGCCGGAAGCATGAGCAGCATCGTCTCCTTCGTGAGCACCGCGCCCGCGAAGCACGCTCCCGCGCCCGCGTACGCCCACAGGCGCTTGCCCGGAGTGAGCGCGAGCACGAACGCGCCGATCAGCCAGGGCATGGCGAGGTTGTCGAGCCACACCATGCGGTGGTAGTTGAGCGCCAGCGGGCTCAGCCCGAACGCGAGCACGGCAAGCGCTGCGAAGACCCTGCGGATGCCGAGACGGCGGGCGAACGCGTACACCAGCGCGGCGGTGAGAAGCGTGATCGGGACGAGCAGCGCGCGGCCGGCCGCGATGGCGGTGCCGGGCCCGTCGAAGGCGTGCATCGGCCAGCCGAGCAGCGCGAGCACGATCCAGCCGAGCGGCGGATGGTCGTACCAGTACGTGTAGTGCCCGAGCTGGCCGAGGTGCTGCACCGCCCAGGCCTGCGCCACGTACGTGCCCTCGTCGTCGAAGCGCGCCGGGAACTGCCCGATGCCCCACACCTGCACCACGCCGATGACGGCGAGCACCGGCGCGAGCACCGCGAAGCTCGCCGCCCGCCGCCGGAGCCACGAGCCGACGCTCCCCGGGGCGTCGGCATCGGCTTCCGGCGCGGGCGTGGCGCCGGGGCGAAGGCCGAGCTTCTCGAGGTCCGCCGTCGGAGGCGGAGGCGACTGGACCGCGGTCATGCCCGCGCCGGCGTGTCGGGCGCGGCCGGGCGCGAGTCGAGGTGAGCGCCCACGTGCGCCGTCTTCTCCCAGTTGCGCACGCCGAATAGCTCGCGCGCCGCCGCGCGCACGGCGGCGTAGCTCAGGAGCAGCTGATACGGGAAGAAGCCGAGCACCAGCCGCGCGTAGTCGTACAGCCGCGCGCGCTGCCCGTAGCTCTTGCAGAAGTGCCCGAGCGCTGCGATCTCGATTGCAAGGATGATCAGCATCGGGGCGAGCGGCAGGAACGTGATCAGCACCACCGGCACCGGCGCCTTGAGCAGGAAAGCTGTGACGAACGCGAGCGGGATCAGCAAGCCCGAAAAGGCCTGGAGGAACGGCGTGGCGAGTGTGTAGGCGCCGAGCAGGCGCTGGCGCCGGGGCAGCCTCCGCCAGTGGCCGGCGCGCAGCACCTGGAGGAAGCCCTGGCTCCAGCGCGTCCGCTGCTTCACGAGCTCGCGGATGGAGTGCGGCGTCTCCTCGCGCGTGACGATCTCCGACTCGTACGCCACCTCGGTCCGTGCTCCGAGCACGCTCAGGCGTACGCCCAGCTCGCAGTCCTCGGCGAGGCACTCGGGGTCCCAGCCGCCCACAGCGCGCAGCACGTCGGCTCGCACGAACACCGTGTTGCCTCCGAGCGGGATGAAGCGCTGGCGCGCGTGGAAGTGGAGGCGGCTCGAGAACCAGAAGAAGTACTCGAGCACGTTGCGCAGCGAGTACCAGCTCGAGCGGTAGTTCATGAGCTGAACGCCGCCCTGGACCACGTGAGCGCCGCTCGTCTGGAACAGCGCGTCCACGCGGCGAAGGAGCCCGGAGTGCACCTCGTCCTCGGCGTCGAACACGCCCACCACGTCGCCGCGGCAGGCGGGGAGCGCGGTGTTCAGCGCCTTCGGCTTGCTCTTCGGCCAGGAGTGGTCGATCACAACGCGCACGTTGTCGTTGCGCGCGGCCGCGGCCTCGGCCACCGCGCGGGTGGCCTCGTCGTCGTGGCCGATGATGGCGAGGATCTCGAAATCCGGGTGATCGAGCCGCGCGAGCGTGTCGAGTGTGGTGCCGAGCACCTGCTCCTCGTGCCGGGCGGGCACCAGCAAGGAGAAGGAGTGCTCCAGTGGCTGGGAGTCGCCGGCGAAGCGCGTGCGGCGGAGGGTGGCCGGCGTGCGCCACGCCTGCACCATCCACGAGAGCGTGACCCAGGCGATCGCCGCGGACCCGATCGACACGAGCGTCCAGACGCCGTACACGGCCAGCTCGGGAGTGGACGCGTTCGACAGCGTTCGGTTGTCCTTCGACGAGCCGCCGTCGACCGGCGGCGCGCCGAGCGGGTGCACCGCCGCCACGGCCGGCGCAGCCGGGAGCAGCAGCAGGAAGAGCGTGCAGGCGAGCGCCGGCACACGCGCGAGTGGCCGCGCGCGCCAGCCTGCTGCGATACCTCGCAACATTCGAGTCCATCTCCTTCTTTGATCCGCGCGCCGCGCCGCCCCTGCGCGCGTGGATATTTACGAGTCGGGTGCGGGAGGAATAGCGGCCCGGCGGGACCGGGCCACGCGTCGTCTGTTCCCCCTCACCGGATTCCAAACGTGACGTCGTTCACGCAAGAGATCCAAACGTTTCGCAGCAACTAGCGCACCTGGGGTAGCCAGGATTTGCGCCGCTTCGCCTGACCTTACGTAGCGGCCGGATCGCGCTCAGCCGTCGCGGATCGACCAGTCGAACGGGATCTCGCCCCCGTGCGGGTCGAGCCGGTATTTGTCCGGATCGGCCGCGTTGTAGGCGCGCGTCGGGAAGTTCATGAGGCTGACGTCGCGATCGCCCCAGTTCTGGTCGGCGTGCCACACGCCCGGCGGGATGCGGACGAGCCCGGGCGACTCGTCGCTGAACCACACCTCTTGGAGTACCTCGAACGAGGGCGAGTCGACGCGGCCGTCGTAGAGCGCGACGCGCAGCTTGCCGCCCGGCACGAAATAGCGGTCCGCCTGCAGTCGGTGCATGCCCCAGCCTTTGATCACGCCCGGGCGGAGCATGATCGAGTACGCGTACACCACCGGCTCGATCCAGAAGGCGTCGGCCGACGAGAGAAACGGCGTGAGCGACCCGCGCCCGTCCGCGATCGTGTTCAGGCGCGTCACCTCGACTCCCTGGATCGCGCCCGAGAGCTCGCGCCCGGAGCTGTCAACCGTCTGCGTGTCTTTGGTACCCGCGGGGAGGACCTCACCCGAAGCTCTCGCTGAGGCCGCGGCGCGTCCGGCACTCATAAGGCGATCGTAGGATGGTTCGATGCCGGCCGCCACTGTGGTGTGTCCCACCTTCGACCACGGCCCGACGCTCCGCTATTCGCTCGCGAGCGCGCTCGCGCAGACCGTCTCGGACATCGAGCTGTTCGTGGTGGGCGACGGCGTGCCGGAGGTGACACGGGAAATCGTGGCCGAGTTCGCGCGGAACGACGAGCGCGTGCGCTTCTTCGACAACCCGAAGGGTGAACGCCACGGCGAAGCACATCGCCGCCAGGCGATCGAGGAGGCCCGCAGCGATCGGATCCTCTACCTCTCGGACGACGATCTCTGGCTGCCCGACCACGTGCGCACGCTGCTCGGCGCGCTCGAGAGCTCCGACTGGGCGCACACGATCCCGGCCTGGGTCGTTCCCGAGGGAGAGATGGGCGTGAACATCGTCGACCTCGCCGACAGCCACTACCGCGACCGGATGCTCCACGACGATTTCCCGCCCAGCCCGGGGCTGTCGCAGACCGGTCACACCAGGGAGCTCTACGACGCGCTGCCCGAAGGCTGGCGCCCCGCCCCGGCGGGCGTGCCGACCGACCTTTACATGTGGCGGCAGATCCTGTCGCTCCCGTGGGTCAGGCCGCGATCGGTCCCGGCGTTCACGGTGCTCGGCCTGCCATCGCCGGCCCGGCGCGGCTGGGATGCCGAGCGGCGCGCGGACGAGCTCGCCGGCTGGGCCGCCGAGCTGTCGGCGCCTGAAGGCCGGCTCGCACTCGAACGACGCGTGCTCGCGACGTTCGCCCAGCGCGCCGCGTGGGAGGACAAACACGCCACGCTGGCGCGGCACGCGCTCGAGGAGGAACTCGCGCGCGAACGCGAGCGGGCGAATCAGGCATCCGAGCGCGGCCTGGTGCGGGCGGTGGCGCGACGCGTCGCGGCGAGCCGCTCGCGGCGGGTGTGACGCGCGGGGACGGCTAGCGGCGACAGCTCGCCAGCACGCGCCCGTACCAGGCGATGTAGCGCGTGAGGTGCTTGGTGAAGTAGCCGTCGCCGTGAGCGCCCGGCCAGACGTGCTCGGTGACGCTCACGCCGCCGCGGCGGAGCGCGGCCGCGACGTTGTGGTCGGCCTCGCGGAACGGATCGTCACGCCCCACGTCGATCCACACGCGCATGCCTCGCCACGTGCGCGGGTTGCGCATGGCCGTGCCGTAGACATCGTTGCGTGCGTAGTCGTCGGCGTCGTCGAAGGCGCCTTCGGCGCTGGCGCCGGCCTGAGGCCAGAGCGCGGCCGAGTGCCCGCCCACGGCGCAGAACCGGTGGTCGCGTGAGGTCGCGAGCAGCGCGCCGTAGCCGCCCATCGAGGTGCCGCCGATCGCGATGCGGCTCGGATCGGCCCCGAGGCGCTTGACCGCGTCGGGTACCACCTCTTTGAGCAGGTAGCTCCCCCAGCGGCCGTCGCGGCGGTCGTGGTAGTAGCTGTGGTCGCCCCCGTTCGCGACGACCACCGCCGGCGCCCGCGCGCCAAGGTCGCGCAGCCCGTCGAACAGCTCCTGCTGGAGCATCCCGTCCGGTGAGCCGCCGCGGCCGTGGAGCAGGACGAGCAGCGGCCTCTTGCCGCCGCCCTTCGGCACGATCCCGGCCTCGTCGATCGAGCGACCGAGGAGACGGCTCTTCATCGACCACTTCTCCACCTGCGCGCCGTGGCGGTCGGTCCGCAGGAGCGTCCAGCCGACGTAGGCGGTCAGCGCGAGCAGCAGGACGACGGCGAGCGCCACCGCCCGCCGCCGTCGCACCGCCCGCTGTCGTTCACGGCTTTCGAAGATCGCGCGAGGCTAACCGCTGCGGCCGTCGAGCTCCACAGGCACGAGCTCGAGGGTCCGGCTCCTGCCGTGGCGGATCACGGTGAGCTCGACTTGCTTCCCGATTCGCTCGGCGACCATCAGGCGCTGAAGGTCCTCGACGCCCTGCACCGCCTCGCCGTCCACGGCCACGAGAAGGTCCTCCGGCCGCAGCCCCGCGATCTCGGCGGGACTACCGGCGATCACCTCGACCACCTCGACGCACGTGCGGTTGCCGAACTCGGCGCGCGCTCCGGGCGGCAGCGGCCTCACGCCTCCGGCGATACCGAGCCAGGCGCGCCGCACGCGGCCGTCAGTCATCAGCGAGCCGATCACCCGGCGGGTGTGCTCGTTGATGGGCACTGCGAGGCCGAGCCCCACACCTGCCACGGCGGTGTTCACGCCGATCACGTCGCCGCGGTTGTCCACCAGCGCACCACCTGAGTTGCCGGGGTTGAGCGAGGCGTCCGTCTGGATCACGTTGTCGATCACGCGCATGGTGCGCCCGGCGCGGGCCGGGAGTGAGCGACCGAGCGCCGAAACGACGCCCGCGGTGACAGAGCCGGCGTAGCCATGCGGGTTGCCGATCGCGACGACGAGCTGGCCAACCCGCAGGCTGTCGGCATCGCCGAGCCGCGCCGGCGTCAGGTCCGGCGCGTCGGCGCGCAGCACCGCGAGGTCGGACAGCGGGTCGCTGCCGACGATCGTGAAGCCGTGCTCGCGCCCGTCCGTGAACGCGGCGCGGCCGTGCCGGCCGGGGCCCGCGACCACGTGCGCGGAGGTGAGGATGAAGCCGTCGGCGGTGAGCACCACGCCGCTACCCGCTCCGGCCGGCATGCTTCCCGCGCGCGTGCGGCGGTTCACTCGGAGGTTCGCGACAGACGGCCCGACGCGCTCTGCCACGGCCACGACGGTCTGCGAGTACGCGTCGAGCGCTTCGGCTTCGCTTGGGATCTGACGCTCGGACACGGTCATGCCGCCACTCCGAGGTCGACCTCCAGGTCCTGCTCCTCGGCGCCCCGGACCACGCTCAGGCCGAGCTTGCCGCCGGCCGCCCTGTCGAGCGCGGCGTGCAGCGAGTCGATCCCCTCCACGGGATCGCCCGCCGCGCCGACGATCAGGTCGCCGCGCTCGATGCCCGCGCGATCGGCGGGACTGCCCTCCTCCACGGCGCGGACGAGCAGGCCGTCGCGCTCCGGCAGGCCGACCGCCTGCCGCATGCGGCGTGCTGCGCGCGGCGACGCGACGGCCACGCCCAGGCGCGGAGTGCCGGTCGTCTCTCCTCGGGACAACGCCGCGGCGCGGTCGCGCAACAGCTGGTCGGCCGGCACCGCGAGGATGAGGCCTCCGTCGACGCGCACGGCGTTCAGCCCGAGCAGCCCGCCGGAGGTGTCGAGAAGCGGTCCGCCGGACGAGCCACGCGGGAGCGGCGCGTTGTGCTCGATCACGCCGCGGATGCGCCGGCCGCGCGGACCGCGGAAGCTGCGGCCGGCGGAGGAGACGAAACCGAAGCTCGCGCGCAGGCCGCGGCCGCCGGGGTTCGCGAGGGCGATCACGGGTGTGCCGAGATCAGGCTCGACGTCGGCCCACTCGATGGGCGGAGCCACCCCCGTGTCCACCTCGATCACGGCGATGTCGAGGTCCGGATCGACCCCGGCCACTCGCCCGGTCTCGCGCCGCCCGTCGGCGAGCGCGACAGTCACCTCGTCGCGGCGGATGTTGTGTGCGGCGGTGAGCACGCGGCCCTGCTCGAGCACGACGCCCGAGCCGAAACCCCAGCCCCTTCCGAGTCCCACGACGGACGGGCCGAAGCGCTCCGCCGCCGCCTTGATCTCGTTTCCAATCTGGTCCAAAACAGCCATTTCAAACTCCTTGCCAACGGACCGACTCGACGTACCCAGACGAGGATCAAGCCCAGCGGCGGGCAGCGCGTTGAGGCGACTGGCCGTGGGTTTGACCCGAGTATGGGCGTAGTTACTTGCAGATTGCAAGTCGCAACCATACCAGCGTTGCTTCGGCTACCCTCGGGGCATGGCCGAGACCGGACCGCTGGCACCGCTGTCCGAAGCGCTGTCGAGCGTGGGTGACCGCTGGACGCTGCTCGTGGTCGCGGCGCTGCTCGACGGCCCGAAGCGCTTCGGCGACCTTCAGGAGGCGCTCGGCGGGATCGCGTCCAACGTGCTGAGCCAGCGGCTGCGCCACCTCGAGCAGCAGGCGATCGTGGTCGCTCGGCCGTACTCGGAGCGCCCGCCGCGCTTCGTGTACGAGCTGACGGGCTCGGGGCGCGACCTGGCGGGAGCGCTGCGGCTGCTGGCCGACTGGGGCGCGCGTCACCGCGAAGACGCCGAGCCGCCGCGCCATGGCGAGTGCGGCACGCCGCTCGAGGCGACCTGGTGGTGCCCGACGTGTGAGCGCCCGGTCGACTCAGCCGACGCGGACGACCTGCACTACGCCTGAGCGGCCGGCGCCGCGACGTGCGGCGCCTCCGCGTCGTGCTCGAACCCGCAGTCGATGCACTGGCCGGGCGCGCGCACCGGGGCGGCCGCGCGCTCCCGGCGGCGGCGCCGATGCTCGCGCAGGCCGACGAGCGAGACGACGCCGCCAAGCGCGACGAGCACGGCGGAAGCGGCGAGCCCGAACCGGAAGGCCTTCACCGTCGCGTCCTCGACCTTCGGGCCAAGCTTCGGCCGCTGCGCCGGCGGCACCACCTTCTCGCCCGCGAGCGGCGTCTGCTTCGCGGATACCACGATCCGCCGCTCCGCCGGGGTGAGGCGCTGCCCCGATAGCTGGGAGTCGATGCTGCTCGCGAACTGCGCTGCGATGACGGCGCCGATGATCGCGATGCCGAGCAGGCCGGCGAGACGCGAGATCGCGTTGTTGACGCCCGACGCGACGCCCGCGTGCTCGGGCTCGACCGCCTGCAACACCGTGGTGGTGAGCGGCGCAACGGTCATCGACAGGCCGAGCGAGAACACCAGCACCGCGGGCAGGACGTCGGTGAAGTAGTTCACGGAGGCGTCGACCCGCATCAGCAGCACGAAGCCCAGCGCGGCAATCAGCGGCCCGCCGCCCATCAGCCAGCGCGGCCCCACCTTCATCGACAGCGCGCCGAAGCGCCGCGACAGCGAGAACATCACGATCGTCACCGGCAGCAGAGCAAGCCCTCCTTGAATCGCGCTGTAGCCCGCGACCTGCTGGAGGAACAGCACGAGGAAGAACGTGAGCGCGCCGAGCCCCGCGTAGAGCGTGAGGGTGGTGAGGTTCGCCACGGTGAAGTTGCGCCGCTTGAAGAGGTCGAGCGGCAGCATCGGGTACGGCGTGCGCGACTCGTAGACGACGAAGGCGGCCAGCAGGAGCAGCCCGATGACAATCGGCGCCCAGACGCGCGGGTCGCTCCAGCCGTAGGTGGCCTGCTCGGTCAGGCCGAAGGTCGGGCCCGCCAGGCCCAGCATGCCGAGGAGCGCACCCGTGTAGTCGATCGGCTGGTGCGCGCCGAGGCCGCTCTCCTGCACCCCGGCACGCACGACCATCACGGTCGCGATCACAAGGGGGATGTTGATCGCAAACACCAGGCGCCAGGAGATTGCGTCGATCAGCACCCCGCCGGCGAGCGGCCCGATCACGAAGGCGACGCCGGTCCAAGCCGTCCAGGTGCCGATCGCCGCGCCTCGCTCGTCCTCGGGGTAGGTGGCGGTGATCAGAGCGAGCGAGCTCGGCACCAGCAGCGCGCCGGCGACGCCCTGGACCGCACGCGCCGCAACCAGCGCCGCACCGTTCGGCGCGGCGGCACAAAGGATCGAGGTGATCCCGAACCCGATCAGTCCCCAGAGGAAGACCCTGCGCCGGCCGAGCAGGTCACCGAGCGAGCCGCCGATCAGGATCAGGGACGACAGCGTGAGGAGGTAGCCCTCCACCACCCACTGCTGGGTGGACTGGCTCACGTGGAGGTCGTCGCGGATGGCCGGCAGCGCGACGTTCACCACGCTGCCGTCGAGGAACACGACCGACGACCCCAAGATGCTGGCGACGAGAGTCAGGCGCTTGACTCGGCTGACGTCCACCGACAGTGAGCTTGTCACACCCTCTGTACGGGGCGGATTAGCCTCCCGGCCGTGGACCCGCCCGCCGATCTCGACGTGGCCGTCGTCGGCGCCGGCATCGTCGGCCTGGCGGTCGCGCGCGAGCTTCTGGAGCGGCTGCCGGGGATGCGCGTGGCTGTGCTGGAGCGCGAGGACGCAATCGCTCAGGGCCAGACCGGCCGCAACAGCGGGGTGATCCACGGCGGCATCTACTACGCGCCCGGCTCGCTCAAGGCGCGCCTGTGCGTGGATGGCGCGCGGGCGCTCTACGAGTACTGCGACGCACACGGGATCGAGGCCCGGCGGTGCGGGAAGGTGATCGTGGCCACCGAGGACGGTGAGCTGCCGGCGCTGGACGAACTCGAGCGGCGCGGGCGCGCGAACGGCGTGCCGGGGCTGCGGCGCCTCACGCCCGGCGAGCTCCGCGAGATCGAGCCGCATGCGCGCGGCGTTGCTGCGCTGCACTCGCCCGCGACCGGTGTGGTGGACTTCGCCGAGGTCGCGCGCTCACTCTCGCGTGACGTAGAGGCGCTGGGCGGAACGGTCGTGACCGGTTGTGCGGTCGAGTCGGTGGAGGCGATCGGCGCCCGGTTCACGGTGGCGTGCGCCGGGGGCGATGCGGACCGGCTGGCCGTCGCGTCCGGCGCACCTGCCGACCCGCGCATCGTCCCGTTCCGCGGCGCCTACATGCGCCTCGAGCGCGGCGACCTCGTCCGCGGGCTGATCTACCCGGTGCCCGACCCGCGGCTGCCGTTCCTGGGCGTGCACCTGTCGAGGCACATCGACGGCGAGGTGATGCTCGGCCCCACCGCCCTGCTCGCAGGCGGGCTCAGGTGGCCTGGGACGTGGCGCGTGGTGCGCAGGCACTGGCGCGCGGGCCTCGAGGAGATCCAGCGGGCGCTGAGCCGCCGCGCGCTGGCCGCCGACGCGTCGCGACTGGTTCCCGGGATCGAGCCGCCGGACCTGATGCCCGGCTTCACGGGCACGCGCGCCCAGGCGGTGGCGCGCGACGGCCGCCTGATCGACGACTTCGTGCTCCACGAGACGCCGCGGGCGCTGCACGTGCGCAACGCGCCGTCGCCCGCGGCGACCGCTTCCCTGGCGATAGCGCGCGAGATCGCGGATCGGGTGGAGCCGAGGCTCGGCTAGCCTGCCGCCCCGTGCGCGAACTGGAGACACGCCTCGACGGCCCGGTCCTGATCGAAGCCGAGAAGCACGGCGACGAGCGCGGCTTCTTCGTCGAGACCTACCGGCGCAGCCTCTACGCGAGCCTGGGCATCCACGACAGCTTCGTGCAGGACAACCAGTCGCGCTCGAGCCGCGGCGTTCTGCGGGGCATGCACTTCCAGATCGAGCCCGGGCAGGCGAAGCTCGTGCGCGCGGCGCGCGGGTCGATCCTCGATGTCGTGGTCGACATCCGGCGCGGCTCGCCGACGTTCGGCGAGTGGGAGGCATTCGCGCTCTCCGACGAGAACGCGCTGCAGATCTACGTGCCGGTCGGCTTCGCCCACGGATTCGTCGTCACAAGCGACTCGGCCGACGTGGTCTACAAGGTCTCGAGCTACTACGACCCGGCGTTCGAGTCGGGCATCGCCTACGACGACCCCGACGTCGGGATTCACTGGCCTGAGGACGTCGAGCTGCAGTTGTCAGAGCGGGACGCGAACGCGCCGCGTCTGGCTCAGGTAGCCGACGAGCTGCCGTTCAAGTACCGGCGGAGATGATGCACTCGCCGCTGATATCGTCGAGAGCCGTTCAACGGGCACGACCGCGCCGAGTGGGAGAACCGTCGGGTAAGGGCGGGATCGATGCCACACCCGTCGATCCCTGAGGCGCGGCGGACGACGTAATGACGGGACAAGGCCTCGATTCGCCACGCCTCGCTACCGACGTGTCCCAGCCCGGGACGCGCGAGCGTCCGATCGGTGAACCCGGCGCAAGAGCTCGGTCGCGCGATTGGTCGATCCTCGCACTGGGCGCGCTCGTACTGCTCGGCGTCGCGGCACGCGTCCTCACGATGCTCGCGATCGAGCCGGGCATCTTCACCTACAACGACTCGATCGAGTACGCGTCCACGTCGGCTGGCGATCCCTTCGGTGCCCTCTTCCATCCAGCCGGCTACCCGCTCTTCCTCGACGGCGTCCGGGCGCTGGTGTCAACGGTTCCCTTCACGATGGCCGTACAGCACGTTCTGGGGATCGTCAC
This sequence comes from Thermoleophilaceae bacterium, assembly GCA_045805385.1. Classification (GTDB taxonomy): domain Bacteria; phylum Actinomycetota; class Thermoleophilia; order Solirubrobacterales; family Thermoleophilaceae; genus JADGHQ01. The sequence continues at coordinate 12,520 of JBJMLG010000070.1, forward strand.
CGCGCTGCTTCTGTTCTTCGCTGTCAGACGACTTGGTTATCGCTGGGCTGGGCTGGTGCCGGCCGCGGTCGTTCTTCTGGTCGGGGACCAGCTGTCTCTCGAACAGTCGCTCCTCTCCGAGGTGCTCTTCACGGTGCTCTTTGCGGGCTTCCTCTACGCCGCGATCCGCACCATGGGCGATCGGCGGCCGGGGCTGTGGGCTGCCGTGGCCGGTCTACTGCTCGCCGCCTCGGTCACGGTCCGAACCGCCGGTCTCGTGCTCGTCCCGCTGTTTGTGCTCTGGCTTGCCTTCTGCCCTCCGCGGACGCGCGCGACGTCGGTGCGGCGAGCCGCGGCAGGTCTTGCGGCCGCTCTCGTAGTACTCCTGGCGTACTCGGCAGTCAGCGACAAGGAGACCGGGCATTTCGGGGTCACGAAGCTGTCCGGCTGGGCTCTTTACGCACGCGTAGCCCCATTCGCGGACTGTGGGCAGTTCTCACCGCCCGCGGGGACGCGGCAGCTCTGCGAGACGACGCCTTCGTGGACCCGCCCGGGACCGGACTACTACTTCTGGAACCCCGACGCCCCTGCGCAGCGAACCTTGGGAGCTCCTCCCGCGGGGAACGCGAAGCTCGCGACGTTCGCACGGCGGGCGGTGCTCCACCAGCCCGTCTACTACACGAAGGCGGTCGTTGCCGACATGTGGCGGTACTTCGTGCCCCACTCGGGACCGTGGAGGAGGGGCGATTTCGGCACAGGCTTCAGCCTGCTCGACGTAACGCGCCGAGCGCCCCTACAGGAACAGCAATCTGAGCGCGAGCTGTCGAAGATCTACGGCGAGCCCGTGCGGATTCATCGCGCCGCGGGCCTGGCTGAACTGCAGGACTACCAGGATGTCGCTCGTTTCCACGGGCCGCTTCTGCTCGCCTGCCTTCTGCTGGGCGTAGCTGGAGCCGTGGTCACGGCCGGGGCTGTGCGATGGGCGCTCGTGCTCCTCACCGCGAGCTCCTTCCTGCTCATGCTCGTACCTGCGGCGACGATGGTCTACCACGCGCGTTATGCCGTGCCGTCGAACGGCCCGCTCGCCGCCGCCGGCGCCATTGGGCTGATCGCGCTGGTTCAGAAGGCGCTGGCATGGCGGACACGCCTGCCACACGGCCCCGGGACGTGAACGTGCCGGGTGAACCCGGGCAACCGCCGCGATTCTCGTTCGTGCTCGTGTCACGCGAGGTGTGGCCGTTCGTGACCGGTGGCGGCATCGGGAGGACCGTCCATGCCACCGCCTCCCTGCTGAGCAGCGTCGGGGATGTGACGGTCCTGACGCGCGAGGCATTCCGAGCCGAGTACGAGCGGATGGCCGCCGACGGCGATCCACGCGTGCCGGCGGGTGTTCGCTTCGAGTTCATACGGGACCCGAGCGGATGGGACCTCGGTCCGTTCTGGTCGTTCCTCCACTGCTGGAGCGCGCTCGTATACGAGCGCCTCTGCGAGCTCTATCCAGGCGGCGGGCCGGACGTCGTCGAGTTCGGCGACTACGGCGGTGAAGGGTTCGTGACGATCCAGGCTCGGCGCAGCGGCCACCCGTCGATGCTCCGCACCCAGGCCCTGGTGCGTCTCCACGCAAGCCTCGAGATCGTGCATGCGCTCAACGGCCTGGTCGATCGCTCGATCGAGACGCGCACGGCGTACACACTCGAGCGCGGCTCGATCGCGTTCGCCGACCGGCTGCTCACGCCGGGCGGCGACGTTCTTGAGACCTACCGTCGTTTCTACGGCGCGGAGAACGTGGCGCCGGGCGTAGCCGTGCCCCACGTGCTCGAAGGGGACGACGACGACGACGCGACGCTTGCACCACCTCCGGGAGACGGGCCCACCCGCCTGCTCTTCGTGGGACGGCTCGAGCGCCGCAAGGGAGTCGACAATCTGGTGCAGGCGGTTCGGGAGCTCGGCCGAGACGACTGGGAGCTGACGCTCGTAGGCGGCGATACCGACACCGCCCCCGACGGCGGCTCGATGAGGGAACACCTCGATCAGCTCGCGAACGGTGATGCGCGCATCGAATTCGCCGATCGGGTTCCACACGAGCGTGTGCTCGAGCTGATCGACGAGCATCACCTGGTGGTGATTCCCTCGATCTGGGAGTGCTGGTCGAACGTCGCACGGGAGGGACTCCTGCGCAACCGTCCACTTCTGGCGACTCCCACGGGGGCGCTGAAGGACGCCGTGGCGCAGGGCCGGTCCGGATGGCTCACCCGAGGCGCGTCCACGGCCGAGATCGGCGAAGCGCTCGAGCAGGTGCTCTCGCGGCGCGAAGAGCTGGCGGAGCTCGTGGACGAGCGCGCCCCGCGAGCGTTCCTCGACGAGATCGTGTCGCCGGAGCGCACGCTTGCCGCGTACCTCGCGCTCGCCTCCGAGGAAAGGCCCCCACCGCCGCCGGCAGAGCCGGTCGACGTGAGCGCCGTGGTGGTGTGCGGAGCCGGACTCGGCCCGCCGGCTCGCACGCTCGAGTCGCTCCGGGATCAGCGACGGCCGGTGTCCGAGGTTGTCGTCGTATCGGACGGCCTCGATCGCCTGGCGCCACCATTCGACACCTCGCTGGCCGACGCCGTAGAGCCGCTCCCGGAAGGGACCAGCACAGCCGCCTTGCGCAATGCCGGGATCGAGATGGCGCGCGGGGAGCTCGTGCTGCTGCTCGACGCGGGCGTGCGGCTGCACCGCGGCTTCGTGGGCAAGGCGATGGAGGCCCTCGCCGTCCAACCTTCGGCTGCGTATGCCACCACCTGGGCCGAGGGGATCGGCCTGGGAGCGGCGCCGATCGGCAACTTCGGCAACCGGGTGCCCGAGCTTCCCGGTGCGGCGACCGCAGCGCTCTTCCGGCGAGGGACACTCGAAAGGCATCGTTTCCGCGAGACCGGTGAAGGCTGCGTGGATGCGGAGTTCTATGCCCGCCTGGCGGCGGACGGTATGTACGGCGTGGTGCTCCCGGAGGCGCTTCTCGGCTGGGCGCCGTTCCGGTCGCGCTGCGACGACGAGTCGCTGGTCGAGAGTGCAGCCGAGGAGGCCGCCGGCGGCGACTCGCGCATGCGCTGGATCGCCGGCTGAGCGCTACTCCTCCAGGCGGTGGCTCGTGTCCTGCGGCTCACCGTCTCCGTCGGGTGAAGCCTGGGCGTCCTGCGCCGCAGCATCCGGGCGCTCCTCCTGCTCGTCGTCGCGCCGGAGCGGAGCATCGAGCTCCGGGGTTTCTGGGCGCGTGCTGACGAGGTTCCACGCGAAGCGGATAAGCCGAGCGAAGCCCGGCACGGAACGGATGGCGTTCCGGACGCGGTCGACCATGTGGTACCGGGGTGCGTCGTACCAGCCTTTCACCCGGTGCGCCATCTCCTCGTGCCCGCGGGCAATGGCCTCCATCTCCTTCAGCCGCCGCTCCGCATCCGCCGTGCGCCGGCGGGCATCGAGCAGCGACGCCGCGGCCGAGCCCTCGTTCCCCAAGCGCGCGGCCATCAGCTCGCGATTAGCCCGGAGCAGCTCAGCGTTCGCGCGCTCGAGCGAACGCAGGTAGGTGAGCGCGACCGGCGCCGCGCTCACGCTGAGCGATGCCCACGCGTCGCGCACGGCCGTCTCCTCGAAGCCTGAGACGACGATCGCCGCGCCGGCGTCCTCGCTGAGGTGCCCGTCTTGCAGCAGCCGGGCGGGCACGCCTGCACGCTCGATATCCGCGCCGTTCCCGATCAGCGAACCCTCGAGCAGGTACTGGCGCAGCGTGAGCGCACCGGGAAGCTTCTCCGCCATGGCGTCGGCCTCCGTGCCCGCAGCCGCCTCCACGCGCGGGATCCGGGACGGCGCCGGGCTCCGGTCGAGCGCCGCGATCACGCGGGCGCCCGCGGCAGCACGGCGCTCGAGCTCCGCGAACACCTTCTCGCGCCTCTCCAGATCGAGCAGCCCGTCGAGCGCCACCACAGCGTCGAACTCCCCGGCGTCGCCGGAGCCGGGCACGGCGACACCGGACGCAGCTTCCGCGAGCGCCGAGCGTGCAGCAGGCGGCGCCTCGCTGAGGTCGAGCACGTGCATGCCCTTGCAAAGCTGCGCCGCGAACGCGTAACGATGCAGGAGCTGCATGCCGCCCAGGGCGGCGGTGCCGCTCACAGCGATCCCGCTTCCCACTTCACGGCGCGTTCCCTCAAGTGTGCGTTCATCTCCTCGTAGATCGTTGCGACGCTCGGGCTGCCGATCTGCCGAAGCATCGACTCGGGGCGTACGCGGTATTCGATCAACCGCTCGGGCAGCACCACCCCGTAATGGCCCGCGTCGTGAAGCTCCCTGTAGAGGAACCAGTCCTCGTAGCTGGTGAGCTCGTCGCTGTAGGCAAAGCCCTGATCGAAAAAACGGCGCCGGATGGCCGAAGTGCAGGTGCCGGCGACGTTGTTGAGGCTGACCAGCTCCGACCAGTTGCCGAACGGCGCCCAGCCGATGCCGTCACCGTACGGAGTGCCGTCGGGTTTCATGTATGCGCTCCAGGTCGTGGCGTACGCGGCCGTGCTGTCGCCCTCCAGGGCCTGCACGCAGCGCTCCACGAAGGTGGGAGCAATCCGGTCGTCGGCGTCGAGGGGCACGATGTATTCGCCCGCCGCTTGGCTGATGCCGAAGTTCCGCGCGGCGCCAAGGCCAGCGTTGCGGTGCGTCACGAGCTTCGCTCCGTAGCGATCGGCGAGCTCCACCAGCACGGCATCGTTCCCTCGCAGCGAGCCGTCGTTCACGATCACGGTCTCGATTGGCGAGTAGGTCTGCGCGGCGACGGACTGCAGCGTGTCCTCTATGTACTTGTCGAGCTGGTAGTACGGGACGACGACCGACACCAGCGGACCGGACCGAGGGCGGGCGCGCGCAACCGTGCTACGTGACCCGATCAGCTCGAGGTACGACTCGATGATCTCGTCCCGGTCCGTCAGCTCGCCGTAGGTCTTGAGCGGCCCTCCAAACTCAGCCAGGCGCACTACCTCCTCGCGCGCGTCCAGCAACCGCTCGAACTCACGCGCGACCGCCCGCCAGTCAGACGACTCTGCAAGCCAGCCGCTGACGCGCGGCTCGACGATCTCCCTGAGGCCACCCACCGGTGTGCCCAGCACCGGCCGGTTCACGCAAAGCGCCTCGAGCGAGGTGTTTGGCCAGCACTCCCAGAGCGAGGGAATCGCCACGATGTCGTGCGACTTGATCACCTCCGCGACCTCCCAGCGGGGGATCGGGTCGGCGAAGATCACGCGCTCGTCGCCGTCGGCGAGCGTGGCGAGATAGTCGCGCATCGAGTTCCGCAGCGGCGCGCTGTGCGTGTCGCCGCCGAGGAGCGCGAGCGTCCAGTCGTCGCGGTCGAGAGATCGAGCGGCCCGCAGCAGGTTGTGCACCCCCTTGCGCCGCTCCATGCGCCCGAAGTAGAGGAGACGCAGCGGGCGGTGGTGGATCTCGTCGGCTCCGTAGAGCAGCGTGTGGGTCGGCTCGATGTCGCTGAAAACGGCGTGCCGCGCCCTATGCGCGGGCGCCATCGCGTGGGCGCCGTAGAAGCGCGCGTAGGTCCCGTACACGTCGCCACCCGGGTGCACGAAGCGGTCACAGTTCGCGAGGCAGTAGCGCTCCGCCTCCCACACCGCACGGCTTGCGAAGTCGTCGGTCACGCGCCCGTTCAGCACGGAGACGATCTCCGAGGTGGTGTAGGCCCGCATGCAGACGGTTGTGCGGCCCACACGCGGATCGCCGGCGGCCCGAGCCTGGACCGTGACGAATCCCTCCGCCAGGTAGTCCGGAAACTCGACGAGGTCGGGACCGCCCCCGGGATAGAGGTCACAGAGGCGCTCGAATACGCGAGCGCTCCATCCATGCATGTGTGAGAGGTATCCGCCCAAATCGTCCGGGCCCGGCTCCTCCACGAACTCCAGGCGCACCGCAGGGTCGGGCAGCCGCTCGTGCTTCGGATCCGCGGCGCGCAGACGTTCGTACTCGGCCCGGTGGACCGCGGTCGTCATGATGGTCACGTCGGCGACCTCCGCGAGCAGCGTTGCCGTGGCAGCCACCATCGGCGCGATGCCACCCCCAGTGAACGGGTACAGCTCGCGCGATACGAGCAGGACCGACGGGCGATCGGTCATTCGGGCCCTCGGCTCATCACGACCTGCGGGAAGCGGCCGCGCTCGGTCACCTGCTCCACGGAGATCGGCTCGGTGAGCCCGGACTCGGCGATGGTCGCGAACTGCCACCCGCCGTTACTCAGAGCATGGAGCCTGCGGGCGAACGGATCCCAGTCATCGCCGGCGTGCGAGCGATCCACCTCGAAGC
>JBJMLG010000071.1:0-4469 GCA_045805385.1 Thermoleophilaceae bacterium
ATCAGGAAGGCTCGTGAGCGTGATGCGCGCGTCGCCGAGTGAGTGCGTGACTGCGGTTACCAGCGGTCGTTCCATGGTCTCCTGCTCGTCCAATACGAAGGTACCTGGCCCCTCCTCGAACGAGGAGCGGCAATGGATGCGCACGCCGTGGTTGCGTGCGTACTCGACGGAGCGCAGCTGCAGCACCCCGGCCCCCGACGCTGCCATCTCGAGCATCTCCTCGAAGGAGACCACGGACAGCTTGCGCGCCTGAGGAACGATGCGCGGGTCGGCGCTGAAGACGCCCGGCACATCGGTGTATATCTCGCAGACATCGGCGCCGAGGGCCGCGGCCAGCGCCACCGCGGTCGTATCCGAGCCGCCGCGGCCGAGCGTGGTCACGTCGTAGGTCGTCGAGACGCCCTGGAAGCCCGCGACGAGCACGATGCGGTCCTCGTCGAGCGCCGCGCGGATGCGGTCGGCGCGCACGTCGAGGATGCGCGCCTTGGTGTGGGAGGTGTCGGTCACGATCCCCGCCTGGGAGCCGGTGAGCGAGATCGCCTCGTGGCCGAGGTCGTTGATCACCATCGCGGCCAGCGCGCACGAGATGCGCTCGCCCGTGGACAGCAGCATGTCCATCTCGCGCGGGTGCGGGCGCTCGGACACCTCGTAGGCCATCGACACGAGCTCGTCGGTGGTCTTGCCGCGGGCGGACAGCACCGCCACCACGCGGTTGCCCGCCTCCTTCTCGCGCACGATGCGCTTGGCGGCGCGCTTGATGCGCTCCGCGTCAGCGACGGAGGTACCGCCGAACTTCATGACGACCGTCTGGGCCAAGGCTGAACCGGCGTCAGGCATGGCGCAGAAAGATAGCTTTCCCTCGGCAGTGGCCCGACCCAGAATGCCCCGTGGACGCCCGTGGCTCGTGGCGGTGGGGGTGATCGTGCTGATCGCCGCCGCCGCTGTGCTGCCGATCGTGCTCACGCGCGGCGACTCCTCGCGCTCCGCCATGCCGCCGCAGGCGAGTGGGCAGGGCGGGGCGGCGACGCAGTCGCGCACCTCGTTCCTCTCGCGGATCATCCCCCCGCCGGGCGAGCAGGTGAGCGGGCCGCCCGTGCCGCGCAGCGTGCAGGACCTGGCGCGCCGGCTGCCGCTCGAGCGCAAGGTGGCACAGCTGTTCCTGCTCGGCGTCGACGGCAAGGGCCCGAACTCGCCAATCATCCGCGACATGCGCCGGTTCGACGTGGGCGGGCTCGTGCTCGACACGCCGAACTACTCGAACCCGGCGCAGCTGTCCCAGCTCACGAGCGCCGCGGCGAACGTGGCGCGCCGTCACGGGCACGTGCCGCCATGGATCCTGGCCGCGCAGGACGGCGGCGACCAGAGCGCGTTCGCCGACCTGCCGCCGGAGCTCGCACCCGCGGAGGAGTCCTCGGCGCAGGCGGCGGGCGCGGAGGCAGCCGCCTCGGCCGCGACTCTCCGCCGTCTCGGGTTGAACGGCGTGCTCGGCCCGGACCTCGACGTGGCCTCGGCCGAGGGGACGAATCCGCTCGGCAAGCTCGCGTTCTCGGACAACGCCACCGACGTCGCGCAGTTCGCGAGGGCCACGGTGCCCCAGTACGTGCGCTACGGCATGCTCACCGCGGTGAAGCACTTCCCCGGGCTCGGGCTCGCGTCGCAGTCGCCCGACGACGGCCCGGCTCAGGTGGGCCTGTCGCCGCAGCAACTTGCCGCGCGCGATCTGGTCCCCTTCCGAGCGGCGATCTCGGCGGGCGCCACGGCGGTGCTGATCGGCCCCGGCCTCTACGCGACCGACGACTTCGTCACGCCGGCGTCGCAGTCGCCCACGATCATCGACCAGCTCCTGCGAGGGAACCTCAACTTCGGCGGGCTGGCGATCGCCGACGACCTCGAGCAAGCCGCGATCAGCGAGAGCCAGGACGTGAGCGACGCAGCGATCGCCTCGATCCTCGCCGGCGTGGACATGGTCTACATCTCCGGGCCGCGTGGGGACCAGGACGCCGCCTACACCGCGGTGCTCAACGCCGTGCGGCAGGGGCGCATTCCGAAGTCGCGCATCGACCAGGCGGTGCTGCGGGTGCTGCAGACCAAGGTCCGCACCGGGTTGATCAGCACGCGCTGAGCTAGAGCTCGCGGCGCGCGCGCAGCGCCCGGCCCAGCGTGATCTCGTCCGCGTACTCGAGGTCCGCGCCGACCGGCAGGCCGCTCGCCAGCCGTGTGACCGCCACGTCGGGCTGCTTCTCGCGCAGCGCCTCGGCGATGTAGAGCGCCGTCGCCTCGCCGGTGGTCGTCGAGTTCGTGGCGACCACGACCTCACGCAGGCCGCCCTCAGACACGCGCGTGATCAGCTCCGGGATGCGGAGGTCCTCAGGGTCCACGCCGTCGATCGGCGAGAGCGCGCCGCCGAGCACGTGGTAGCGCCCGCTGAACTCGTTCGTGCGCTCGATGGGGAGGATGTCGCTCGGCTCCTCCACCACGCACAGCACGGAGGCGTCACGGCGCTCGTCCTCGCAGATGCGGCAGCGCGGGCCCACCGCGAGGTTGAAGCAGATCTCGCAGAGGCCGACCGTCTCCTTCACCTCTCGGATCGCGTCGGCGAGTGGAAGCGCTTCGTCAGGCGGCAGGCGCAGGATGTAGAAGGCGAGCCGCTGCGCCGTGCGCTGGCCCACGCCGGGCAGCCGGGCGAGCTCGGTGATGAGGCGGTTGACGGGCGGGGAGAGCGAGCTCAAGTCACAAGCCCGGGAGGCCCAGTCCGCCGAGCCCGCCGGGACCCCCGAGGCCGCCGGCGGCCTGGTTCATGCGGTTGGCGGCCAGCTCCTGCGCCGAGCGGAGCGCCTCGTTGGTGGCGGCGAGCACCATGTCCTGCAGCATCTCGACGTCCTCGGGATCGACCGCGCCGGGATCGATCGTCACGTCCTTCAGCTCGAGGTCGCCCGACATCCTCACGGTGACCATGCCGCCGCCGGCGCTCGCCTCGACGGTCTCGTTCTTCAGCTCGTCCTGAGCCTTCACCATCTCGGCCTGCATGGCCTGCACCTGCTGCATCATCTGGTTGAGGTTCGGCTGCTTGGGCATCGGAGTCAGTCCTTGGGTGTCGGGTCGGCGTCGAGCTCCTCGAAGACCTCTTTGGCGCCGAACTCACGGACGAGGCGCTCGAGCAGCTCGTCCTCGCTGAGCGTCCGCGGCGCGGCGCCCTCGCTGTCGCCATTCTCCTCGCCGAGCTCGTAGCTGAGGTTGAGCGACTGGCCGGTGAGGCCGTGAAGGGCGTTGTGGAGCAGTACCCGATTCGACTCGGCCTTCTTCTTCGAGAAGGTGGAGTCGCCGGGGAAGGTGACGGTGAGGCGCTCCCCCTCGAGCGCTGTCGGGCGTGCCTCGGCGAGCAGTGCGCCCACCATCGCGTTCTCCACGCGCACGGCGTCCACCGCGGCGGGCCACAGCTCGCGTACGCGGTCGAGGCCCAGGTCGGCTGCCGGCGCTTGTGCGGGTGCGGGCTCGGGCGCGGGGGCGGGCTCGGGCTCCGCTTCCGGCTCCGCCGCACGCACGGGCTCGGGCGCCACCTCTGGCGGGCGCGCCGGCGCTGGCGCTGGCGCTGGCGTCGGAGCCGCCGCGGGTGCCTGCCCGCCTCCGAGCGACTTCTCGATGCGCTCCACGCGCCGGGTGAGAGCGTCGAGCGTCACGTCGGACTGCGGCTGAGCCGCCTTCAGCAGCGCGAGCTCGAGCTGGATGCGTGGCTCCGAGCCGTCCTTCACCGCCGAGAGGGCGGCGGCCAGCAGGTCGATCGCGCGCAGGATCTCTCCCTGGGCGAGCACATCGGCCTGCGCCTGTAGTTGGTCGGTGTGCTGCGCGGTGACCGCGAACGACTCGGGCACCTGGCCGAGGGTCTGCACCACGAACAGGTGCCGCAGGTGCGCAGCGAGGTCACGCATGAACTGCACGAGGTCGCGGCCCGACGCCGACAGCCGCTCCACAGCGAGCAGCGCCTCGCGGGCGTCGTGGTCGGCGATCGCCTGGGCTGCCTCGAGCACGAGCTCGGCGTCGGCCACTCCGAGCACCTCGAGTACGTCCTCGAGGCGGACGTTCTTGCCGCCGTAGGTGACGAGCTGCTCGAGCGTGCCGAGCGCGTCGCGGAAGCTGCCGGTGGCCGAGCGGGCGATCATCACGAGCGCCTGGTCGGGCACGTCGATGCCCTCCTCGGCGGACACCTTGCGCAGCACGCCGACGATCTGCTCGAGCGACGGCCGGTGGAAATCGAAGCGATGGCAGCGGTCCACGATCGTGGCCGGCACCTTGTGCGCCTCGGTCGTCGCCAGCACGAACACCACGTGCTCCGGCGGCTCCTCGAGCGTCTTCAGGAACGCGTTCCACGCCGCGGGCGAGAGCATGTGCGCCTCGTCGAGGATGAACACGCGGCGGCCGCCGCTCATCGGCGCCAGCGCCACGTTCTCGCGCAGCGCGCGGATGTCGTCGAC
>JBJMLG010000072.1:0-9368 GCA_045805385.1 Thermoleophilaceae bacterium
AGCCCACGAGCGCGCCCGCGAGCACCGCGAGCACGGCGATGATGCACGTCGTAGGTCGTGCTCGGCGGCCGGTGGACGGTCGCATCGCGAGGGAGTATCGGACAGATCGGTGCGGGGTGGTCGCGTGCTAGCGCGGCCTGAGGCGGTGCAGCGTCATCTTCTCGCGCTCGGCGTCAGGCCGGCTCTCCAGCCGGAACATGCGGCGGGCCGCCGCGGCGAAGTCGCGGCCTCCCGCCCGGTTCGGGTCTGCGATCAGCGCCTCACCCTCGCGCCCGAGCAGTCCCGGGAGCACTCGCAGTAGCGCCTCGACGTTGTGCCGGAGGTACAGCACGTCGGCTGCGAGGACGAGGTCCCACGGCCCGCCGTAGAGGAGCTCGCCGGCCTCGCGCCAGTCGGCCTGCGCGACTTCGCCCTCGAGCTCGTTCAGCGCGAGGTTGTGGGCGGCGAACACCACGGCGTCGGGTGAGCCGTCGGTGGCGAGCACGTCGGCGCCGCGCCGCGCCGCCGCGAGGGAGGGGAGAGCCAGGCCGCAGCCGAGCTCGAGCACCCGCCGGCCGTTCAGCTCGCGTGCGGCCACGGTCTCGGCGAGCGCACGCCCGCTCGGCCAGGCGAGCGCCCAGTAAGGCGTCGAGCGTCCCTCGGCTCCCTCCTGGTGGCGGAGCTCGTCCCAGTCCCGGGGCCGGATGAAGATGAGCCGCTCTTCGCCGCTCTCGAAGGTCTCGGACACGATGTCGAGCAGCGGGCCGGGGAGGGACTCGCTGCCGCGCATCCGAGCGAGCTGCTCGAAGAGGGAGGTTCGCAGCGGGTCTTCAGCCGCCGGCGACATCGCGGCGCAGGAACACGAGGTACGCGCCGGCAAGCGCGGGAAGCCCGTATAGCGCGCAGATCCAGGCCGACCGGACGATTGGCGCCCAGTCGACCGGCTCCCGCAGCAGCCCCTGCCAGGCGTTGAACTGCGTGCTCAGGAGGTAGGGGTGGAGGGCTCCCAATCCAGGCAGGATGCCGATCAGCTGGATCACGAGCGACACCATCAGCGTCCCCACGACGGCCGCCGCGCTGTTGCGGGTCACCGTCGATAGGAGCAGGCCGATGCACGCGACGGCCAGGATCGGCATCAGGTAGACCAGCAGGCTGGCCCCGACCAGGCCGAGCGCCTTCGGCGCGGACACCATGGTGCCCGACAGGCTCGTCAAGGGGTTGAAGCCGGAGGCGAGGCAGCCCGCGCCGGTGGCCACCGCGCCGCTGAGGAGGATGGCGGCGATTGCGTAGCTCGCGGCTGCGAGCGTCTTGCCGGCGAAGATCTGCCCGCGCTCGAGCGACCGGGTGAGGATCGTCTTGAGCGTGCCGTTGTGATCCTCCGAGGCGAAGATGTCGCCCGCCACGAGCGCGGTGATGAGTGGGAACATCCACACCGCTCCGAACAGCAGCAGCACGAGCGGGATAGCGAGGCCGCTCGCGTGGATGTAGCGGCCGAAGGCCACGTCCTCCGGGCCGCCCTTCTGAAGGCTGGTCGCGACCACGAAGATGAGCGGCACCGCCACAGCGGCGCCCAGGCCGAGGTATGTGCGCTTCTGGAACCGCAGCTTTCGCAGCTCCCAGCGGAAGACGGTGAGCGCGGACGGATTCACGCGACAGTCAGCTCCTCTGCGGATCCGCTGTCCTCCGTGAGCCGGAAGAACAGGTCCTCGAGCGTCGCGGTCTCGGGCACCAGCGCCTGGATGAGTGCTCCGGCCTCCACCAGCGCGAGCGAGAGCTCGGCCGTGGCGCGCTCGTCGCCCGAGAAGCGGATCTGGTCGCCCTCCATGCGCACGTCCGAGATGGCCGGCTGGGCCGAGGCGACCGCGAGCGCGCGCTGCTGATCGGTGGTGCGCAAACGGTAGGTGGAGCCGGCGCTGCGCTTCAGGTCGTCGATCGCGCCCTCGTACACGATCGATCCGGAGCGGATGATGGCGACGCGGTTGCACAGCTCCTCCACCTCCGTCATCAGATGGCTCGAGAGCAGCACGGTCATGCCCTCGGCCGCGAGCCGCCTGATCAGGACCCGCATGTCGCGCATCCCGGCCGGATCGAGGCCCGTGGCCGGCTCGTCGAGCAGCAGCAGCCGCGGCGACCGAAGCAGCGCGGCCGCTATTCCGAGGCGCTGGCGCATGCCGTGCGAGTACCCGCCAACGCGGTCCCCGGCGCGGTCGCTGAGCTCGACCGTATCGAGGGCGGAAGCGATTCTCGAGCTCGCCTCGTTCCCGTCGAAGGCGGCCAGCAGCTCCAGATTCCGCCTTCCGGTCAGGTAGGGGTAGAACTGCGGCGCCTCCACGAACCCCGCGACCCCGTCGAGCGCGCGGACGGTGGTGGTCGGATCGCGCCCGAAGAGCCGCACCGTTCCCTCGCTGGGCCGGATCAGGCCGAGCATCATCCGCAGCGAGGTGGTCTTTCCAGCGCCGTTGGGGCCGAGGTAGCCGTAGACGTCGCCGGGTTCGACCGTGAGGTCCACGTGATCGACGGCCACCAGATGGCCGTAACGCTTGACGAGCCCCCGGACCGCTACGGGTGCGGCGCTGTCGCCGGCGCTAGAGCCCACGGGCGGCGGACTTGGCGGTGTCGGGCTTCACCGAGCCGGCCACCGTGTACGTCACGTTGCCGCGCTTGAAGCGCACGAGCGTGCCGAGCGCCGTGTCGAGCTCGTTGCCCTTCACGCCGTTTATGTCCACGCTCGGCAGGTTCAGAGAGTCGCCCGAGCTCGACGCGGTCTGCGCGCGCTCCACGACCGCGATCGAGCCGAGCCCCTCGCCGTATGTGACGAGAGCTGCCGGCGAGTCTCCCCAGTGGACGAGCTTGACTTCGGTGCGGGGCATCCCAGCCAGGCTGTTCGGCGCCGAGAGCTTGAAGGGGACCGCCTTCGCGACGGCGTTCAGGCCGGTGACCGGCTTCTCGCCCTTGCCGCCCTTGCCGGGGCCGCTGGGCGTCACGTCGATCTTCTTGGCGTTGGCAGGCGGAGAGATGGCGAATGCGCTTGCCGGCACATCGCCGTAGGAGATGCCGGTGGCCGTCAGCTCGAGCACGGGAGAGCTGCTTCCGCGCGCGTAGATCGCCACGCGCAGTGGCACTCCGCGCGCGGCGTCCCACGCAAGGGCGGCGCCGTTCAACAGCCCGCTGCCGTCCGTGGGCGTCACACGCACCGTGTAGGCGGGCTGGCCCGCGACGTTCGACGGGTTCGCGCCGGACACGTGTGCCTTGCCGGCGAGCTTCCCGAGATCCGTCTGTATCTCGGAGAGGCTGGGCGGAGAGCTCTTCGCGCCCGCCTGCTCGGGCCGGCTGGGGAGTTGACCGCGGTAAACGGTGTTCGAGCTGGCGTCGTAGACGCTGAAGCTCTCACCGTTCACCACGATCTGGGAGTCGCCGTTGTCGCCCTGGAGCTCGAGCCGGAGCCTGTGGCCGGAGCCGAGCCAGAGCCTGCCCGAGGCGCCCTTGAGCAGTGGGTTGGCGCCCGGGATCGCCGCGCTGTCGACTAGGTGGTTGGTGAACTTGATGCGTGCGCTCAGGCCTTGCACGGGCGGTGCGGATATCGCGTCGTGCAGCGCGTTCGCCAGCGGCTTCGGAGGCGGCTTCGCGCCGCCGTTGGTCGCGGCCAGCGCGATCGCGGTGCAGCCAACCGCGGCCGCCACGAAGCCGGCTATCAGCGCGAGAAGGCGCGTGGTGGAGATTGTCCGGAGGAACTTCACGGCACGGGGCTCTTCCGAGCGCTACTGACGATACGCCTGCCGCCTGAAGAAACGATGAACTTTGCCTATAGAAGCTCTCGGTACTCCCGGGGCAGCTCCGACACCGTGTCGCGCCACTCGTCGACCGTGACGGCCTCGCGCACGGTGGTGAGCACGGCACGAGCGTGCTCGCGTGCGACCGCGTCGAACGTCCCCTCGCGCTCCCCGATCAGGTGCACGAACTCGTCGGCCGGAATCGGCCTGGGATCGCCGCCCGGCCGCCGGAGGGGCTCGGCGGCCGGCTCGGGCAGCTGGCGCGCGAGGTCCTCCGCCTCGCCGCCGGCGATGCGCTCGCCGAAGGTCTCGAGCACGATGTCGGTCGCACGCAGGGCCCGGTCCTCGTCGAGACCGGCGCGCGAGCCGACGCGCCGAAGGAACTCGCCGGCGCTCACCGCGACCTCGGCGTGCGCCTGCGTGCCGGGCGGTGCCGCGCGCGGGGGGCCGCCCACATCGGCGTGCCGGGCCGCCAGATCCACGTAGTCAGGGGTGAGCATGGCCTCGATGTCCTCGAGCTCCCCGTGGCTCACCGCCTCGTGCAGGGTCACGAACACGGCGCGCGTCCTCAGCCGCGCCTCGTCCTCGTCGATGGCGCCGTCCGCTGCGGGGCTGCCGTCGACGCCGGCCTCCGCCATGCCAACCTCTTCGCTGATCGCCTCGTCGATGCGACCGGCGCGCCCAGCGACCCTGTGCACGAACTCATCTGCCCCGAAGCGCTCGGGCCTGAGGCCGGGGTAGAAGGCGTCCTTGAACTCGAGCGGCAGCTGCGACGCGAGGTCGGCGGACTCCTTGGCTGCGACCCGTTCGCTGAGGGTCAGCAGGACCGCTCGTATCGCGAGTTCGGCGTCCTGCAGCGAGGTTCCAGAGCGGTCGCGGACCTTTTCGAGCATGGTGTCGTAGCGCATGTACGCGAGCTACCCGGCGTGCGCGCCGATATACCGCGAACCGCTCGGGAGCGGTCTTTAGGCGGCGCGGTCCGTCTCGCCGAGCGCGCGATCGCGCAGGGCCCGGACGACGCCCTCGACGAGCGATTCGGACTCCACCACGTGACCGTCCGTGACCGCTCCGATCACGCCGCGCTTGTGCTCGAGCAGCTCCGCCATCGTCTCGTCGATCGTGTCCGGGGCGATCAGATACCACGCGGTGACCGCGTCGCGCTGGCCGATGCGGTGGCAGCGGTCCTCGGCCTGGGCGAGCCGGGCGGGCGTCCAGTCGAGCTCGAGGAAGGCCACGTTCGAGGCCTTCGTGAGGGTGAGCCCCTGGCCCGCGGCGCGCAGCGAGCAGACGATCAGCTGCGGGCCGGCGGGGTCCTGGAAGGCGGTCACCGCCGCGTCGCGCGCGATCACGCTGTCGTCGCCGAGCACGTGGACCGAGTCGGGGAACCGCTCCACGAGCGCCTTCTGCACCTCGATGTGGTCCGCGAACACAACGAGCGCCTCGCCTGATTCGAGGAAGTCGTCGATCCAAGCGAGTGCGGCGTCGAGCTTGCCGCGGCCCGCCAGGCGGCGCAGGTGGTTGAGCTGGACCAGGCGCTCGTTGCGGAGAGCGGCGCCCACCCTCGCCTCGAGCGTGCGCAGGTCGAGCGGCTGGGACTGGAGCCAGGCGACCAGGTCCCGCTCCGCCAGGCGGTACTCCGTCTCGTTCGAAAGCTCGACCGGGATCGGCACCTGGCGCTTCGGCGGCAGCTGCGGCAGAACGTCGGCCTTGAGGCGGCGCACGTAGCAGTGCGAGCGCAGGTGCCAGTGGAGACGCTCGAGCGCCTCGCGGCCCTTGAAGCGGCGCGCCATGCCGGCGCCGGACTCGAAGTCGCCCAGCCGCCCGATCAGGCGGAGCTGCGACACCAGCTCCTTCGGGCGGTTGAGAATCGGGGTGCCGGTGAGCGCGAGCCTCAGGCTCGACTCCGGAAGCCGTGCCGACAGCGTGAGGCAGGCCTTCGTGCGCTTCGCGCGCGGCTGCTTGCAGTAGTGCGACTCGTCGAACACCGCGGCCCCCGGCTCGAGCGCGGCCAAGGCGTCGACGTGTCCGTCGACGATCTCGTAGTTGAGGATCACGATGTCGGCGTTTGCCGCGCCACCGTTCAGCCAGCCGGCGCGGGAGCGGCCGTGCAGCACGGCGGTTGTGCGGTGGGGTAGGAAACGCGACACCTCGCGCTGCCACGTGAGCTTGAGCGATGCCGGGCAGACAACCACCGCCGGATACGCGTCGTCCACCTCCAGCGCCGCGAGCGCCTGAACCGTCTTGCCGAGCCCCTGCTCGTCGGCGATGAAGGTGCGGCGCTGCTGCAGTGCGTAGCGCACGCCGGCGCGCTGGAACGGGCGCAGCTCGCCGTGGAGAGTCGGCACCTCGAGGTCGGCGTCCTCCGCCATCGAGAGCGCGACCAGGGCCTTCGCCCGCCGGCGTTCGCTGCGCAGCTCGCGGCGCCAAAGCTCGGCGCGCTCGGTCACTACCACGAACTCGTGGCCGTCGATGAACCGGTCAAGCTCGTCGAGGAGCGCGGCGTCGGCGGGCACAGCGAGGTTGTCGCGCTGCTCGGGGAGCGAGAAGTGCCCGCGCCGCGGGCCGGCCCGATGCGCCTCCGTGAGCCTCAGGAACGCATCCGCCGCGTGCACTTCCAGGCCAACGCTCAGCTCGAAGCGCTCGATGCCCTCGTCGTCGGCGCCCAGGTCGAGGACCGTGTGGGGGGCAGGACCGCCGCGCAGGACGCTGTCGACGGCATGGTCGGCAAGCGTGTCGAGCTCTAGGTTCTCCGTGTCATACGCGAGCTCGGCGACCTCGGCGTCGAGCGGCAGGGAGATCCGGCCGTCAGCGTCGACCTCGCCGCGCTCCTCGAGCCACTCGGGCACGATGCCCGTGATCGAGCGCACGGCCAGCACCGGGCCGTAGCCCACGTCGCGCACGCTTGCCATCCCCGCCCAGCCCACGTCGGAGAGCCAGGCGGTCACCTCCGGCTGGGGCACGATGCGCGGGAACACGGCGAGCAGCTCCGCGAACTCCTCGGCGAACTCGCGCCGGGCGGGCACGATCCACTCGCGCGTGTCCCAGTCGAAGCGCCGACCGGGCAGGCGCTTGACGGCTGCGTTCAGCAGCTCGTCGAAGGCGAACTTGAACACGAGCACGAGGCCGCTACGGCGGTCCTCGGAGAGGCGGACGGTGGGCGGAACCTGGACCTCTTCACTCGCGCGCGCTGACTCGGGCATAACGGTCGAATGTAGGCGACGGACCGGACTTCGCCCAGTCTCGGGCCCCTGGGGACCACGTGTTATGTCGACCAATTGCGGTGACCGCAGCTGTTGCACTTGACGCAGAAGACGACGGGGCGCAGCTCTCGACTCGAAGTCTCCTGCTCGGTGAGCCTCTCTTGGGCGAGCATCTCGGTGACGAGATCGTCCGTTGAGGACTCGCCGGGCTCGCGTTCCGGGAGCTGGACACCGCAGTGGGTGCACTTCCGCTCAGAGAGCACAGGCGAATCATGACCCAGCGAATAGGCTCGCGCCATGGCTGAGCCCGGCGGGTCCCCAGAGGCGGCGTTCGCCGCCATAGCGGATGAGCTGCTCCGTGAGCCGGGCATCGACGAGGGGACCGGCTTCGGCACCAATCCCGGCCTGCGGGTCGGCGGCAAGATATTCGCGATGCTTGTCCGGGGCGAGCTCGTCGTGAAGCTGCCGGCAGATCGCTGCTCCGAGCTGATCGACGCAGGTGCCGCTCAGACCTTCGAGGTCGGCAAGCGCCGCATGCGCGAGTGGGTGTCGATCGAGCCGGGTGCCACGCATGACTGGAATGCACTGGCGAAGGAAGCCCGGAGGTTCGTAAGCGGCTGATCGCGACGGCCGACCTGGGAGAATCCGCGCCGATGAGCCGGCTGGGCAGGGTGGTTCCGATCGCGTTCGTGGCCGCGGCCGCGTTCGCGTCCCCGGCGCTCGCCGCGGACGCCGATCCGTACTGCACGTCCACGAGCTACGGGGACGAGCCGCCGAAGCCCGCCGCACTGCGCTTCGGGATCGATCCGGAGCTCGCCGGTAGCGTGGGCACCGGCCAGTCCCAGGCGAAGCCGCTCGACGAGGCCAAGGACGTCGCGGCGCTGCATGCGCTCACGCCGCCCGGCAAGGAGATGGTGCTGCGCATCAACCGGCTGTTCTGGGCGGATGGAGAGGCCGGCATCGAGCATTTCCGCGCGATCATCGCCCGCAACAGCGCCGAGGGCTTCGACAGCGAGCTGCAGGTGCGCTATCACCCGGCGGCCGGCGACGAGGGCGACATCCCCAAGTGGACCCGCTACGTGCGCCACGTCGTGGACGTCTTCGGGACGGACGGGCACGTGGTCGCGATGACGATCACGAACGAGGTGAACCTCAACATCTCGCAGAACACGAGCGACGGCGCCTACACGGGCGCGACAGACGCGTTGATCCAGGGAGTGATTGCCGCGCGAGACGAAGCGCGACGCATCGGCCGGCCCGACATGCAGTTCGGCTTCACCTTCGCGTACCGCTGGAACCCCGGCTCCGACGCCAGCTTCTGGAACAAGCTCGGCGCTGCGCCCGCCGCGTTCCGCCGCGCGCTCGGGTTCGTGGGGGTCGACGACTACCCGGGTACGTTCTGGCCGCCGGCGATCGCACCCACAAGCTCGCCCGGGCGGGAGCTTGCGATAGCTCTTGCAACGGTGCGCCGGTGCTACATGCCCAAAGCCGCGCTCGACTCGAGGGTGCCGATCTGGGTCACCGAGAACGGCTACCAGTCGGGTGTCGCTGGTGACGACGCCGCGCAGGCCACCGCGCTCGAGGACATGGTGCGCACGGCCGCTTCGGTCGCCGGCACTTATGGCGTAACCGACTACCGCTGGTTCAACCTGCGCGACAACCTCAGCCGTTCGCCAGGGATCTTCGACACGACGGGCCTGCTGCACGACGACTACTCGGAGAAGCCGGCTTTCCGGCGTTACAGGGCGCTTGTGGGCGTGTTGGGCACGAGCGCGAGTCGCTGACGCGCGCGGTGAGTGAAGCCGCGGACGATCGTCGGGCCGCCGGTGATCAGCCGGTCAGCGCCCTAGGCCGAAGCGGGGCGGGCTGTTATGTCAACCCGCCGCGGAGTCGAGCTGGATCAATCGTGGAGCGCCTGGAGCTGGTCGCCGGCGGGCTCGACGTCTTCGAGGGTGGCCATGTCCGCGTCGTCGAGTTCGACGTCGATCGCGCCGAGGTTCTCCTCGAGGTGCGCGACCGAGGAGGTGCCCGGGATGAGCAGGATGTGCTCGTCGCGGCGGAGCAACCATGCCAGGGCGACCTGCGACGGCGTGGCACCGTGCTTCTGGGCGGTGCCGGCGATCGCCGGATCCGCGGCGAGCTTGGCCGGTCCGCCGGTGAAGGCGCTGCCGAGCGGGAAGAACGGCACGAATGCCAGCCCGCGCTCCCGGCAGAGCTCGAGAACGTCGTCGTACTCGCGGTCGACCACGGAGTAACGGTTCTGCACCGCTGCGACGGGTACGAGCTCGAGCGCCTGTTCGACGTGCACGCGAGAGGCATTCGAAAGACCGATGTACTCCAGCATGCCTTCCCGGCGCATGTCCTCGAGCGCGCCGAGCATCTCTGCGAGCGGCGGGACGCCGCCGGACCCCGGCTCGTC
>JBJMLG010000073.1:0-6096 GCA_045805385.1 Thermoleophilaceae bacterium
GCGTGCTCGCGCAGCGCCTCGACCAGTCGCTCGCGGGCGCTCACGCGCGGCGCATTCGCGCCCGGCGGCCGCGGCGGTAGCCGGCGAGCAGCCAGAGCGGATAGGTCGCAAAGACCGCGCCCGCGGCCAGGTGCATGGCCGGGTCCTTGCGCTTGTGATCGAGGCGGAGCACGCCGGAGTTGATCATGAAGTCGCGGCCGCTCTTGGCCCCGCACGACTACCACAGCGGCATCGTCCACTAGTCGTTCAGGTAGAGCGAGACCGACACGGCCCAGAACCCGGCGATCGTGGTCGCGGCGGCGGCCCGCGCGACGTTCCCCTGCGCGGCCTCGGGCGCGAGCCGGGCGTAGGCGGCGCCTTTCGCGTACAGCCACGGAGCGTCGATCAGGAAGGACAAGAGCGCGCGTATCCTAGCCCGGCCGCTCGGACGCTAGTTCCGTTGCAGACGGTCTCCGACAGCGGCGATGACGGGCGGATCGAGCCCTGCGGCGGCGAACTAGCACCCGAATAGACGCGCAGCCTTTATGTCGAAGCTGAGGTCGCCGATGTATTCCCGGCACAGGTGCTGATCGAAAAGGACTCCTAGGAGCCATGCGGAAGGCGGCGGCCTGCCAAGAAGCGCGCCGCAGAAGGGTGTAGAAGTGATCCAGGTGTTGAGGGCGGCCTCGACGGTCGCGGTGCTGATAGTGGTGGCGAGCTTCACCATGTTCGTCGTCGACGAGGGCGGCAAGGGCTCCACCCAGCAGGTGCAGAAGGTGCAGGACGACATCAACACGACCTCGCCCGACGCGACGACGGAGAAGCAGCGCGAGGCGCGGCACAGCAAGGTGCGCGAGAAGATCGACGACGCGAACGACGTGCTCGTGAAGCCCTTCACCGGGCTCGTGAGCGGCTCGGGCTCGGTATGGGTGCAGCGCGGGGTGACCACGGCGCTGGCGCTCGTGCTCTATGGCCTGCTGGCGCGGGTGTTGATCTCGTACGTCGCCGAGGCGCCGTCGCGGGCGCGCTCGGCGGTCAAGCGCACCTAGCCACGTGCCGGCGTTCGTGTACCTGCTGCGCTGCGCGGACGGCTCGCTCTATTGCGGCTGGACAACCGACGTGGAGCGCCGCACGATCGCCCACCAGGCGGGCCGGGGCGCTCGCTATACGCGCACGCGGCTGCCTGTGGAGCTCGTGTGGTCGCGCCCGATGCCGTCGCGCGAGACCGCCATGCGCGAGGAGGCCCGTGTGAAGCGGCTCAGCCGCGCCGCGAAGCTGGCGCTCGTCGGCCCCGCCTAGCGGTACACGAAGATCGTGTCGCCGAGGTTGATCCAGTTGAAGATCGAGACGGCGTTCGGGATCGGCACCCGGATGCAGCCGTGGCTCGCCGCGTACGGCGGCACCTCCGCGTAGCCGTGGATGGCGTAGCCGCGGATGAAGTAGTTCGAGTAGACCATGCCCTTGGCGTTGGTGCCGGGAGTCTTCGAGTAGAAGTGGAAGGTGCCGAAGACGGTGGGCGTCGAGGGCTTGCCGGAGGAAGCGTGGTAGATGCGCTCCGGCTGGCCGCCGCGGGCCAGCACGAGCACCTGCCGCGACCAGTCGAACTCCACGTGCTTGCCGGCGCCCGGGTAGCGCAGCGTGAAGCCGCCCTTGCCGGCGAACAGCAGCTCGAACACCGACTTGCTCGCACCAGTCGTCCGCGCCATGTTGTTCGTCTTGCGGAAGGCCAGCACCGCGCGCTGCGTGGCGGCGTCGTATTGGCCGTTCATCGAGGTGACGAAGCCGAGGTTGTGGAGCCCGCGCTGGAGCAGCCGTACGCGGATGCCGCTCGCGCCCGCGGTCGCGACCGGCGCGATCACGGTCACGCCAAGCTTGGCCGTGCGGCTCGAGCTGTCCTCGCCGTCGCGGCGGATCGCGACGCGCAGCTTGTAGTCGCCGAGCCGCCGCGCGCGGAACTTTGCGCTGAAGCCTCCGTGCTTGCCCTGCGGGCCGCGCAGCTTCGCGCGCACCGTGTCGAGCTTGCGCTTGCCGCGGAAGATCTCGACCGTGGCCGTGCCGCTCTCCGCGAACGGCCGCGGGCCCTCGATCGTGACCGCGGCGCCCTTCAGCGAGTACGCCTTGCCGCCGTCGCTGATGCCCGAGGCGACGTGGACGCGAGTACCGAAGTCGTGTGCGGCCGCCTGGTCAGGCTGCTCCGCGGTCGTGTCGGCGAGGGCGGAAGGGGCGAGCGCGAGAAGCGCCGCGAGGGCGAGGAGACCAGAACGGCGCATCTGCGGGCACTTTAATCGGCCTGAGCGGACGTCGCTTTACGGATAGCCGCACTCCTCGTGATCGAGTCTCGTGGCTCGCCCGAGACAACCGCGGCCGCTCGGAGCGCCGCGCAAGACGCGCGGCGCCCACCGGCTGAAGCTCGCTACTGGAGAGGCGTGACGAGGCCGACCACGTGCCCCTCGGGGTCGGTGAACAGGCCGATCACGATGCCGGCGTCCTCCATCCTCTCCGGCCCCATCACACGCTTGCCGCCGAGCCCCTCTGCCTTCGACAGCGCCTCCTCCACGTCCGGCACCGCGACGTAGAAGGTGACGTGGCCCTCGTAGCCCTCGGGCCCTCCGCCGATGCCGCCTCCGATGCCCGTGCCGTCGGGAGCCGTGTTGCCCTCGCGCTGGACGGTCCCGTAGTTCATGGGGTTGTTCGAGTCGATCTCCCAGCCGAAGAGCTCGGAGTAATAGCTCTGCAGCTTCGCTGCGTCCTTCCCGATCACCTCGAAGTGCACTACCGGCTGTCCCATGGGTGCTCCTTTCCCGCCGGCTCGCCGGCGGCTGCTGACAAAGACGTATGGAAAAGACGAGGATCGAGCCTGGAACTCATCGCTGTGTCTCTCACGCCACGAGCCGCTTGCGCATCGCCTGCACTGGGATCGCGAAGAGCAGCGAGGTGAGCACGAGCAGCCACAGGGCGTTCCCGAGGATCGGCCACAGCTCCGGCCCGAGAATGAGCCCGCGGGTGATCTGCACGAGGTGGTAGAGCGGCGTGAACCACGCCACCACGTGGGTCCACTCGGGCAGGCGGTCGAGCGGGTAGAAGATGCCGCTGAAGAGGAACAAGGGCGTGATCAGGAGCGTGTAGTAGTACGAGTAGAGGTCGATCCTGTTCACGGCCGTGGTGAACGCGAGCCCCATCATCCCGAAGCAGGCCCCGCCGAGCGCGAGGAAGAGCGGCGTGAACACCGCCCACGGCGACTCCACGAAGCCGAACAGCGCCACGATGATCAGGAACGCCGTGCCGTAGATGACCGCGCGCGTGGCCGCCCACGCCACCTCGGCGACCACGATGTCCTCCACCTCGACCGGCGTGGCCAGGATCGCGTCGTAGAGCTTGTTCTCGGTCATGCGGAAGTAGATGTTCCAGGTGGTCTCGAACGAGGCCGCCCACATCACCGACGACGCCACCAGACCCGACGCGATGAACTCCTTGTACGGGATCCCGTTCACCGACTTGAGGTAGGTGCCGAGGCCGAAGCCCATCGCCAGCAGGTAGAAGACCGGGTCGATGAAGTTCGGCAGCAGCGACCCGCGCCAGAGCTTCGAGAACACGAGCAGGTTGCGCCGCCACACGCGATAGGCCATGCGCGGGCTCGGCAGGCTGCCGAAGGTGCGTGCCGCGATCGCGCTCACTCGCGCAGACCATGCCCGGTGATGTGGAGGAACACGCCCTCGAGGTTCGGCTGCTCGTAGCGCTCGCACAGCTCGCTCGGCGTGCCTTCGGCGACGATCTTGCCGTTGTCCATGATCGCCAGGCGATCGCAGATGCGCTCGGCCTCCTCCATGTAGTGCGTCGTGAGGATGAGCGTCACGCCCTGCTCTTTCAGCCGCTCGAGCCGTGCCCACACGGCGAGGCGGGCCTGCGGGTCGAGCCCGGTCGTGGGCTCGTCGAGCACGATCAGCCGCGGCTCGTTCACGAGCGCGCGTGCGATCAGCAGCCGGCGCTGCATGCCGCCCGAGAGCTCGCGCGGCTTCGAGTCGGCGCGCCGCTCGAGCAGCGCGTCGCGCAGCAGCTCGTCGATGCGCCCGTCGGCGCTCACTCCGTGGTAGCGCGCCTGGATCTCCAGGTTCTCGCGCGCGGTCAGGTCCCAGTCGAGGTTCGCGTCCTGGGGCACCACGCCGAGCCGCGACTTCACCTCGCGGCGCTGCTTGGCCACATCCAGGCCCAGCACCTCGAGCGTGCCGGCGCCCACGCTCGCGAGCCCGTAGATCATCTTCATCGTCGTGGTCTTGCCCGCGCCGTTCGGGCCGAGGAAGCCGAAGCACTCGCGCTCCCGCACGTCGAAGTCGATGCCGTCGACGGCGACGATCTCGCCGTAGGACTTCCGCAGGCCGCGGCCCTCTACGGCGTTCACGTGGGCACCGCGGCCGGCGAGCCGCGGTCGAGGTAGCGCGGGACGATCATGCACGCGGCCACGACCACGGCCCCCAGCGCGATCGAGAAACCCACGGCACCGTCGGTCGACGCCGCGTACGCGATCGTGTTGTTGATCGCGTGCAGGGCGATCGTGCTGAAGAGCGTGCCCGTGCGCTCGTAGAGCAGGCAGAAGATGAAGCCGAGCGCCGCGAGGATGGGCAGGATCTCGAGCGTGCCGGAGCCGGTGTAGTGGATCACGCCGAAGACGGCGCCGTCGATCAGCGCGGCGGACACGACCCCGAAGCGCGAGCGGAGCGCCTTGTAGAAGAAGCCGCGGAAGAACACCTCCTCGGCGACCGGCGCGATCGCGATCACCATGATCCCGGCGATCACCATGCGCGCGGTGCCGTTGTTCGCACCGAGGTCCTGCGTGACCGTCTGCTCGCCGTGCGGCTTCACGAGCGCGCTGTAGATCCCCACGAACGCGTAGTAGGTGAGAAGCGCGGCCGCCGACATGCCCACGGTGTTCCAGAAGCGCGCCGGGCGCAGCCCGAACTGCCAAAGTCGTGGGCGCGCCACGCGCGCGGCGAATATCACCGCGACGATCACGAGCATGGCGTCCTGCACCACCGTGCCGATCACCGTGAGCGTGGGGCCAGGGTTGTCGACGTTCGCGCCGAGCGCCGCGGCGAAGGCGCCGATCACCACGAACACGAACAGCGAGGCGGCGAAGGCGACCACGAACGCGACCGGCGCGTACCAAGCCGGCCACTCCGGCTGGCGGGCGGTGTCGCCGGGCGGTGCCGGCAGCGATCCGGGCTGTACGGCCATGACCGCTTAGGTTAGGAGGGCGGGGAGTTCCGCGAGGCTGCGGATCACGGGCACTTCGCGGGCGGACGGGGCGCTGCCGTCGCGCGCGAGAAGCACCGCGCTCAGTCCCGCGGCGCGCGCCCCCTCCACGTCCTTCTGGAACGAGTCGCCCACGTGCACTGCATCGCCCGGCTCCGCGCCCGCGAGCTCGAGCGCGGCCAGGAACAGCTCACGCGCCGGCTTGGCCGCGCCCACCACCGCGCTGGCCGCGACGCCGTCCACGAGCGAGCGCAGACCCGCCCGTTCGAGCGCCTCGGGCAGCGAGCAGTCCCAGTTGCTCGCCACCACGGTGCGAATTCCGCTCGCGCGCAGCTCCGCGAGCGCCGGCGGCGCGTCCTCGAAGGCGCTGAAACGGATCGAGCGGAGCATCGCCTCACGCACCGAATCGAGGTCGAGGTCCGGCCGGCCGATCGCCTCGCGCACCACGCCGGCGCAGCGGTTGCGGAGGTCGAGCAGCGACTCTGCGTCGCGGCCCTCGAGGTTGTGGGCGAGGTAGTAGGAGATCTCCGCGCGGAAGGCCGCGGCGGCCTCCTCCACGCTCAAGTCCACGCCCAGGCCGGCGAGCTCGCGCCGCAGGTGCGGACCCGGGGCGTCCATCCGCAGCAGCGTGCCGAACGAGTCCAGCAGGACGGCCTTCACGCCACCCAGTGCCAGGTCGCGTAGTAGCCCGTGGCGATAGCGAGTCCCGCCGTGAAGACAGCGAGCGTGGCTGCCGTGAGCGCGCGCCGCCCGCGCAGTGCGAGCGCGAGCCAGGCGAAGAGGGGGAACACCACAGCCGCGTAGCGCGGCAGCGACATCAGCGGCTGCGGACCGACCGGCGACGACAGCGGAAGCGCGATCGAGAGGAGC
>JBJMLG010000074.1:0-16477 GCA_045805385.1 Thermoleophilaceae bacterium
CGCCTGGCGGAGCGCGGGTGGACCGCGAACGTGGGCACCGAGCTCGAGTTCATCGTGTTCCGCAACACCTACGAGGACGCCTGGAACAAGGGCTACCGCGACCTCGAGCCGGCCAACTACTACAACGTCGACTACTCGCTGCTCGGCACCGCCCGGGTGGAGCCGCTCATCCGCCGCATCCGCAACTCGATGATGGGCGCGGACATGCGCGTGGAGAACTCGAAGGGGGAATGCAACTTCGGCCAGCACGAGGTGAACTTCCGCTACACGCAGGCGCTCCAGACCGCCGACGAGCACACGATCTACAAGAACGGAGCCAAGGAGATCGCCTCTCAGGAGGGCTGCGCGATCACTTTCATGGCCAAGTTCAACGAGCGCGAGGGCAACTCGTGCCACATCCACTGCTCGCTCGCGGCCGAGGACGGGAGCAACGTGTTCCGGGGCGACGAGCAGACGTTCCACCGCTTCATCGCCGGCCAGCTTGCGGCCATGCGGGAGCTGACGCTGTTCTACGCGCCCAACATCAACTCATACAAGCGCTTCGTGCCGGGCTCGTTCGCGCCGACCGCAGTCGTGTGGGGCGAGGACAACCGCACCTGCTCGATGCGCGTGGTGGGTCACGGAGAGGCGCTCCGTGTGGAGAATCGCCTGCCCGGCGCCGACGTGAATCCGTACCTGGCGATCGCCGCGATGGTCGCGGCGGGGCTGCACGGGATCGACAACGAGCTGCCACTCGAGCCCGCCTACGACGGCAACGCCTACGAGTCCGACAAGCCGCGGGTTCCGGCCACCATGCGCGACGCGCGCGATCTGTTCGCCGAGAGCGCGATCGCGCGGGAAGCCTTCGGCGACGAGGTGGTCGACCACTACCTGAACTACGCGCGCGTGGAGCTCGAGGCCTACGACGCCGCGATCACGGACTGGGAGCGGTACCGGGGATTCGAGCGACTGTGAGGAGGTCGGATGGGGCGGCTTGACGGCAAGGTCTGCGTGATCACGGGTGCGTCGGGCGGCATCGGCTCAGCGTCGGCGGAGCGCTTCAGCGAGGAGGGCGCGACCGTGGTCGGCGTGGATGTGGAGGAGGGCGCCGCCGGCGACCTATCGCTGCAGGCCGACGTGACGGACGAGCAACAGGTGCGCGCGATGTACCAGCGTGTGCGCGAGGAGTACGGCGGGATCGACGTGCTCTTCAACAACGCGGGGATCGCGCCGCCCGACGACCAGTCCGTGCTCGACACCCCGCTCGAGGCCTGGCAGCGCGTACAGGACGTGAACCTCACGAGCGTCTACTTGTGTTGCCGGCACGGCATCCCGCACCTGATCGAGCGCGGAGGCGGCTCCGTGATCAACACCGCCTCGTTCGTGGCCGTGATGGGCGCGGCCACCTCGCAGATCTCCTACACCGCGTCGAAGGGCGGCGTGCTGGCGCTCTCCCGCGAGATCGGCGTGGAGTTCGCCCGCAAGGGGGTGCGCGTGAACGCGCTCTGCCCCGGACCGGTGAACACGCCCCTGCTCCAGGAGCTGTTCGCGAAGGATCCAGAGCAGGCGGAGCGCCGGCGCGTACACCTGCCGATGGGCCGCTTCGCGGAGGCACACGAGATAGCGAACGGCGCGCTGTTCCTGGCGAGCGACGAGTCGTCGTACGTGACGGGGGCCACCTTCCTCGTGGACGGCGGCATATCGGGCGCGTATCTCACGCCGGAGTAGCGCTGACGCAGATGGCAACTAAGGTCATCCACCCCTCCGGCCTGACCTCATTGCCGCTGTTTGCACCGCGTACCGACGGCTCAGCGCCCGCGCAGGTGCTCGGCCACGTCCCACGTCCATAGCTCCACCACGTTGCCGTCCGGGTCGGTCACGTACGCGGCGGTGCCGCTGTCGCCGAAATCGGCGATCTCCACCTCGAGGCCGTGCGAGCGCAGCCGCTCCACCGCCCGTCCAAGGTCGTCCGCGGCGATGTGCATCGCGAAGTGCACGTGCGCGCCACCGCGCCCGCCCGCGATGCCAGGCCCCTCGTGGCCCCACAGGCCGATCCGCGTGCGGTCGCCGGCCATGACCCAGACGGCAGCGCGCGGGTCGCCCCAGCGCTCCACGACTGGTAGCCCTAGCGCTTCGGCGTAGAAGCGCTCGGCTGCCTCGAGGTCGTGCACGTGCAGCACGAGCTCGCTCACGCCGGTCACCGGGATACCGCTCATGGCCGGCACGCTATCCGGTTGACAATGTATCGCACTGATATATCATTCCGATACATGAAATCGCTCAATCCAACCGCACGCGTGATCCTCGGGATGATCAAGCTCGGCCGCAACACGGGCTACGACATCAAGTCGCTCGTGGACGTCTCGACCCGGCACTTCTGGGCCGCGAGCTACGGCCAGCTCTACCCGGAGCTCAAGCGGCTCGAGGCCGACGGCCTGATCACCGGCCGCGACGAGCCCTCTGGCGGCAGGCGGCGCCGGGTGTACGAGCTCACCGACGCCGGCGAGCGTGCACTGCATGACTGGCTGACCTCGGGCGAGCGGCCGGGCTACGAGCTTCGCGACGAAGGTCTCCTGAAGATCTTCTTCGCGGACGCGATGAGCGCCGACGAGCTGCTGCGCACCGTGCAGGCGAACCGCAGGCTCCACGAGGGGATCGCGGCCGGCCTGCGCGAGATCGAGCCGTTCGCACGCGATGCGGAGAAGCGCTTTCCCTATCTCACCCTCCAAGCCGGGCTCGCCGAGCACGACCACATGGCCGCGTGGTGGCGGGAAGTCGAGGAGCGACTCGCGCGCGGGGAGGACCCGCACGTGCCGGCCGATCCGAAGGAGCAGAAATGAAGTCGCGCACGATCTGGACATTCGCAATCGTCTCGGCGGCCCTGTTCATGGTCACGCTCGACAACCTCGTCGTGACCACGGCCCTGCCGGTGATCCGCAAGGACCTCGGCGCCACGATCCAGCAGCTCGAGTGGACCGTGAACGCCTACACGCTCACCTACGCGGTGCTGCTGCTCACGGGCGCCGCTCTCGGCGACCGCTTCGGTCGCCGGCGCGCCTTCCTCGGCGGCCTCGCGATCTTCACGCTCGGGTCGGCCGCGGCGGCAGTCGCGCCCGACACCGGCACGCTGATCGCCTCACGGGCGCTGCAGGGCTCGGGTGCGGCGGTAATCACACCGCTCACCCTCACGCTGCTCGCCGAAGCAGTCCCCAGCGGCCGGCGCGGGCTCGCGCTCGGCGCGTGGTCGGGCATCAGCGGGCTCGGCGTTGCGCTCGGGCCCGTGGTCGGCGGCGCGGTCGTGGACGGCCTCTCCTGGCAGTGGATCTTCTGGCTGAACGTGCCGATCGGCCTGCTCGCCATCCCGCTCGCGGCACGCCATCTCGACGAGAGCTTCGGGCCGCGCGAGCGTCTCGACCTGCGAGGGCTCGCGCTGGGCAGCGCCGGGCTGCTCGGGGTCGTGTACGGCGTGGTGAAGGGACAGTCGCTCGGCTGGACCTCCGCCA
This sequence comes from Thermoleophilaceae bacterium, assembly GCA_045805385.1. GTDB lineage: Bacteria > Actinomycetota > Thermoleophilia > Solirubrobacterales > Thermoleophilaceae > JADGHQ01. The sequence goes on from JBJMLG010000074.1 coordinate 3,483, forward strand.
CCGTGCTGGCGTCGCTGTCGGCGGGCGTGGTGCTGCTCGCGGCGTTCGGCATGTGGGAGCGCCGCTCGGAGAGCCCCATGCTGCCGCTGCGCTTCTTCGAGAGCCGCAGGTTCAGCGCCACGAACGGCGTGTCTTTCGCGATGTACTTCGGGATCTTCGGGGCGATCTTCCTGCTCGCCCAGTTCTTCCAGACCGTGCAGGGAATGTCGCCGCTCGAGGCCGGGCTGCGAACGCTGCCCTGGACCGGGATGCCGATGTTGATCGCGCCGTTCGCGGGCATCTGGTCGGACCGGATCGGCAGCCGCCCGCTGATGGCAGCAGGGCTGGCATTGCAGGCGATCGCGCTCGCGTGGATCGCGGTGGTGACGGCGCCCGATACGGCGTACGGGTTGCTCGTGCCGGCATTCGTGATGGCGGGGACGGGCATGGCGCTCGTTTTCGCCCCGGCGGCCAACTCGGTCCTCCAGGCGGTGAGGCCGGACCAGGCCGGCAAGGCCAGTGGCGCTACGAACACCGTCCGCGAGCTCGGCGGCGTGTTCGGCGTGTCCGTGCTCGCGTCGGTGTTCGCCGCCTCGGGCGGCTACCAGTCCGCGCAGTCCTTCGTCGATGGCGTCGTCCCGGCGCTGTGGGTGGGGGTCGGCGTGCTCGCCGCCGGAGCTCTGGCCGCGCTCGCGATCCCCGGCATCAGGGAACGCAGCGCCGAGGTGCGAGAGCTGGCCGCCGCGCCGCAGCAGTGCGAGCGTCAGGCGGCCTGAGCGTCAGCCTCGGTTGTGGTGCGCGTGCCTGTGATGCAGGCGCGCGCGCCGCAGCCGCTCGGCGCGCAGCTTCGCCGCCCTGCGCCTCGCCGCCGTGCGCCGCTTGGCCGCGGCCCGGGAGCCGAGGCGGATCCGGCCGTAGGTGGCGGTGAGCGTGGTGTTGCCGTTGATCGTGACGTTGTGGCTCTGCGCGCCGTCGTCGGACCAGCCGCGGAAGTAGTACGTGCGGCTGCCGAACCTCTGCGGGCTCCCAGCGCTGATCGAGTTGTTCGAGCCGAGGATCACCGTCTTGGTGAACTGCGTGGTCAGCAGGCTCGAGTCGAGCGCCAGCTTCAGGCCCGAAGGCGTCGACTTCATCGTCACGTCAGCCGTCTTCGGGTCGAGACGGACGCTCTGCGTGTTGCTGAGGCCGCCGGCGTCGGTGACCGTGAGTGCCACCTCGATCCACGACGGGTACTCGTGGTCCGGCGCGTTGAACGACCCCGAAGCCACGCCGGCGTAGTCCTGGACCGGATGGGTGTGGCAGGTGTTGGGCGTGGTGCAGTGGTGCATGATCACGGACCACGTCAGGCGCGAGGCGGGCTCGTTGCCGTCCTGGGCGTCGGTGGCACTGCCGGAGAAGCTGATCGGGTCGCCCACCTTCCACGTGGTGGACGGAAGTGGGGTGGTGATCACCGCGGTCGGGGCGCTGTTGCCTGCCGTGATCGCAATGTGGTCGTAGCCCTTCTGGCCCGTGTTGTCGGTCACTTCGAGCCCGACGTTCGAGACGCCGGTCGCGGTGTATGTGGACGACGGCGTCGCGGACGTGGAGTCGCCATAGGCCCCGTCTCCGTTCAGGTCCCAGCGGTAGGTGATCGGGCCGCCCTCGGGATCCGAGGAGCCCGTGCCGTCGAAGCTCACGTTGAGCGGGGTGGCGCCGTTCGTGGGATTGGCGGAGATCTTCGCCACCGGCGCCTGGTTGCCGGGAGTCCAGTCGATGCGGTGGATCTGGCTGCCGGTTGCGCCGCCCAAGAAGTCGAAGTCCATGAACCAGAGCTTGTTGTCAGGCCCGATCTGCAGGTCCACCGGGTTGTGCGCACCGGTCTCGAACACCTGAACGGAGTTCTTGTCTGGGATCCCGCCGCTGCCCGGCGGCATGTACCAGATGCACTGGCGCGAGCGGTCCGCGAAGAACAGCCCGCCCTGGAACGAGGAGGGATAAGGCGCGACCGCCGGTGAGAACCGCACCCCCGTGACAGAAGACCCGGACCCGGTCCGGCAGGTCTCGCCGGACACCACCGGGCTGCTGTGGTTGTAGGCGAGGAACGGCATCGTGGTGCCGCCATTGGCGTAGATCTGGTTGCAGAGGTTCGTGCCCGCGGCCTCGTACGCGCCTTGGTGCGCTGCCCCCTCCCAGCACGGCCAGCCGAAGTTGTCCGCGGTGGAGTCAGCCGCGTTCGTGTGGTTCAGCTCCTCCCACGTGCTGTTGCCCACGTCGCCGACCCAGAGGTCGTTCGTGCCGGGCCGGAAGGCGATCCGGAAGGGATTGCGGAAGCCGTAGGCCACGATCCGCTGTGCGTTTGCGTCGGTGCTCGTCGCAAATGGGTTGCCCGGGGCGCCGAGGCCGGTGCTCGGGTCGATCCTGATCACCGACCCGTTCACGCCGGTCGGGTCGGACGGTGTGACCACGTCTTGAGAGCGGAGCGCCCCGCCCTCCGCCGTGGGCGGGGTGAGGTTCGTGCCCTTTGCTCCCGGCGGATCGCCGCACGGGTTCCCGGTCTGGCCGTAGTCCTCGTACCCGAAGCTCGCGCCATCGCCGCCGGCCGCGTACAGATATCCGTCGGCGCCGAACTCGAGCCCGCCCACCGAGTGGCTCGGGAATTGCTGGCACCACCCGTCCACGAGCACCTGCTCGCTGCCGACCATCTTGTCGGCGTTCGCGCCCGTCCCGATCGTGAGCCGCGAGAGCCGCCCGCTCACAACGCACCCCTGGCCTGTGGGGTCGGCGCAGCCGTCGCTCGTGCCGTCGCCACCGCCGTACTTCGGGAACGAGCCGCCTATGTCGCCGTCGTACGTGTACAGCACGTAGACGTACGGCGAGGCGGGGAAGTTCGGGTCGACAGCCAGTCCGATCAGCCCACGGTCCCAGTAGTTGTAGACCTGCCGCCGGAGGTCCGCGAACAGCGTCGGCGTCGTGTCGGACGGGCTGTCGTACACGTCGATCTTTCCGCTCTTCTCGCCCACGAACACGCGCCCGTCCGGAGCGAAGCGGAAGCTCGTGGCAACGTCGAAGCCGTTCTGGGCCTTCGTCATCACGGTCGTGTCGACGAACCCTGTGGGCAGGGCTGCGCTCGCCGCAGGGGCGGCTAGGAGGAGGGTTGCGAGCCCAACGAGTGTCGCCAGGGCCGGGCGCACTTGTCCGACGCTAACCCTGGTTGCACCGCATGCGCAAGGAATCTTTATCGATTGGACGCGGACAAAGCCGCTTCGGGCCCGTCCAGGCGGGTATGGTCGGCGACCATGGCGGAACGCACCCAAAAGGTGGCGCTCGAGAGGCTCGACAGCGGCAAGTTCGAGGAGGACGCGCGCCGCCGGCTCGCCGAGGTCCTCGGCGTGGAGGTGCCTCCTCCGGACGATCTCGGCATCGTGGAGGTCGAGGTGGAGGCGGACAGCTGGGAAGACGCTGTACAGCGCGTGCTCGACGCGATCGACCGCGCCGGGGCGGACGACCACTTCGTGTTAGCCGAGCACGACTAGCGCGCGCTGCGGTCCGGCAGGCGGCCGAGCGGCGGCCCGTCGTCGCCGTCGTCGAGCGGGCGGATCGCCCGGGCCGGCGAGCCGGCGAGCACCCAGCCGGCCGGGTAGTCGCCGGGGTAAACGAGCGCCCCGGGCTCGACGATCGAGCCCTCGCCGAGCCGAACGCCCTGCGTGAGCACGCAGTTGGGGCCCACAAGCGTGTCCGAGGGAATCTCCACCGGCTCGACCACCGGCTCGCTGCCGTTGGTGTCGCTGCCCGCCTGCCCGTGTCCCACGTCGGAGATGCTGCAGCGCTCGGCGAGGCTCACGCGATCCCCGAGCTCGACCCGCTGGGTGCAGCGCACAACCGCGCCGCTGCCGAAGTCCGCTTCCCGCCCGGTGATGAGGAGGCCCTCCACGTCGAGCTCGCCGCTCTCGCGCACGATCGAGGCGGATCCGATGTGCACGTGGCCGCCGCGCAGGGCGACCCGCACCCGGTCGTCGAGGCGCGCGCCGGACTCGAGCTCGAGCACATTCGCGTCACCCGCCCACACGTCCAGCACCACGTCGCGGCCGAGCGAGACGCCTGAGCCGAAGCGGAGGGTGAGAGCGCCGCGCTCGTCTCCCTCCGAGTGGAGCCGAACGACCGGCCTCCGCTCGAACAGCGGTGCGCCGTCCGGGGCCGACACTTCCAGACGGCAGCCGTGTCGCGCGAGCCGCGACCTGAGCCGAAGCGCCCACGCCGCGAAGCGAAGCCTGCGCAAAGCGCGCCGCGCCACCCTCGCGATCCCCTGCAATACCCCCACCGGGGGCGATCATAAGGAAGCGCTTCGAGCGGCACGCCGGTTGGCCGCGGCCCGGCGCCTGCGCCTGAAGGCCACGCGGCGGGCGCACGTGCGCGCGACCGCCAGGATCCGGCGCGGGCTGCCTGCGATGAAGGCGGCATGGGCGATCGCTTCCCGCCGGCGCCCGGCCCGCAGGCCCTGGCGAAGGCCGTCCCACGCGCTCACCGCCCGCACCTGCTCCACGAGCCCCGGGGACCACCACGCCCGGCCCTCGTACGAGCGCGCCACCTGCTCGTGCGCGGCGCGCGTGGCGGGGTGGTCGCCGGTCGCCTGCTCGCCGTGCAGGTGGTAGATCGCGACCACAGCGGGGGAGATCACGCCGCTGCCGTGCTCGAGCACGCGAACCCAGAGGTCGAGGTCCGCGCACAGCGGCAGTGGCCGGTATCCGCCCGCGGTCAGGACGGCGTCGCGGCGCAGAAGCGTGCTGCTGGCGGACGCCGAGTTCTCGGGGAACAGCAGGCGGGCGGGGGAAGAGATCACCTCCGGCCGGCGTCGTGTGGTGCCGCCGAAGCGGATGCACTCGCCGGCCGGCCCCATGCAGAGGTGAGAGCCGGACACGAGCACGTGGCCGTGGCGCAGCCGCCACAGCTCCGCGAGCGCGTTCGGAAGCCACTCGTCGTCGGAGTCGAGCTGCGCGATCCAGGGCTGCGACGCAGCGGCGATCGCGGTGTTGCGGGCGGCGCCTTCGCCGCGGTTCTGCTCGTGCCGGATCACATGCGCGCCGAGGCGCCGGGCGGCGTCGCCCGTGCCGTCGGAGGAGCAGTCGTCCACCACGATCACCTCGGCCGGCTGCACGCCCTCCTGTGCGGCCACGCTCTCGAGCGCGCGCACCACCAGGGCCTCCCGCTCGAATGCGGGGATCACCACCGTCATCGGGAGCACCTCGCGCGCGTGCGCCCGTGCGCGCAGGAGGAGCGCGCCTCCCTGCTGCGGCGCGTCGAGCTTCATCAGGCAGCGATGAAACCACAGCCGGTGCGGCGCGCGCGCCGCACCGCGCCACTAACCTGCGCGCGCCGATGGGAACTGCAGGGTCCCCAGAGATCTCCGTGGTCGTGCCCTCCCACGACCGGCCCGTCCGGCTCCGCTGGCTGCTGAATGCGCTCGAGGAGCAGACGCTCCCGCGCGAGCGCTGGGAGCTGGTGGTGGTGCACGACTCGGGCGACGACACCGAGCTGCTGCTCCGCGAGCACGCGCTGGCGCGCGATGGCGTGCTCCGCCACGTGCGGCTGGAGCGCAACACCGGCGCGCCGGCGCGCCAGCGCAACACGGGCTGGCGCGAGGCGCGCGCGCCGCTGATCGCCTTCACGGACGACGACTGCCGGCCGGAGCCCGACTGGCTCGAGTGCATGCTCGCGGCGGCGCGCGCCAATCCGGGTGCGATCGTTCAGGGCGCGACGAAGCCCGACCCGTTCGAGGCGGAGATCATGAGATGGGCCCCGCGGCCGCGCTCGATCGACGTGGACCCGCCCGGGCCTTACGCGCAGACGTGCAACATCCTGTACGAGCGGGCCGCGCTCGAGCGAGTGGGCGGCTTCGACGAGAGATTCTCCTTCGCGGGCGAGGACCTCGACCTCGCGGCTCGCCTCTGGCAGCTCGGCGTGCGCTACGTGGGTGCGCCGGACGCGCTCGCGTACCACGCGGTCGAGACGTTCTCGCTTCCAAAGCAGCTTCGCTTCAATCGGCGCTGGGAGTCGCTGGCGCTGCTGATCAAGCGACATCCGCAGCTCCGCGCCACGCAGCTCCAGCACGGGCTGTTCTGGAAGACCCGGCATGTGTGGCTTCCGCCCGCGCTCGCGGGCGTGCTGCTGCACCGGCGCGACCCGCTGTTCGCGTTGCTCGCCGTGCCGTACGTGCTGTACGCGATGCCCCACCGCGGCTCGCATCCGATGGGCCGCTTGCGCGCGGCCGCCGAGCTCGTGGGCCGCGCGGTGAACGACACCTCTGAGTTCGCCGTGCTCGTGAAGGGCAGCGTGAAGCACAGGACGCTGATCCTCTGATGGGCGCGGCGAGCGGGCTGCGCCTGGCTCTGCTCAGCCCGTGCTACTTCCCGGAGGTGAAGCGCGGCACCGAGCGCATCGTGCGCGAGCTGGCGGGCGACCTGGCGGAGCGCGGGCACGAGCCGGTGGTGGTCACGAGCCACCCGGGGCGGCCGAGCGTGCGCCGCGAGGACGGCTTCAGCGTGGTGCGCCAGTGGCGGCCGCCCGAGGAGCGGCTCACGCGCAGGCTGTTCTACGAGCACATGACTCACCTGCCGTTCAGCTACGCGACGCTGCGGGCGGCCAGGTTCGACCTCGCGCACGCGTTCTTCCCGACCGACGCGACGGTGGCGGCGCGCTGGTCCGAGCGCACGGAGCGCCCGTCGGTGTTCTCGTACATGGGCCTGCCCGAGCGGCCCGTGCTCGCCGACAAGCGAGAGAAGTTGCGGATCGTGACCCGCGCCGTGACGGGCGTCGATGCCGTCGTCGTGCTCAGCGAGACGGCGGCCGCCGGGATGAAGCGCTGGCTCGGGGTGGAGGCGCGCGTGATCCATCCCGGCGTGGACCTCGAGGTCTTCTCGCCCGGCGGCGAGCGGGCCCCCGAGCCCACCATCTTCTGCGCCGCGGCGGCCGATGACGGGCGCAAGCGGGTGGACCTGCTCGTCGCGGCGTTCAGGGAGCTGCGGCGGCGACGCGCGGACGCGCGACTCGTGCTCGTCCGGCCGCGCGACGCCGGGGCGGTGGGGCGGCTCGGGCTCGACGAGCCCGGGATCGAGCTGATCGAGCCCGTCGACTCGCCTGCCGCGCTCGCGCCGCATTACCGCCGCGCGTGGGTGTCGGCGCTCACGTCGTACAGGGAAGCGTTCGGGCTCGTCCTGGTCGAGTCGCTGGCCTGCGGCACGCCGGTTGTGGCCACCCGCAGCGGCGCGATCCCCGAGGTGGTCGACCGCGAGGACATCGGCGTGCTGTTCGACTCCGACGACCCGGTCGAGGTGGCGCGCTCGCTCGACGACGCGCTCGCGCTCGCCGACGAGCCGGGCACGGTCGCCGCCTGTGTTGCGCGCGCACGCGACTTCTCCACCGAGCGCTGCGCCGACGCGCACGAGGCGCTCTACCGCGAACTGCTCAGCGCTCGTGGCTGAGATCGTCATCTTCGCCGACCACTTCCCGGCGATATCCGAGACGTTCGTGACGGCAGAGGCCGTCGCGCTGAGGGAGGCAGGACACGGCGTGCGGGTGGAGGCGCTCGCGCGGTCGCGGCGTCCCGACCCGGCCGGCGCGCGAGGCATCCCGGTCAGCTACATGGAGGACGACTCGCGGGCCGCGCGCCTCGCCGCGGCCGCACGGCTGGTGGCCCGGCATCCGCTTCGCTGCCTGCGCGACCTGCTCGACCGCTCGCGGTGGCGGCGCGAGGAGGAGGTGCGCCCTCTGCGTCGCGTCGCGCCGCTCGCGCTGCGCAGCTCCGGGCACGTGCACGCGCACTTCGCGGGCGCCGCGGCCCTCGACGCGATGCGCGTGGCGAGACTCCGTGGCCTGCCATTCAGCCTGGCCACGCACGGCTACGACATCTTCCAGTCGCCGGCCAACCTTCGCGAGAAGCACGAGGCAGCGGCTTTCGCCGCGACCGCCTGCCAGTACTCAGCTCGTCACCTTCGTGAGCTGGCGCCAGGCGCCCGCATCGAGCCGATCGTCGTGGGTGTGGATCCCGCCGCGTTCCGGCGTGGCGCGCCGACCGGCGGCGACGGCGTGCTGGCGGTGGCCCGCCTGGTCGAGAAGAAGGGCATCGGCTTCCTCGTCGATGCCGCCGCCGCGCTTCCCGATGTGCAGTTCACGGTCGTGGGCGACGGGCCGCTTCGCGCCGAGCTAGAGCGGCGGGGGGGCGACAACGTGCGCTTCACCGGCGCGCTCGGCGGCGACCAGGTGCGGCAGCTGATGGAGCAGGCGGCCGTGCTCGCCTGTCCGTCGGTGATCGCGGTTGACGGCGACCGCGACACGATGCCCGTGGTCGTGAAGGAGGCACTCGCGATGGAGCTGCCGGTTGTGGCAAGCGACGTCGCGGGGATCCCAGAGATGGTGCGCCCGGAGTGGGGGGTGCTCGTGCCGCCCGGCGACTCCGACGCCATCGCGCGCGCTCTCGCCGAGCTGCTGGAGCGCCCGCCGGAGCAGCGCGCGGCGATGGGCCGCGCCGGGCGCGCCTTCGTGGTCGAGCACTGCGACGTGCGGCGCGGCGCGGCGCGGCTCGCCGAGCTCGTGCGCGAAGCGGGCGCGCGCTAGAGCACGGGCGTGCGCGAGCGGAGGCTGCCGCGCAGGAGCGACACGAGGCCGACAACGTCGGCTGCCACGTCCACGGCCGCCACCAGCGGCGCCCGGCGCCGGAACGGCAGCGACCGCCTCACGAGCTGCTGGACGTACGGAATGGCGGCGATCAGCGGGAGAGCGGAGCCGGTCGCCGCCCACACGGCCAGGCCGGCCAGTCCGATGTCGAACGCGGCGGTGCGCCGCGCCAGGAAAACCCGGCGGAAGAAGAAGCGCTCGCGCAGCTCCGGGACCCGCCGGGCGAGCGCCGGGAAGTGACTCTGCCGGCGGCGCTCGGACACGTAGCCCGCCGCGCCGCGCCCGTGTACCGCGTGGTGAACCAGCGCCGTGGGCGCGAACGCCGTCCGCGCTCCGGCGCGAACCGCGCGCCACCCGAGCCACACGTCCTCGCCGAGCTCGGCGTTCGTCCAGCCTGCGCGTGGGCCGGCGTCCGTGAGCCATGACTCGAAGCCGCCGATCCGTTCGAACAGCTCCCGCCGCATCACCAGGTTGGCCGTTTCGTAGAGGCCCGTCTCGCGCTCCACCCATACCGTGCGGTCGAACGGGCCCATCTCCGCGGACGGGTCCGGAAGCACCTTGCCCACCACGAGGTCCGCCTGCTCGAGTGCTACGAGCGCGTCGGCCAGCCAGCGGGGGCTGGGGAAGCAGTCGGCGTCGGTGAACGCAAGCACCGCTCCGGTCGCCTCCGCGACGCCGAGGTTGCGGGCCTCAGCGGAGCCGCTCCCGCGGCCGCGAACGAGGCGGACGCCTGCGCGCTAGGCGACCTCGCCGGTGGAGTCGGTCGAGCCGTCGTCGACCACGACGACCTCGAATGGCTCGCTCACCTCCTGGCGGGCAAGGCAGTCGAGAGTGCGCGGCAGTGTCGTCGCGGCGTCGCGCGCCGGCACGATCACGCTGATCATGCGGGCTCCAGCTCCCGCACGAGTCGGGCCGGGACTCCCGCGTACACACCGTGCGGCTCGAGGTCCTCGGTCACCACAGCGCCGGCGCCCACCACGCAGCCGTCCCCGATCGTGACGCCCGGCAGCACCGTCACGCGCGTGCCGAGCCAGCAGCCCTCGCCCACGGTCACCGCGCCCGTGCGGTAGTTCCCGAGCCGCTGGAGACCAGTTCCGATCTCGTGGAACGACGTGCAGAGCATCACCTCCATGGCGAGCCCGGTGCGCTCGCCCACCTCGATGTGGTCGCGGCTGTCGAAATAGCAGCGGTGGTTGATCACGGACCAATCGCCGAGGTTCACGTCGGCGCTGAAGAAGTACACGCCGGAGTCGATCACCGCGTGGCCCACGTCGATGCCCGCACGGCGGAGCAGGCGAGAGCGGGTCTCGCGGTCGAGCGCCGGCGACGCCGCGGTCACGTTCACGAGCCAGTGCCACCAGGCCGAGTCGATGTTGCGGCGGCCGAACCCGCGGGGATCGAGCCGTTCGCGGAGCGGGATCATCGGGCCACCCCCGGCGTGAGCGGCTGCGCCGGGCGCCCGCGCAGGTAGCCGAGCACCTCGCGCATTAGCGCGCGCTCGAACCAGAGCGTCGCCGCCACCGTCACGCCCGCGTAGAGCACCAGCTCGAGCAGCGACACCCAGAGCCGGTCGGGCAGCGGCACAGCCGCCCGCACGAGCAGCACCGCGGCGGCGGCAGGGATGCTCGGCGCGATGGCGCGAAGCAGATGACCCCTCATGTGGAAGCCGGAGAACAGCCGCGACAGGTACCAGCCGCGCACGGCGAGCTGGATCGCGGTCATCACCCCGAAGCCGATCGCGTAGCCCGTGAGTCCGAACGCGACGATCAGCGGAACCGCCACGAGGAGGAAGCCGGCGAACGTGACGACCGACGTGACGAACATCGGCCTCGTGTTGTTCACCGCCCGGAAGAAGATCGAGTAGTTGAAGCCGATCTGGTGGAAGGCGGCGATCAGCCCGAACGCCGCGAGCAGCGGTATCGCGGGCTCCCAGCGGGTGCCCAGGCCGAAGTGCACGAGGTCGCGGGCGAACAGCGCAAGCCCCACGCCGAACGGCACGCCCCAGATCAGCGCCAGGCGGTTCGACTTCACGAAGGCCTCGAAGAGCTTGTCGCGCTTCTCGGCCACGGCGCACACCGCCGGGTAGATCGTCTGGCTCACGATGCCGTCGATGCGGTCGGCGAAGGAGGAGATCGACGTGGCGAGGCCGATGGCGCCGACGCCCGCGAGTCCCACGACGCGGTTGCCCACGAGCACGGAGCCCTGCACGGCCACGAGGTTCGTGAACCCGTAGCCGAACAGCGGCCACGAGAAGCTCGCGTACTCGCGCAGCGTGCGGCGGTCGAAGCGCCACGCGATCCGGTAGGGGCAGGTGGCGATCGCGACGACGCCGCCGACGAGGCTCCCGGTGACCGTGCCGATTACGAGCGCCCAGTAGCCGAGCCCCGCGACGGCGAGCGCCACCGAGACCACGAACACCGTGACCGTGTCGACCGCCGCGAGCGTTCGCTGGCGCACGAAGTCCATGCGGCGGTAGGCGATCCACTGCGGGCTCTCGAGCGCGGTGAGCGGCACGCTCAGCGCGAGCACGATCCCGGGCACGAGGATCTGCCAGGTGCCGTAGGCGATCGCGTAGAGCGGCAGCAGCGCGACCGCGAGCGCGAAGAACGCGAGCGAGCAGAGCGTCTCGAGCGTGAACGCCTTCTGGAAGGCGAGCTCCTGGTCGGCCTCGTTCTGCTGCACGTACTTGTCGCCGACGCCCAGCTCCTTGAGCCACATCAGCGTGAGCAGCGTCACCACGAGCACGCCCCAGACGCCGAACTCGGTGCGCGAGAGGAACGCCGCGACCACCAGGCGCTGGAGCAGGCCGAGCCCGGCGAGGCCCGCCTGGAATGCGGAGTTCACGAGGGTGCCGCGAGCGGCCTGCTGCCGCAGGCTGCGCCCGCCCAGCGAGACGCGCTCGGCGACGGCCGGATCCGGCTCGCTCGTAATGGCCCCCTGCGCAGTGCCCACCGCCAGCGCAGGGTTGCACAAGGTGGCGCGTGCGCGCGCCGCCCGATCTACACTGGCCACCCTTCTGGCAGGGGGCTTTCGATGGTGGGCGAGACACGGTTTGAGGGACTCCGGGAGTACGCACGCGAGCCGGTGAAGCGCGCGGCGCTGCGCGCCCGCGTGCAACGGCCTTGGCGGCGCCTGCGCTTCCACTCTTTCGGCGAGCGCTCTGTGCTCGACCGGCCGGAGTTCGTCTACGGCGCGTACAAGATCGCGATCGGGGACGACGTCGTGATCCTCCGCGGCGCCTGGCTGTCGGTGGAGAAGCCCGCGTGGGACGAGGGTGAAGAGCCCGCGCTCCGCATCGGCGACAGAGTGGCGATCAGGCCGCGCGTGGCGATCAGCGCAACGCAGTCCGTGGTGATCGAGGACGACGTGCTGATCGCTAAAGACTGCAGCATCGTGGACAGCGACCACAGTCACGCGGGGCCGGCTGAGAACGTGCTCTACAACCCCGTCGAGGCATCCCCGATCCGGATCGGGCAGGGCACCTGGCTCGGCGATCGCGTTTCCGTCCTGCGCGGCTCGGACATCGGCCGCCACTGCACGATCGGCGCGGGCAGCGTCGTGCGTGGGCAGATCCCGGACTACTCGGTGGCCGTGGGCGCGCCCGCGCGCGTGGTGGGGAGCACGCGGTGAAGCTCGGGATCGTGATCCCCACGCTGCGGCGCTACGAGCTGCTCGCGCGCGTGCTCGACCGCCTCGAGCGCCAGACGGCCGATCCAACCTCGTTCGAGGTGATGCTCGCTCCGGATGCCGCGGAGGAGCGTTGCGACCGAATCCGCGAGCTGGCCGAGGGACGCCCGTACCGGACGTGCCTCGCGAAGGCGCCGCGCCGCGGCGCGTCTGCGGCGCGCAACGCCGGCTGGCGCGAGATCGGCACCCCGCTCGTTCTCTTCCTCGATGACGACGTGCTGCCCGAACCCCGCCTCGTGGAGGAGCACCTCGATTGGCACGCCCACCACCCGGGGATGGACGTGGGCGTGCTCGGCCACGTGCGCTGGGCACGCGAGCTCCGCGTGACGCCGTTCATGCGCTGGCTCGACCGCGGCATCCAGTTCGACTACGGCCGCATCCGCGGCGACGAGGCAGGCTGGGGCCGCTTCTGTACGGCGAACGTGTCGGTGAAGCGGGCCCTGCTCGAGGCAGTGGACGGTTTCGACGAGGCGCTCCCGTACGGCTACGAGGACCTCGACATCGCCAAGCGAGCGCACGACCAGCAGGGCTTCCGGCTGCTGTACGCGCGCAACGCCGTCGGAGAGCACCTTCAGCGCACGAGCCTGGAGCTGTTCAAGGGCAGGATCGAGCGGAACGCGCTGGCCGAGCGCAGCTTCGTGCGGCTGCATCCCGAGATCCGGCCGTACTTCCGCGATCTCTTC
>JBJMLG010000075.1:0-5765 GCA_045805385.1 Thermoleophilaceae bacterium
GCCACGCTGAGAGCCCCTGTGAGAGCTGCTCGGGGCGCTTCAGTGCACCGGCGGCGGGTTGCCCTCGGCGCTCTCGAGCAGCGCCGGCTCCCACTCGCAGACCAGGCAGGCGTGGCGGAACGACGACCGCATGAACTCGAGTGCGGTCGCGTGCGGGTCGGGGCTCGTGCGCACGTCCTCCCAGTCGAGCACGAACAGGCCGAGATCGTCGTGCCAGCGTGTCCCCGGCGGCGACAGCGTCGCGTTCTTGAAATGGTCGGGCGCGGGGTGGGCGTACGAGTAGAAAGCCGCCTCGCCGAACTTCGGATCGCCCGGCCACCAGCCGATCGCGACCTCTTGCGAGTCCATCGAGTTGCGCATGATGAAGTCGTCGGAGGGCGGGTCGGCCGGCTCGCCCGAGAAGAGGCTGACGGCGAGGTCGAACGATCCCCACCATGCGTTTACCGCCGTCGATCGCCCGCGGTACGGCGCGCGGAACTCCGCGAGCACCAGCGCGGCCTGTGTGGCGGCGAGGAAGTACGGCGCGACCTGGGCGGGGTCGTAGGTCGCGTGCTCGTGGTCCTCGTCGAGTGGGACGGTCCACTCGACCTCCTGCGGCGTTGGATTGATCTCGACCGGGCCGGCCAGGGTGCCGACCTCCGCGAGGAGCTCCGTCGCCACGTCGCCGACCGGCCGGTTCGGCGTGAGCGGCACGCGCTTCTCGCGGCCGTTGGTGTGCTCGACCACCGCTTCATGCGTCCTCAGGTCCAGCGCCACCACGATCGCCCCCGAGCCGTCCGGCGCGGGCAGCGGCTGCGTCTCCCAGCCGCGCGCGGTCAGCCGGAGCGCGGCGTGCTGGAGCTCGGGCTCCGGCGGCGCGAGAGCCACGGCAAGCTTGCCGAGCACCTGCGTGTGCGCATGCAGCGTGTCGAGGGTGGGGCTCCACTCCTCGTACGGCACGGCGGGCCAGGCCGACGGCATGGCCAGAAAGCTACTCCCCTGCATTCACCGCCTGGCGGACTACATCCACAGCGTCCTCGCCGGCGACGCGCATCGGCTCCGTGCTCTTGAGCGCCCGGCTCAGCACGAACGCGCCTTCGAGCGACGCGATGATCGAGATCGCCGCCGCGCGCGCGTCGCGCGCACTGGCGCCCTCGGCCTCGAGCCGCGCCGTCGCAGCGTCGATCCAGCTGTTGAACACGTCGGCTGTCGCCTCGCGGAGGGGCTCGCTCATGCTCGCCACCTCGAGGGCGACGGTCGCGATCGGGCACGCGTCGGCGTAATCGGTCTCCTCGAGCACCGCTGCCGCGCCCTGGAAGAAGTCGCGCACGCCGGTCACGGCGTCGGGCGCCGGGCCGACGATCGCCTCGAACAGCTCGAGGTACATCTGGCCCGAGCGGCGGATCGTCTCGCGCCCGAGCTCCTCCTTGCCGCCCGGGAAGAAGTGGTAGAGCGATCCGAACGGCGCCTGCGCCTCGGCCACGATCTGCTTCATGCCTGTGCCGGTGTAGCCGTAGCGGCGGAACAGCTCGGCGGTGGTGTCGAGGATGCGGTCCTTCGTGCTCGCGGCCATTTCGATACCTTACCGCTAGAGCGATCTATCTAGGTCCCCGTTGAGAGGTGGAGCAATGGCCGAGATTCAGCTGTCCGCAGGCACGATCGAGTACGAGGACACCGGACAGGGCCCGCTGCTCGTGCTGATCCACGGCGCCACGATGAACGGCTCGCTGTGGCGAAATGTGGTGGGCGAGCTGTGCCGTGACCACCGTTGCGTGGTGCCGACGCTGCCGCTCGGCGGCCACCGGATCCCGATGAACGACGACGCCGACCTCTCGCTGCGCGGCCAAGTGGGCATCCTGGTGGAGGTCCTCGAGCGGCTCGAGCTGCGCGACGCCACGCTCGTTGCGAGCGACTGGGGCGGCCCGCAGCTGCTGTCCGGGAACGACCGCGTGGCGCGGCTCGTGCTCACCTCGTGCGAAGCGTTCGACAACTTCCCGCCGGGCCTGCCCGGCAAGAACCTGCAGCTCACCGGCCGCATGCCAGGCGTCCTCGCGCTCGCCGTACGCGCGCTCAAGCTCCGGGCGCTGCGGCGCACACCGATCACCTACGGCTGGATGTCGAAGCGACCCGTGCCGGACGAGGTGATGGACGACTGGCTGCGCCCGCTCACGACGCAGCCCGAGGTGCGCCGGGATCTCGCCAAGTACGTGCACCCGCTCGAGCGTGACGCGTTCGTGAAGGCCGCCGAACAGCTGCGTTCGTTCGATCGGCCGGCCCTCGTGGTGTGGGCGACGGAGGATCGCGTGATGCCGCCCGAGCACGGCCGGCGGCTTGCCGAGTTGCTGCCGCAGGGGCGACTCGTCGAGATCGCCGACAGCTACACGCTCATCCCGGAGGACCAGCCGCTCGAGCTGGCCCGCGTGCTGCGCGAGTTCGTGCGCGAGACCACGCCGATGGCGGCATGAGACGCGCGGGCCTCCTCCTGCTGAGCGTCCCGGCGCTGCAGGCGATTTACACGTGGCTGCTCCGTCGCCTCTTCCTGCGCAACCTCCGGAGCCTGCGGGCGGGCGACCCCGAGCCGCTCTTCAAGTCTTACGCCGAGGACGTGCGCTTCGTGTTCCCGGGCGAGAGCTCCTGGGGCGGCGAGGTGCGCGGCCGCGAGGCGCTCGAACGCTGGGTGCGGCGCTTCGTGCGCGTGGGCCTGCAGCTCGAGGCCACGAAGATCCTTGCCACCGGGCCGCCGTGGAACACCACGTTCTGCCTGGTCTACACCGACGAGCTCACCGCGCCGAGCGGCGAGCGCGTCTACGAGAACCGCGGCGCGATCTACGGGACCATCCGCTGGGGCAGGATCACCTCGTACGAGACCGCCGAGAACACGCACAAGGTGGAGGCGCTCGACGAGTGGCTGGCGGCGCACGAGCCGGAGCTCAGCGCTTCCTCGGCCGCAGCGTGACGACCTGCTTCTGGTAGTCGATCGCCACCGACTCGAAGCCGCTCAGCACGTCGGAGCCGAGCAATCCCGCCACGCCCGCCTGCTTGTCGCCGCTCGCCAGCCCCACGGCGACGCCGGCGAGCGTGCGCAGAGGCATCTTGTCGACGCGCCACCTGTCGATCACGACCTCGCGCGCCACGGTGCTGCCTGCGACCCCCTGCACGGGCGCCTTGTCGCCCGTCTTCTGGAGCTTCAACTCCCGCGCAAGCGTGGTGTCGATCACGGACTGCGACGCGCCGGTGTCGAGGATGAAGGCGAACGGACCCTTGCCGTTCACGTACACGGGCACCGCCACCGCCACCGAGCCGTGCGGGCCGCGCACCACCTTGGCCTTCACCTTGCGCTCGCCGCTAGCCGCCGCCTTCGACTGCTGGGAGACCGCCGCCTGAGGCGACTTCTCGCCCGCGCGGGCCTTCTGAACGGCGCTTCGCTGCACGGTGGTGGCGCCGTCGCCGCCGCCGCCTCCCCCGCAGCCGGCGACCGCCAGCGCCAGCGCAATCGCCGAGACGCCTGCACGCCGGGGGCCACGTCCATGCTTGCCCATGCCGGCGCCATACCCGCTCAACCGGCTCTCCATGCGGCGGTACTTGCGGGCGGCGCCGCGGCGCGCGTAGGGTGCCGAGCCATGAGCACCCACACCCGCCTGGAGGACGAGCTGCGCCAGCAGGGCGCTGTGCTCGCACGGCGGGCGGACGCGGGAGCTGAAGCCGCGGAGCGCGCGGCGGCGCTGCTTAAGCGCGAAGACGTTCGCTACCTCGTGGTGGCAGCGCGCGGCAGCTCCGACAACGCGGCGCGCTACGGGCAATACCTCCTCGGCTCAGCCGTGCGCCTCAACGTGGCGCTCGCGGCGCCGTCGCTCTACGCCGACCCCGCGCGCGCCCCCGACCTCGGCGGCGCCGCGGCGATGGCGATCTCCCAGTCCGGCCAGTCGCCCGACATCGTGAGCGTGCTGGCGGCCGCACGCAGCCAGGGCAGGCCCACGATCGCGGTCACCAACGACGAGGGCTCCCCGCTCGCGAGCGAGGCCGACGTGGTCGTGCCGCTCGCGACCGGTCCGGAGGAATCGCTGGCGGCCACGAAGACCTACGTCGCCTCGCTCCATGCGCTCGTGCAACTCGCCCAGGCGCTCGCGCCGGACGACGAGCGTGCACGCGGACTCGCCGAGCTGCCGAAGCTTCTGACCGCGGTCGTGGAGGAACAGCTCGCGTCGCGCTCGCGCTTCGACGTGCTGCGCGACGCCACGCGCCTCACCTCCGTGGGGAGAGGCGTGAGCTTCGCGACCGCGTACGAGACGGCGCTGAAGATCCGCGAGCTCGCCGGCATCACAGCCGAGGCTTTCTCACCGCCCGACCTGCTGCACGGCCCGATCGCCGCGCTCACGAGCGGCAACTGGGTGTGGCTCACGGCCGGGCGCGACCGCCAGGGGCAGGGGGCCGAGCTGCTCGCCACCCTGAGGCAGCGCTCAGTGCCGGCGGTCGTGGTGGCCCAGTCGCAGGCGCTGCTGGATACAGCCGACGTGGCGATACCGCTGCCCGACGGCGCGCCCGACTGGCTCGCCGCCTTCCTGGCCGTGGTGCCGGGGCAGGTCGCGGCGTTCCACCTGGCCGAGCTGCGCGGGGTCGAGATCGACCACCCGCACGGCCTCAGCAAGGTGACGCTCACGCACTAGCCTCGCGGACTGACCGCCCGCAGGGCTACCTAGCGGTCGGGGCGGTCGGGGTAGACGTCGTCGATCGTCGTGAGCGCCACGTAGGGCGCGCCGCGAGCGGCCTCGCGGATCGCGTCGGCGCCGCCGGCCAGGCGGTCGAGCACGCTCACCACGCCCACGATCTGGTGACCGGCCTCGAAGATGCGCTGGATAGCCGCCACGGTCGAGCCGCCCGTCGTCACGACGTCCTCCACGACCAGGCAGCGGTCGGACCGCTCGAGCGGCGGCCCCTCGATCGGACGCGACAGCCCGTGCTGCTTGACCTCCTTGCGCACGAAGAAGGCCTTCACGTCGGCGCCCGCCGCGAGCGCCGAACAGGCGATCGGATCGGCGCCCATCGTCATGCCGCCGACCGCGGTGGCGCCGAGCGCGGCCACTTGCTCGGCGACCAGCTCGCCCATCGCAGTGAAGCCGGCGGGCAGCAGGATCGCGCGCTTGGCGTCCACGTAGTACTGCGCGGTGCGTCCGCTCGTGAGCGTGACCTCGCCGATCACGAGGGCGTGCTCGCGCAGCGCCTCGACCAGTCGCTCGCGGGCGCTCACGCGCGGCGCATTCGCGCCCGGCGGCCGCGGCGGTAGCCGGCGAGCAGCCAGAGCGGATAGGTCGCAAAGACGGCGCCCGCGGCCAGGTGCATGGCCGGGTCCTTGCGCTTGTGATCGAGGCGGAGCACGCCGGAGTTGATCATGAAGTCGCGGCCGCTCTTCGCCCCGCACGACTCCCACAGCGGCTTCGTCCACTTGGCGTTCAGGTAGAGCGAGACCGACACGGCCCAGAACCCGGCGATCGTGGTCGCGGCGGCGGCGCGCGCGACGTTCCCCTGCGCGCCCTCGGGCGCGAGCCGGGCGTAGGCCGCGCCTTTCGCGTACAGCCACGGAGCGTCGATCAGGAAGGACAAGAGCGCGCGTATCCTAGCCCGGCCGCTCGGACGCAAGTTCCGTTGCAGACGGTCTCCGACAGCGGCGATGACGGGCGGATCGAGCCCTGCGGCGGCGAACTAGCACCCGAATAGACGCGCAGCCTTTATGTCGAAGCTGAGGTCGCCGATGTATTCCCGGCACAGGTGCTGATCGAAAAGGACTCCTA
>JBJMLG010000076.1:0-14078 GCA_045805385.1 Thermoleophilaceae bacterium
CGAGCTCCGCGGGAAGGCGCTCTTCTGGGGCATCGTCGCGGCGCTCGTGTTGCGCGGCGGCGCGATCCTCGGCGGCGTCGCGCTGCTCGAGCAGTTCCACTGGGCGATCTACCCGATGGCGCTTCTGCTGCTCGCGCTCGCGTGGCGCATCTTCCACGGCGTGGACGAGAACGTGGACCCGGAGACCAACCTGCTGGTGCGCGCGGTGCGCCGCGTCTATCCGGTGAGCGGGCGCTTCAGCGGCAACCGCTGGTTCGTGACGCAGCGCGGCCGTCGCCACGCGACCCCGCTGTTCCTCTGCCTCGCCGCGCTCGTGTTCGCGGACATCGCCTTCGCGATCGACTCGATCCCCGCCGCCTTCGCGATCACGCGCAACTCGTTCGTGATCTGGATGGGCAATGTGTTCGCCCTGCTCGGGCTGCGCGCGCTGTTCGTGCTGGTCGAGGGGCTGGTAAAGCGCTTCCGCTACCTCGACGAGACGATCGCCGTCGTGCTCGCGTTCGTGGGCGTGAAGCTGATCCTCGAGGAGTGGGTGCACATCGGCCCGCTGCAGAGCCTCGCCGTGGTGGCCGGCCTGTTCGGCGCCGGCATCGCCATCTCAGTGCTCGCCGACCGGCGCAAGGCCGCGGCCGGCTCGGCCGCGGGCATGATGCTGATGCTCCCGCCGGAGCTGATGCAGTCGCTGCCCGCCGCGATCTAGCGCGGGTGCACGGACACCGTGACCGAGGCGGTCACGGCCATCGGCTCCGGCAGGCGTGCGATTCGCTCAGCGAGTTCCTCGGGATCGGTGTGGAACGCGCTCGGCCCCATCCCGGCGAGCCAGCCCAGCTCCTCGTGCGTGAGCCACATGCTCCACTCGCGGGCCGTCTCGGACTCCGGCCGGAGATGCGGCGAGAGCTGCTCGCCGAGGCGCTCGCGCTTTCGCTCGTCCACGCTCAGCATGCCGAGCGGGGTGATCAGCTCCGTGAGGTGGCGGCGCGTGGGCGCGACCACCACGAGTGCACCGCCGGGGCGAAGCACGCGAGCGATCTCTTCGCCGTTGCGCGGGGCGAAGACGCTCACTGCGACCGAGATCGACTCCGAGCGGACCGGTAGCGCGCGCCACACGTCGCAGCCGACCGCACCGATGCGCGCGTGGGCCCGCGCGGCTCGTCTGAGTGCATGCTTCGACAGCTCGAGCGCCAGTCCCGAGGCCTCGGAGTTGCGGTCGAGGAGGCGAGCCAGGTGGTGCCCGGTGCCCGCTCCGAGGTCAGCCACGCAACCAGCGGTCGGTCCGGCGGCCTCGACGAGCGCCTCGGAGATCGGCCCGAAGTGCCCTGCGCCGAGGAACGCCTCGCGCGATTCGATCATGGCGGCGCTGTCGCCGCCCGGGCGCACACCGCCCGGCAGGAGGTAGGCGTAGCCCTGGCGGGCCAGGTCGAATGTGTGGCCGGCCTCGCAGCGCAGCGCGCCGTCGGCGAGCCTCAGATCCCCGTCGCAGTGGGGACAGCGCAGGAAGTTGACGACGTCGGCCAGCACGGCGGCCCGCTCAGGCGTAGTAGAAGACCAGCCCGAGCACGACGTACACCGACAGCAGCTGCACGCCCTCGAACCAGTTCGACTCCCCCTCCTGCGTGAGGAAGTTCGCGATCAGCACCGCGAAGAGGAGCGCGCCGATCTCGTAGCCGTTGAACACGAGCGACATCGGCCCGTGGCCGAACAGGAACGACAGCACGACAAGCACGGGCGCGACGAACAGCGCCACTTGGGCGCTCGATCCCACCGCGATGTTCACGGCGAGGTCCATCTTGTCCTTCGCCGCCACCACGACGGCGACCCAGTGTTCGGCCGCGTTGCCGATGATCGCGACGACGATCACGCCGATGAAGAACTCCGAGAGGCCCGCTTTCGAGGCGGCCTCGCTGATCGATCCGACGAGGATCTCGCTCATCAGTCCCACGAGCACGCCGGCGACCGCGAGCAACCCGACTGCGCGGCGCACCGTCCACGGCTCCTCGCCCTCCTCGTGCGACTCCTCCGTGTACGGGTTGAACAGCCTGCGATGCGTCTTCAGCGAGAAGACGAGGCCGAGCACGTAGCTCAGGATCAGCACGATTGCGACCGCGAGCGACAGGTGTTCGACCGTCGAGCTGTAGTCCACCCGCTCCTGCGACACGGCGGGAAGCCGTCCACCGTGGATCAGCTCGAAGATCGCCGGCATCACCAGCGCCACCAGCGCCAGCAGCAGCATCGCGGCCTGCGCGTTCGCCGCGGTGCGGTTGAAGTACTGCCGGTCGCGCTTGAGCCCGCCCACGAGCATCGACGCCCCGAGCACCAGGAGGATGTTCCCGATGATCGAGCCGACTATCGACGCCTTGACCACCTCCTGGAGCCCCTTCAGCAGCGCGAAGAAGGCGATGATCAGCTCCGGCGCGTTGCCGAACGTGACGTTGAGCAGTCCGCCGATGCCGGGCCCCGAGCGCGCGGCTAGCTGCTCCGTGGCCTCGCCCATCATCGCGGCGGTGGGAATCACCCCGAGCGCCGAGGTGGCGAAGATGATCACTGCCCCGGCGTTGGCGAGCTCGAGAGCTACCGCGATCGGGATGAAGATGGTGAGGTAGTAGATCGGACGGATCCGCACGACGGCGGAAGCCTATGTGAGCCGGTCGCCGGATCAGCCACCCGCGCCGGCGCGGTCCGGGTCTACACCGCTTCGGCGAGGGGAGCGCCGTCCTCGAAGCGCTCGGCGGCGAGGACCAGCATGTCGAGCATGGCCGCTGCGGCGGGAGAGCGCTGGGCCGACGGCAGCGACGCGACGCCGATCCCGCGCGCGATCCGCGCGTCGGACAGCGGCCGCACCGCCACGTCCTCGCGCGCTGCCGTGAGCGCGAGTGCCGGGATCAGGGCCACGCCCACGCCCGCCGCCACGAGTCCCTGGATCGCGTTGTAGTCGTCCGTCTGGAACGCGATCCGAGGCTCGTAGCCGGCGCGCTGGGTCGCGCGCAGCAGCATCTCGTGCGAGCCACAGTGGTTCGACGACGGGTTCACCCATGGCTCGGCGGAAAGATCGCCCATGCGCACCCGCTTCCTCTTCACGAGCGGATGATCGATCGGGAGCACGACGTACATCGGATCGTCGAGCAGGTGCCGGTGCTCGAGCCCGGTGAGTGCGTCGTCGCCGGCCAGGTGGGGCTCGTACATGAGCGCGATGTCGATCTCGCCGGCCTTCACCTGAGGCAGCGAGTCCTGCGGCTCGGCCTCGATGAGCGAGAGCTCCACCGCCGGATGCTGCTCGCGGAAGAGGGAGACTGCGACCGGCAGCAGCGAGGCGCCTGCGCTCGGGAAGGTGGCGAGCCGAAGGCGGCCGCCGCGCAGGCCAGCCAGGGCCTCGAGCTCGGCCTCTGCGTCGGCGAGCTGCGCCAGCACCACGTCCGCGTGACGGACGAGGACCTCGCCCGCCTGCGTGAGGCGAATACCGCGCGCGCCGCGCTGCACGAGCTTTGCGCCGCACTCGCGCTCGAGGGCTGCGATCTGCTGCGAGACGGCCGACTGCGTGTAGGCGAGGGTCTCGGCAGCGGCCGAGAACGAGCCGTGCTTGTAGACCTCGCGGAGCACCCGCAGCCTGCGCACGTCGAGCATTAGCGCATCTTATCGCATACCCTGCAAGCCTTCATTTGCCTTTATGACCGGCGCCTGTCACCTTGGTTATCCGAAAGGAGAACCTGATGAGCGACCAGATCGTCATAAGAAACGGCAACGGAGCGGAGCTCGAGCTCGTCCGGCTCGCGGCAGTCGACAGCCAGAAGGCCATCGACGGCCGGGCGCTCGTCGCCGAGGCCGGCGGACGCGTGCGCGCCGCCGTCGCGCTCACCGACGGCCGGGCGGTTTCCGACCCCTTCTACACGAGCGCACCGCTCGTGGAGATGCTCCGCCTGCAGGCGGAGCAGCTCGAGCGCGACGCCAGCCGCCCGCGCTCGCGCCTCAAGCTGCCGCTCCACCGCAGGCAGCGGCTCGCACCCGCGCGCTGAACGGGTGCAGGACCGGCCTCGGCGCGGGCTACTCCTCCTCGTAGTCCTCGCTGAGGCCGGCGTCTTCCAGGGAGACGTCGTCGTCGCCGACGTCGTCGTCCGGCGGCGCCGAGCGGCCATCGCCGCCGTGGTGCAGAGCCTGGAAGTTCTCGAGCAACTCGTCGCGGCGGGGCTCGTCGATCGGGAGCTCGTCGTTCAGGAGCACCCAGTCGGCCCCCTCGAACTCCTCGAGGTTGAAGATCTCTGAGTCGATCGACGGCGAGTCGTCGACCACGACCATCACCTCGGTCTGCGGGTTGAAGTACGTCCCCGGCCGGATCAGCAGCTCGTCCAGCTCGTAGCGTCGTCCGCGTGGCATGGGCGTATCTATATCCGATCGGGACGCGGGGCGAACCCCTCTATCCGGACCCCAGCTCACGCAGCTGCCGCTCCACCTCGGCGTCCACGTCGAGCGGCTGCTCGCCGCGACGCGCACGCCGCTCGTTGCTCGCGATCACGAGCTGGCGCACCTCGTCCCTGAGAGCCGCGTCCATCTGCGTCTCCGGCGGCCTGGTCAGAGCCGCGACCTCGGCGTCGACGTCGAGCGGCGCCTCGCCGCGCGCCTGCCTGCGGGCGGACTTCGCCTCGACCATCTGGCGGATCTCCGCCTCCGCCTCGGCGCGCGCCGCCGGACTCTGCGGCGGGGGCGCCGGGCCGGTGCCCGGCTCCTCGCTGTCGAACGTGAGGCCGCCCTTGCCGATGTTCTCGTACAGCTTCCCCGAGCCGATGAAGGCGATCAGCGCGGCGACCAGCGCGCCGATGCAGACGACGATCACGACGATCGGAAAAGCGCCCTCCACGCCGTACAGTTTGCCGCTATGTGGCGCCGCTTACGCCGTAGGTCGTTCGCACCCGGGAGGCCGGCGCTTTACCCGGACCAGGTCGGGCTGCTGGTGTTCACGCTAGTGGCGATGGCGATCGGCCTCTATTTCGCTTTACGAGCGCTTTTCGGGTGACGCCGCAGCTAGCCCGTATGGGCTAGGGGCGGCATGCCGGATGCGGGTACCGGTTTTCGGCCCACCCCTGGTCGGGTACCATTTGGGCAGTCATTGACTGACGAATCAATCGAGTCTTTGCCGAGGCGCGTAGCGCGCCCGTAACGAACCGCAGCACAAGGAGCATCCGTGGTCGATTTCACGCTTACCGACGAGCAGAAGGACCTGCGCGAGATGGCGCATTCCTTCGCCGAGAAGGAGATGCGCCCCGTCGCTTGGGAGTACGACAAGGACGGCACCTGGCCCCAGGAGATCCTCGAGAAGGCCTGGGAGCTCGGGATCATGAACTCCCACATCCCGGAGGAGTACGGCGGACCGGGGCTCGACTACCTGAGCGGCTGTCTCATCGAGGAGGAGCTGGGCTGGGGTTGCTCCGGCATCGGCACCTCGATCGCCTGTAACGGCCTCGCCACCGCGCCGATCATCCTCGGCGGCTCCGAGGACGTGAAGAGGAAGTACCTCGGCCAGCTGACCGAGGCTCCGAAGCTCGCTTCGTTCTGCCTCACCGAGCCTGACGCCGGCTCCGACGTGTCGGGCATGCGCACCACCGCCGTCCGCCAAGGCGACAAGTACGTGATCAACGGCAGCAAGTGCTTCATCACGAACGGCGGCTACGCGGACTACTTCACGGTCTACGCCAAGACCGACAAGGAGGCCGGCCACCGCGGCATCTCCGCCTTCGTCGTCGAGAAGGACTGGGGCGTCGTCGTGGACAAGAAGGAGGACAAGCTCGGACAGCGTGCCTCCAACACCGCCACGATCACGTTCAACGACGTCGAGGTCCCCGCCGAGAACCTCCTCGGCGAGGAGAACCACGGCTTCAAGCTCGCGATGATGACCCTCGACCGCACCCGCCCGGGCGTCGCCGCCATGGCAGTCGGCATCGCGCGCGCCGCCTTCGAGTTCGCGCGCGACTACTCCAAGGAGCGCGTGCAGTTCGGCGTGCCGATCGCGATGCACCAGGCGATCCAGTTCATGATCGCCGACATGGCGACCAAGGTGGAGGCCGGTCGCCTGCTCACCTGGCAGTCGGGCGCGCTGCTCGACGCCGGCCTGCGCAACACGCTCGCCTCGTCGCACGCGAAGCGCTTCGCGGCCGACAGCGCGATGGAGGTCACCACGGACGCCGTGCAGGTCTACGGCGGGTACGGCTTCATCAAGGAGTACCCGGTCGAGAAGCTGATGCGCGACGCGAAGATCATGCAGCTCTACGAGGGCACGTCGCAGATCCAGCGCCTCGTGATCGCGCGCGAGGTGCTGATGCCTCGCCGCGTGGAGGAGCCGGCCACGGCCGCTGCCTAGCCGCTCCCGCTCCACGGATTCGCTTCTGGAGAGGCCGCCCCGTTGGGCGGCCTCTCCTTTTGTCACGATGCCCACGTGCCTCCGCGCCGCAAGCCGAGCTCCCAGGCCGCCCGCGAGGCGGTGGCGGAGACCACGCGCGTCGCCGATCCGCGCGAGGCGGCGGCAACCGCCGGGCGGCGTGGCGGGGGCGGGCCCGACCCGTTCACGGGGGAGCTCCGCCGGCGGGCGGTCCTCCCGCTGCTCGTCCTCCACTACATCCAGTCGGGCCCCTCGTACGGCAACCAGCTGATGGAGCGCATCTCCGACGCGACCGCCGGGGTGCTGTCCGTCAATCCGAACACGATGTATCCGCTGCTTCGCCAGCTCGAGGCGCGGAACCTGATCAAGGGGGAGTGGGAGCATCCCGAGCGCCGCAGCCGCCGCTACTACTCGATCACCGACGAGGGGCAGGCGGAGTACGAGCGGCTCGAGGCCGAGGTGCGGCCCTTCCTCGAATCGGTGGCCCGCTCGATCGACGCGATCGTGAGCGAGGTGTACGGCGAGCGGTGAGCGTCGCGCGTGCTGACGGGCCGGTGGACGTGCCCGCGGTGACCGCCGCGGCGCTCTGGACCAACACCGACCGCTGGGCCACATTCGTGGAGGGCTTCGCGCACCTGAACGAGAAGCGCGACGGCTGGCCGTACCCCGGCGGCAAGCTCGTCTGGCGCTCGATACCCGGCGGGCGCGGGATCGTGACCGAGCGCGTGCTCGAGCACACGCGCGCCGACGACGGCTCCACGCGCATCGTCACGCGCGTGTTCGAGGAGGCGCTCACCGGCACGCAGACCGCGAGCTTCGCCCAGACGGACGCCGGCTGCGAGATGGCGCTCGAGCTCGAGTACGAGCTGGCGCCGAACACTGTGATGCGCACCGGCGTGCTCGGCAAGATCACGAACGCGCTCTTCATCAGGCGCGCCCTGTCCGACTCGCTCGCTCGCACGATCCGCCGCTTCACGACGGAGGCTCACGAAGAGGCATCTCTGTAGCCTTCCGCCAGCCGCCAGACCGGAAGGAACTCATCTAAATGTTCGTTTTCAAAGCCGCCGTCGTGGGCGCCGGCACGATGGGGGGCGAGATCGCCCAGACCATCGCCACCTCGGGCATTCCCGTGGTGCTGAAGGACGTCGAGCAGAAGTTCGTCGACCAGGGCCTCGAGAAGGCGCGCCAGGTCACGCAGGGACAGCTCGCCGGCCTCGTGAATAAGGAGAAGATCACCGCGGAGCAGGCCGACGCCCAGCTCGAGCAGATCGTCGGTCGCATCACCGGGACCACCGAGTACGAGGGCTTCGGCGACGTGGACTTCGCGATCGAGGCCGTGCCGGAGCGCATGCCGATCAAGCAATCCGTGTTCGCGGACCTCGACGCGGTCACGCCGGGCCACGCGATCCTCAGCTCGAACACGTCCTCGCTCTCGATCACCGAGATCGGCGAGGCCACGAGCCGCCCGGACAAGGTCGTGGGCTTCCACTACTTCTACCCCGCCTCGATGATGCGCCTGATCGAGGTCATCGAGGGCGACGAGACCTCCGAGGAGACGCTCGGCGCCGCGCGCAACTTCGCGATGCAGATCGGCAAGACGCCGATCGTCTGCGGCGAGGTGCCGGGCTTCGTGGTGAACCGGATCCTCAACTCCGCGGTCGCCGAGGTGTGGCGCGTGCAGCAGGAGGAGGGCATCGACTACAAGGAGATCGACCGCGTGGTGCAGGAGTCGAAGACGGTGCCGATGGGACCGTTCTTCCTCACCGACCTGCTCGGTCTCGACACCGTCCTGCATGTGGCCGAGCACCTGAAGGACAGCTACGGCGACCGCTACTACGTCCACTCCGGAATGAAGGAGCTGGTCGAGCAGGGCAACCTCGGCGCCAAGACCGGAAAGGGCTTCTATGAGCACGGCAGCTGATCAGACCGCGACGGGGACGCTCGTCGAGCGCTTCGGCCTGAAGGCGCTCGTGGAGTCCTGCCTCGTGCTCGAGGAGGGCGTCGCGTCTGTGAAGGACATCGAGATCGGGATGATGATGGGCGCGGGCATCCTGCCTGGGCCGTTCGCACGTGCGGACGAGCAGGGCCTCGACGACGTACTCGCGGCGCTCGAGCGCGCGGAGCGCGACTGGGGCGAATACTTCGCGCCGCCACTGATCCTGCGCCGGCTGGTGAACCAGGGGCGGCTCGGCAAGAAGACCGGCCAGGGGTTCTTCCCGTACCCCCAGCCCGACGAGGGCCAGTCGCGCGAGACCGTGGCGCTCGAGACGCGCGGCGACATCGCGATCGTCTGGCTGAACCGCCCGCCGGCCAACCCGCTCTCGCCTCAGGTCGTGGGGGAGCTGAGCGAGCTGTGGGGCGAGGTCGACGGAAACGCTCGAGCGGTGGTGTTCGCCTCCTCGAACATCTTCACGTTCTCCGCCGGGGCCGACATCAAGGAGTTCACGAAGATGTCGCCGGACAAGGAGGGACGGGAGCTGCTCGAGTCGGCGCACGGCTTCATGCGCGCCATGGAGAAGTCCTCGACCGTCACGATCGCGGCCGTGAACTCGCTCGCTCTCGGCGGCGGCTGCGAGCTCGCGATGGCCTGCGACTTCCGCCTCGCCGCCGAGTCGGCCACCTTCGGCCAGCCCGAGATCAACCTCGGCATCATCCCCGGCTTCGGCGGCACCCAGCGGCTGCCGCGGCTCGTGGGCGAGGGCAAGGCGCTCGAGATGAACCTCACCGGCACCCCGATCGGGGCGTACGAGGCGTACCGTGCCGGGCTCGCGAACCAGGTGGTGCCGGACCACGAGCTATTCGACACGGCGCTGCTGTGGGCGCGCAAGATGGCCGAGCAGGCGCCGATCGCGATCTCGAAGATCAAGACGGTGGCCGCTCAGGGCGATCTCGACGAGGGCCTGCGCGTGGAGGGCGAGGCGTTCGGCGAGGCGTTCGGCTCGGAGGATGCCAAGGAAGGCATCGGCGCGTTCCTCGGCAAGCGGCGCCCGAGGTTCCAGGGCACGTGACGACGGAGACCGGCGCATCGGCCCGCGGAGCGGCGCGGGTGGCGGAGCTGCTCGCCGAGTCGCGCAGGGCCGTCGTGCTCACCGGGGCGGGGGTGTCCGTGCCGTCGGGCATCCCCGACTTCCGCACGCCCGGCAAGGGCCTGTGGGAGAAGGTCGATCCCATGGAGGTCGCGCACATCGACGTGTTCCGCCGCGACCCGGACCGCTTCTGGCACTTCTACGGCGAGCGGTTCGCGTCGCTCGGCGACAAGCGTCCCAACCGCGCGCACGAGATCATCGCCGAGCTCGAGGAGCGCGGCGTCGTCCGCGCTGTGATCACGCAGAACATCGACCGGCTCCACCGCCGTGCGGGGTCCCAGAACGTGATCGAGGTGCACGGCTCGATCGAGCTGTGCGTATGTCCCGAGTGCGGCGCCAAGGTCGGCATCGACCGCGTGCTCGAGCAGCTCGAGGCGGGCGCCGGAACGCCGGAGTGCGAGGCGTGCATCCGCCCGCTCAAGCCGGACGTGGTGCTGTTCGGCGAGCTTCTGCCCGAGCGCGCTATGGCGGAGGCTTACGCGCTCGCGAGCGAGGCCGACCTGATGCTGTGCATCGGAAGCTCGCTCGAGGTCTATCCCGTCGCATCGCTCCCGACCGTCACGCGCGACGCCGGTGGCAAGCTCGCGATCGTCACCAAGGGCTCCACGCCGTACGACCGCGAGGTGGAGGCGAAGCTGGAGGGCGACGTCGTCGACGAGCTCGAGGACGTCCTGGAGGCCCTGGACCTCTGACCCCGCTGCTCGTGGCTGTCGGCGGTGCCGCCGGTGTGCTCGCGCGTTACGGCCTAGGCACGGCGGTTCCGAACGACGTCCGTCCCTGGCTCACGGTGGTCATCAACGTGAGCGGCTCCTTCCTCCTGGGACTGCTCGTCTCGGTCGGCGACTGGTTCAGCCCCGAGCTGCGCACCGCGCTCGCGGTCGGCGTGCTCGGCGGATTCACGACGTTCAGCACCTTCTCGGTCGACGTGTTCACCGACATCGAGTCGGGACGCGGAGGCGAGGCGCTGCTCTACCTCAGCCTCTCGGTCGTGCTCGGAGTGGGCGCGGCCGCCGCCGGCTACTACGCCGGCCGCGGCATGGCGCACTGACACAATCCGAGCAGCCTGTTGCGATTCGCACTAGGCGGCCTTACACTGGCGCCACGGATTCGCCCACACGCTTCACAGCGAAGGCGCGGATCCCGTCCTCGGGGGAGGGATGGCCGGTCCGCGGAGCGCACTCGGGCACCGCGGACCGGCAAACTTCTGGGCGGCTGCAAAGCTTTCGCACCCACAAGGTTGCCCGCCGCCACCTTCCCGCTCTCCGCGGGCGCGCCTAACTTCGCGCCTCAGTCGTAGCTGCCGGCCAGGTGGGTGAAGCGGGGGTCCGTTCCGCCTACTTCCATTCCGTTCAGCCAGACGCGGCCCCTGCCGGTGCCCAGGCTCTTTCGTGCTTCTATCGCTCTCGCGACCGGGCGCTCTTCGGTGCGGCGGCCGCTGCGGCGCCGGGCGAATGGGATCGGTGTGGCCTCGCTCATGGCGTTCATCGTGCCAGCGGCCTCCGGGGCGTCGTATGTACGGGTGTCGAGGATTCCGCTCATCTCTTTCTCCCTGTTGTCGCGACGCACGGTAGGGAGAGCGTCGTCACGTGGTGTGAACGCACCGTGAAGCGGACGAAAAGATCGATGCGTGTTTACGAGCCCGCCGACTGCTTCGCGCGCACCCGCGCCAGGGCGGACTCGAGCAATGCGACCGTCTCCGCGACGGCCTCGCTCAGCTCTGCCGGGACCTCGCCCGCCAGCGCGGCGTTCGCGGCCTCGGCCGCAAGTGGGCGGCGAGCCTCGATCTCGGCGCGGCGCTCGCCGAGCTGGTCCGCGCCGAGCTCCGCGAGCAGTGCCTCGAGAGCCACCCGCACCTGCAGGGCTGCCTCGCGCGGACGCCCGGCATCGACGTCGGCGCGCGCGCGCAGCACGAGCTCCTCGGCGGCGAGGATGTCCTCGCGCCCGGCCAGCACGGCGGCGAGGCGCTCGTTCGGGAGCAACAGCTCCGAGCGCTTTCGCCGGCGCTCGTCGCGCGGCATCTCGTAGGCGTCCGTGTAGTTGCCGTCCGCCACCTGGTCGCCGTCGCCGTAACCCACTCGGACCGCGATCGCCTGGGCGGCGCTCACGTCGCGCGCGTAGGGGTCCGAGGCGGCGGCACGGTGCGCGCGGAGCACGCGGTTCAGGTCGCGCACGGCCGAGTCGACCTCGAAGTGGAGCGCGTCCGAGTCGGTCACGAGCGCTCCCAGCCACGAACGGGCGTCCGCCGGGTTGGCGAACGGGCCGGCGTGGATCATCGTGACGCGGGCAAGCGGCATGACGGGCGCTTCGGCCCCGGCCACCTGCTTGGGCCGCCGGCGGCGCGTCAGCCTCGGGGCGGGCTTGGGCGCGTTCAGCGTGGAGATCACGACGACGCGCTCCGCGGCCGTGCCGGGACCCGAGCGGGTCACGTAGCGGCCGTCGTCGGGGCCGAGGACGAAGCCGAACTCGAGCTGTACGAACGCGAAGGAGCCTTTAGCGGCCACGGGGGCGCGCGCGGCGCTAGTCGCCGGAGGTGTCGGTCTTCGTGCCGTTGTGGACCGGCAGCGAGAACTTCGACGGCTTCGTCGGCACGACCGGGTTCTGGATCTCGCCAAGGCGCTTCACGAGGTCGTCCCACTGGCCGGGTTTCAGAACGGCCAGCGCCTCCTTGCCCGCCTTGGCGTTCGTGCCGAACAGCGGCTGGAAGCCGACGTGGATGTGGTCGTAGTGGTCCGGCAGCGCGAGCGTGTTCTTGCCGAAGTCGAGCAGCGAGATGATCTGGTGGGGAGCCATCGTGCCCTGCAGCATCATCAGGCGTCTCACCGCGGTCTCGGTGATCCCGCCCGGATCCTGGTGGCCCGCAATAGGTATGCCGTTCACCGCCGCGATGTCGACAGCATTGCCGGACGAGTGCTCGGACACGTTGCCCGACGCCGTGAGGAAGCCGTGGCCGCTCTTCAGCGAGCTCACCGTGGGCCGCAGGCCCGACTCGGCGAGGTACTCGAGCGTGGCCAGCACGCGGCGGTCGATCTGGCCGGTGCGGATGTCGTTGCGGCCGGCCGGGTAGATGTCGATGCGGCCGTCGGAGAGCACGCGGCGCTCGAGCAGCGGCTTCGGCAGCAGCAGCACCTGGCCGATCGAGAAGTTGTCGCCGCTCGAGGAGTAGAGCGCGTTGCGGCCCGAGGCGCGGTAGACGGCGGTCGCCTCGAGCAGCTTCCAGCCGTCGAGGATCGGCTTCGGGTCGATGTTCGGCGCGCCCTTGCCTGCCGGGCGGATCTGGAAGTACACGTGCGGGGCGAGCTTCCGATCGGTCTTGCCGAGCCGGCCGAGGATCGTGCCGCCCACCACGTGCGAGCCCTTGTGGAGGCGCCGCAGCGTCGCGTTCTTGCTGTTCAGGCCGAGCGCACGGGAGAAGTAGTTGCGGAAGGTGGTGTAGCCCGCGCCCGCCGACTGCGAGTTGAAGATCTGGTCGAGGCCGCCGTGGCTCTTGGCGCCCGCGCGACTCGGGTTGGCGAAGAGGCGCTGCTTGCTGATCACCGCCGGCGTGGCTGCGCCTTGGCCGCTCGACTTGCCGTGCGCGGCGAGGCGCTGCTTGGTGGCCTGCTTCTTGGCGAGCTTCTTGGAGCGCTGTGCGTTGACCTTGGCTGCCTTCTTCTTGCCGGCCTTCGTGACCTGGCGGCCGGCGGAAGCGGCCTGCGTGGGCTTCGGCAGCTTCTGGTTGGCGGGCAGCGCGTTGGCGCTCGTCTTGGCCGGCTTCGAGCCCGTGTCCTTGGGCACCGGATGCACGCGCGCGAGGCTGCCGAGCCCCGAGTAGGTGTACTGGTTGCCGTAGGCGTCCTGGAGCACCACGTAGAGGCCCTGCTTCTTGGAGCGGCCCATTTTCTTGATCACGCCGTCGCTCGTGGCGACCACCGGCGCGCCCTTCCTGGCGAAGATGTTGATCCCCTTGCGGTTGGAGTTGCTGCCCACGAGCCGGGCTGCGTTGTGACCCTTCTTGATCTTCTTATGGGCCTGCTGCTCGGTGATGTCGTCGGCGTAGCGCGCGTGCGCGTACACGGGGAAGCGACCCTCGGTGAGGCCCGTGAGCGAGCCGATCACGTCGGGCGGCACGCCGGCGATCAGCTTCGCGCGCAGCATCACCGAGTCGACGTACCAGCCCGCGTGGTTGTAGGCGAAGATCGCGCGGCGGATGTCCTGGTCGCCGCCGGCGGCCTTGAGGTACTTGGCGGCGGCGAAGATCGCGTCGACCGGGTTGTAGGGATCCTTGCGGCCGTCCTTGTTCGCGTCGACGCCGTACATCTTCCAGGTCGAGGGGATGAACTGCATCCAGCCGACGGCGCCCGCGGAGGAGACGTTGAGGTTGCGGCCGTAGTCCGACTCGATCTCGTTGATGCCGGCGAGGATCTCCCAGCGGATCCCGTACTGAATGCCCGCCGCCTGGTAGATGGGGAGGAGGAACGGCGGGACACGGAACTTGCTGATGACGAAGTTGGGGACGCCGCTCACCTGGGCGGGGCCGGGGAGCGCGTCGAAGAAGGTCGGGTTGTGCGGGGTGGGCACGCCGTCGGGCTGGCGGATCGGATTCCCGGCCGGCGTCTTCGGGACGTTCTTGTCACGCTCAGCCTTACGTCGAG
>JBJMLG010000077.1:0-2883 GCA_045805385.1 Thermoleophilaceae bacterium
AACCGGCTTCGCCGCTTCCTCGCGGACGCCTCGCATGAGCTGCGCACGCCGCTCGTGTCGATCCGCGGCTACGCCGAGCTGTTCCGGACGGGCGCCGTGCGCGAGCGGTCCGAGACCGAGAAGGCAATGCGGCGCATCGAGGAGGAGTCGAAGCGGATGGGCGTGCTCGTGGACGACATGCTCACGCTCGCGCGGGTCGACGAGATGCGCGAGCCGATCCGCGAGCCCGTCGAGCTCGACCGCCTCGCGTCCGATGCCGTGGAGGACGCCCGCGCGGCCGACGCCGAGCGCACGATCGAGCTCGTCGCTGACACCCGGGCGGTAGTGCTCGGTGACCGGCACCAGCTGCAGCAGGTGATCGCCAACCTGATGCGAAACGCGCTGACGCACACGCCGGCAGGAACGCCCGTCGACCTGTTCGTCCGGCGCGAGAACGGTCAGGTTGAGCTGGTGGTCCGCGACCACGGGCCCGGCCTGCCCTCGGGCGACCCCGCGGAGCTCTTCGAGCGCTTCTGGCGTGCGGACTCAGGACGAATCCGCGGAGCGGGCGGCGCGGGACTCGGGCTCGCGATCGTCGCGGCGATCGTCGACGCCCACGGTGGCAGCGTCAGCGCTGCTGATGCGGCCGGCGGCGGCGCCGAATTCACCGTGCGGCTTCCCGCGGACCGCCGCGCGGCCACCTCCGCGAACGTAGGAGGGGCGGCCTCGAGAGACCGCCCCTCCTGAGTCTCAGCTGTCCGAGCCGCGTCTGTTTCGCGACTAGCCGCAGCCGGTGTTGTTGCCGCAGCTCGAGCACGTGTAGCACGAGCCGGTGCGCTGCATCATGCCGCCGCACTGCTCGCACGCCGGGCCCAGGTCCAGGCCGGCGAGCTTCGCCGGCAGCACCGGGGGCGTGTCCGTGAGTGCCGTCGCGGCCGGCTTCGCCGGGGCGCTCGTGCCGTTCGACCCGTTGCCGTTCGCCGGCTTCGCCTCAGCCACCTCAGGGTCCACGGCGGGTGCCGCGGTGTCGCCTCGCATCAGCGCCTCGGTCGCGGCCTTGCGGGCCCGCACCTCGGGCGTGAGGATGCCGAGCTCCTCCTGGACGTCGACGTCGAGGAAGCGCGATGCCAGCCAGCGCATGATGTAGTCGGGCATCGACTTCGCGAACGGGATCTCCGTGTTCGTGGTCATGCCCTCCGGGTCGAAGCGCATGTACGAGAACTTGCGGACGTAGGTGTCGAGCGGCACGCCGTACTGGAGGCCGATCGAGATCGCCGTCGCGAACGAGTTCATCATGCCGCGTAGCGTGGAGCCTTCCTTGCCGATGTCGGTGAGGAAGATCTCGCCGAGCGAGCCGTCCTCGTACTTGCCGGCCGTGATGTAGCCCTCGTGGCCCTGGCCGATCCGGAACTTGTGCGTGAGCGACTCGCGCTCCTGCGGCATGCGGCGGCGGTGCGGGCGCGGGTCGGCGACCGGCTCCTCTGCCTCCGCCTTCTTGTCCTTCTTCTTGCTGCCGCTCGTGGAGAGCGCCTGCGCCGTCTTCGACCCGTCGCGGTAGATCGCGAGCGCCTTCACGCCGAGCTTCCATGCCTGCAGGTACGCGTCGGCGATGTCCTCGACCGTGGTCGTCTCGGGCATGTTCACCGTCTTCGAGATCGCTCCCGAGATGAACGGCTGCACCGCGCCCATCATCTTGATGTGGCCCATGTGCGAGATCGCCCGCTCGCCGACCGCCACGTCGAACACCGGCAGGTGCTCGGCCGCCAGCTCGGGCGCGCCGATGATCGTCGCGTGCTCGTTGATGTGCGCCGCGATCTGCTCGACTTGGGCGTCGCTGTAGCCGAGCGTGCGCAACGCCAGCGGGACCGTGTTGTTCACGATCGTCATCTGGCCGCCGCCGACTAGCTCCTTGAACTTGACGAGCGAGAAGTCCGGCTCGATGCCGGTCGTGTCGCAGTCCATGAGGAACGAGATCGTGCCGGTGGGGGCGAGCACCGTGGCCTGCGCGTTGCGGTAGCCGTGCGCCTCGCCGAGCTCGACCGCCTCGTCCCATGCCGTGCGGGCGGCCTTGACCAGCTCCCGCTCGGCGACGAGCGCGTCGATCTCGTACGCCGCATCGCGGTGCTTGCGCATCACGTGGTTGTGCGGCTCGCGGTTCTCCTCATAGCGCTCGTACGGGCCCATCGCCGCGGCCACCTCGGCCGACTTGCGGTAGGCGCGGCCGGTCATCAGCGCGGTAATCGCCGCTGCCTGCGCGCGCCCCTCGTCGGAGTCGTACGGCAGGCCGTTCGACATCAGAAGCGCGCCGAGGTTCGCGTAGCCCAGGCCGAGCTGGCGGAACGCACGCGCGTTCTTGCCGATCTCCTCGGTGGGGTAGCTCGACGGGCCGACGACGATCTCCTGCGCGAGGATCACGACGTCGACGCAGTGCTCGAACGTCTCGACGTCGAAGGTGCCGTCCTCGCGGCGGAACTTCATGAGGTTGAGCGACGCGAGGTTGCACGCCGAGTCGTCGACGTGCATGTACTCCGAGCACGGGTTCGACGCGTTGATGCGGCCGGACACCGGGCAGGTGTGCCACTCGTTGATCGTGGTGTCGTACTGGACGCCCGGATCGGCGCAGCGCCAGGCGGCGTCGGAGATCTGCCGCAGCAGGTCGCGCGCGTCGACGGTCTTGATCGTCTCGTCGCCCACGCGCGCCTTCAGCTCCCAGTCCTCGCCGCGCTCGGCGCGCTCCATGAACTCGTCGGTGACGCGCACCGAGTTGTTCGCGTTCTGGTACTGGATCGAGGCGAAGCCGTCGCCGTCGATCGACATGTCAAAGCCGGAGTCGCGCAGCGCCGCTGCCTTCTCCTCCTCGCGCGCCTTGCACCAGATGAAGTCGACGATGTCCGGGTGGTCGAT
>JBJMLG010000078.1:0-14663 GCA_045805385.1 Thermoleophilaceae bacterium
ACGCGGCCTGGTACTTGCCCGTGCAGATCTCAGCCGGTGTGAGGAAGCCGTCCTTGATCACCGTGTCCGTGATGTTGTCCTTCGTAACCGCGATCGGCGACAGCAGGACCGAGGGAACGTCCTTGGTGCCGTTGTTCACCTTCGCGTTCACGATGCCTGCCGGGGCGGGCTTGCCCTGCGCGGCGTTCACGGCGAGCTGCGCCGAGGTCTCCGCCTGCTGCTTGATCGCCAGGTAGATCGTGGAGTACTGATCGCCTGTCAGGATGCGCTGGATGGCCGCTGCCTCCGAGTCGCCGCCGGTGGTGGGCTTCTTCGACGGCTCGATGCCCGCGCTCTTCATGGCGGCGATGATGCCGCTCGCCATGCCGTCGTTCGCCGAGTACACGCCCGCGAACCCGTCCTTGCCGAGGGCCGTGATCGACTGCTCCATCTGCCGCTGCGCCTTGTCCGGGCTCCAGTCCGGCGTGTCGTATTCCTTGGCGATCTTCACCCCGCTCTTGTCGAGCACCTGGTGGGCACCCTTCTTGTAGTCGCCCGCGCTCGGATCGGTGGGAGCGCCGTTCACCATCACGATCGACTTGCCCTTGGCGGCTGAGCCGAGGCTGTCGAGAAGGGTCTGCGCTTGGATGCGGCCCTGCTTCACGTTGTCGAACGACACGTAGTAGCTGATGTCCGCGTTCGAGATCAGACGGTCGTAAGCGATCACCGGGATCTTCTTCTGGTTGGCGTGCTTGACGATGCTGCCCACCGACTTGACGTCGACCGCGTCGAGCACGAGCACGTTCGCGCCGTTTGTGATCGCCGCCTCGGCCTGCTGCTGCTGCTTGGCGGCGTCCTGGCTCGCGTTCGAGTACAGGATCTGGCAGTCCGGGCAGAGCTGCTTCACCTTCGCGGTGAAGAGCGGACGGTCCTTCGCCTCATAGCGCGTGGTCTTCGTCTCCGGCAAGAGCAGCGCGATCTTCTTGCCGCCGCCGCCGCCACCACCGCCGCTACTGCCACCACCGTTGTCGTTTCCGCCGCCGCACGCGGCCACTCCGATCGCGCTCAGCAGCGCCAGCGCGACGATGATCAAACGCTTATGCGTGCCCCGCATGATGTCCCTCTCCTTTGATGGGGTTGCAGGTGTGCACTTGCCGTCAACTGGTCGTCTTCACCTTGGGAAGATCTGTGTCGATGGGGGCGTCCCGGCCGGCGGCCTCGAGAGCGAGTGCGACCGCGCCTCGGAGCGGGCCGTCGTGGAGGAACTCCGCCGGGACGAGCTCCGGCGGGAACGGAGCCGCGAACGCGAGGCGGCGCTCGAGCGCTGCGAGTACGAGCTCGCCGTGGCTCATGAGGCCTCCTCCGACCGCGATACGAGCGGGGTTGAGCAGGATCGCGAGGTTCGCGACGTGCAGCGACAGCTCGGCAAGCGCCTCGTCGATGAGCAGCCGAGCCCTGACGTCGGGGTGAGCGAACACCTCGGCGGCGTCAAGCGTCTCGCCGAGGAGCCGGCTGCCGCGCTCGCCGATGGCCCTGCCCGCCGCGAACTCCTCGAGCGGAGCGCGACCGTCGGCCGCGCCCGTCTCGTCGGCGAGCCCGCGGAGGTTGTAGCCGATCTCCCCGGCGGCGCCGTTCGCACCCTCGAGGATGCTGCCCCCCACGATGATCCCCGCGGACAGGCCGGTGCCGAGGTTGACGAGCACCGCGGGGTCACACCCCTGGAGGCTTCCCCAGCGCGCCTCCGCGAGCGCGGAGGCCTTCGCGTCGTTGCCGAGCTCCACCTGCGGCACACCGAGGTTCTCGCGCAGGATCTGAGCGAGCGCGAGGCCCTCCCAACCGGGCAGGTTCGGCGCCAGTCCGACGCGGTCGGGGTACACGATGCCCGGGCTGACCGCGCCCACCGCGAGGCATCGCCCCTCGGTCGCGGCGACGAGCGCCGCCGCTCGCCCCAGGGCGCGGTCGATTGCCTGGGCAGCCCCATTCCCGGCGTTCGTTTCCAGCCGGGCAGCCTCGAGTATTTGTCCATCAGCATCGGCCGTGGCCAAAGCGATCTTCGTGCCGCCAAAGTCGATGGCGAGGACGAAGTCGCGGTTGCCGCTGTGCGGTGGAGTCGGCGACTCCATCGCGAGATAAGATACTTTCCTAACTAAGTCCGGGTCAAGGGGCCTTAATGTGCGATCAACCGAAGTGAACGGCTGAATGGCTCGACCGGACGATGTGCAGCAGCCGGGAACCCCGCGCTTGCTGCGCGCAATCAACGAGCGTGCGCTGCTCGAGGACCTGCGGCGAAGCGGACCCGCGTCGAGGGCGGATCTCGCCCGCACCAGCGGCCTCTCGAAGCCGACCGTCTCGCAGGCGCTGGCGAATCTCGA
Organism: Thermoleophilaceae bacterium; assembly: GCA_045805385.1. Taxonomy (GTDB): domain Bacteria; phylum Actinomycetota; class Thermoleophilia; order Solirubrobacterales; family Thermoleophilaceae; genus JADGHQ01. Next base: position 2,352 of record JBJMLG010000078.1, read on the forward strand.
GACCGCGGGACTGGTGCGAGCGCTCGGGCCGGCCACACAGGCGATTGGACGCACCGCTCTGCTGTACGAGTTCGACCCCACGGCCGGCTTCGTCGTCGGCGTGGACATCGGGCGCGGCTGGATCCGCATCGCGGCCGCGGACCTTTCGGGGAAGATCGTCGCCCGCCGCGACGATCGGAATCGGGCGCGGAGCGCCAAGGCGCTGATCGTGAAGGTGTCCGAGGTGGCGCACGAGGTCGTGACCGCCGCAGGGCTCACCTGGGACCAGGTCGCTCACACGGTCGTCGGGGGGCCCGGCGTGTTCGACCCCGACAGCGACCGGCTGCGCCACGCGCCGAACCTCCCCGGCTGGAGCCGCCCCGGGCTCATGAGCTCTCTTCGCGAGGCGCTGCCGCCGAGCGTCGCCCTCGACAACGACGCCAACCTCGCCGCCGTCGGCGAGCGGTCGTACGGCCGCGGCAGGTCGGCGGACACGTTCGTCTACGTGTTCGTGGGTACCGGCATCGGAATGGGCATCGTGATCGACGGCCACCTGTATCGCGGCGCTCACGGGGCCGCCGGGGAGGTGGGCTACCTGCCGGTGAGCGGCGACGGCGAGCCCGGCGATGCCAGGTCCGACACTCGTACTCGGCTCCGCGGCATCCTCGAGGAGGCGGCGTCGGCCGACGCCGTGGTGCGCACGGCCAAGCGACTGGGAATGCCAGGCGCCGTGTCGGCCAAGCGCGTGTTCGCGGACGCCCGCAGGGGCGACGCGCTGGCGGTGGCGGCGGTCGAGGTGGAGGCCGAGCGCCTGGCGCTCGTGGTGGGAACCGTCGCCGCCATCCTCGACCCTGAGCTCGTCCTGCTCGGCGGCGGCGTCGGCGGGAACCTCGACCTGCTTCGCCCGCCGCTCGAGCGGCGGCTCACCGAGTTGACCCCGCTCGGGACGCGCATAGAGGAGGGCGAGCTAGGACAGGACGCAATCGTGCTGGGCGCGATCGCGAGCGCTCTCGACACAGCGAGGGACCGCGTGTTCGAGCAGCGCGCGGGCCTGTCGGCTCAGGCGGTGAGCGGGCGCAGCGCCGGGTAGAGCCCGCGGAAGCGCTCGCGTATCGCGGCGTACGCCTCGACCCACTCGGCGCGCGGCTCCACGACGCGGGTTACCCTCACGCACTCGGTCACGGCGTCGCGCGCGTCGGAGAAGGCTCCGGCAGCCACACCGCCGAGCAGCGCGGCGCCGTAGGCGGCGCCCTCGTCGACCACAGTCATCTCGAGCGGCAGGTCCAGCACCGAGGCCACGATCTCCAGCCAGAGCTGCGAGCGTGCGCCACCGCCGGACACGCGGCCCACCCGCGGGCGCCCGCCGAGCTCCTCCACCAGGTCGAGCGCGTCCCGCAGCCCGAACGCCACACCCTCGAGCACGGAACGAGCCATCGCGCCGCGATCGTGGCGAAGGCTCAGGCCGGCGAACGCGCCGCGGGCCGACGGGTCGGCGTGCGGTGTGCGCTCTCCCGCGAGGTACGGCGCGAACAGGAGCCCCTCGGCACCGGGCTCCCAGGCCGCCGCCTCGGTGAGCAGCTCGTCGTAGCTGCCGCCCACCGTGGAGCGCAGCCAGCCGAGCGAGCCTGCCGCGCTCAGCATCACGCCCATCACGTGCCAGGCGTTCGGCACCGCGTGGCAGAACGCGTGCACGCGAGCCTGGGGGTCGTGCGCGTAGCGGTCGAGCGCGGCAAAGACCACTCCGCTCGTGCCTAGTACGACGGAGGCGGGCCCGCCCTCGGCGACCACTCCCACTCCGAGCGCGCCCGCCGCCTGGTCACCCGCCCCGGCGGCCACCGGGACACCTCCGTGGGTGGTGCCGGTCTGCTCCGGCGACTCGAACACCTGCGGCAGCCACGCGCGCTCGATCTCGAGCGCGTCGATCATCTCGTCGCTCCAGCGCCGCTCGGCGACGTTGAGGAGGAGCGTGCCCGAAGCATCCGCGACGTCGATCGCGTGGAGGTCCGTGAGCCTGAGGCGCACGTAGTCCTTCGGCAACAGGATGTGCGCGATCCGCGAGTACAGATCAGGTTCGTGCCTGCGCAGCCAGAGCAGCTTCGGGGCCGTGAAGCCCGCCTGCGCGCGGTTGCCGGTGAGCTCGACCAGGCGCTCGAAGCCGACCTTCTCCTCGATCTCGACGCACTCCGCCTCGGTGCGGCCGTCGTTCCACAGGATCGCCGGCCGCAGCGGGTGTCCGGCGCGGTCGAGCGTGACGAGGCCGTGCATCTGCCCGGTGAGGCCTATGCCGTCGGCACTCGCGCCGTCGAGCTGCTCGAGCACCTCGGCGGCCCCGCGCCACCAGTCGTCGGGATCCTGCTCGCTCCAGCCCGGCCGCGGCATCGACAGCTCGTGCGGGCGCTCGGCCACGGCGAGCACCTTGCCGTCGCCGTCGATCGCGATGCCCTTCACCGACGACGTGCCTACATCGAGACCGACCAGCCGCGTCATGCCTGGCGCGCGCCCAGGGCCGCGTACACCAGCTCGTACGCGCGCACCGCGTCCTTCTGCTGCTGGGCCTCGCGCAGCGCGTCGCCGTCGATTCGCTGCGCCACCTCGTCGATGAACTGCCACTGCAGCACCGACCGCCTCACGGCCGCGACCTGGTCCTCGGTGTACGGGTAGAGGTCGAAGCCGAGCCGCTCGCCGTTCTCGCCGTAGCGCGCACGGCGAAGCTCGATCGCGAGCTCGAGCGTCTCCATGAAGGCGGTCGCGCCGACCATGTTGTCGTCGTCGAACGTGCCCCAGCCCGAGTTCCCGTGCTGGTGCCCAAGCAGCCCCTCAGCCGCGAGCAGCGCCGCGTACTCCGGCAGGTGCTCGCCGTTCATGATCAGGTGCTGCCAGTCCATGTTCACCTGCACGTTGTCGATCCCCTGGCCGCGCAGCGTGTGGATCACGTGCAGCGTCATGCCGATGTTGCGCATGAAGATCTTCATCGCCGGCTCGGAGTTCTTGTGCTCGAGGAAGAGCTTGCGGCCGTGCCGCGCGAGCACCTGGGCGGCCTGCCCGATGCCGTCGATCATGCGCGCCCACGACTCGGCGTAGGGCGTCTGGAACGGGTAGTTGTAGCCCTCGATTCCCGGCCAGATGATCATCTCGGCGCCGATCTCGCCGGCGAACTCGGCGGCGTCGAGCGTGATCTGGAGCGCGTCCTGGCGGATCCTCTCGTCGGGCGAGGAGAGCCCGCCCTTGCCGAAGCGCGGGTCGAGGTGCAGACCGCCGGCTACGGCGTAGATGCCGTGCCCGTCGAGCGCGTCGCGCACGTCGTCGAGGTTGTCGCGGCTCAGCTCGGCCGGGTAATGGAACTCGTAGTCGTCGATCAGGTCGCCGAGGCCCCCGACGGCTCGCCGGACCTTCTGCGCGGTCGACTCTGCTCCGTGGGCGGGCTGGTAGCCGACCGGCACGAAGCGAGTGACCATCCCGCCGAGGGCCCAGATGCCCAGCGAGGTCTTCAGTCGATCGGGCATGGTGCGTTCCTTTCTGCAGAGGAGTAGAGAGCCGAGATCGCGCGCGCCTGCGCGAGCGCGTCGTCGCGGCCGAGCAGTTGCGGCTGCTCGCCGCGCACAGCCGCCTCGAAGTTCGCAAGCTCGTAGGCGTACGAGTTGGCGGGCCCGGCCTCGATCCGCTCCACCGAGCCGTCGGCGCGGCGCACCTCGATCACGGCCTCACGGCCGTGCCAGGGGTCGTCGAGGAAGATCGAGCCGTCGTCGCCGACGGCCTCGAGCTGGTCGCCGCCCTCGTACGCGAGGCCGCAGTCGAAGTGGGCGAGCACGTCGCCGGGGAAGCGCAGCGTGGCGGCCATCACCACGTCCACGCCCTTGCCGCCCAGCACCTGCTCCGCGTAGGCCCGCTCCGGCTCGGCGCCCGCGAGCGCACGGCAGCCGCTCACGCAGTAGCAGCCCACGTCCATCAGCCCACCGCCGTCGAGCTCGGGGTTCAGCCGGATGTCGTCCGGGTTCTTCGCACGGAAGGCGAACGCCGCGCGGATCGCGCGCAGGTTGCCGATCTCGCCCGCGGCCAGCAGCTCGCGGGTGCGGCGGAGCTGTGGGTGATGGCGCCACATGAAGGCCTCCATGAGCACGCGGCCCTCGCGCTCGGCCACGTCGAACGCACGCTCCACCTCTGCGGGGTGCCGGCTCATCGGCTTCTCGCAGAGCACGTGCTTGCCCGCCTCGAGCGCGGCGATCGACCACGGCACGTGCAGACTGTTCGGCAGCGGCACGTACACGGCGTCGATCTCGGGGTCGGCGAGCAGCTCCTCGTACGAGCCGTAGGCGACCGGGATGCCGCGGGCGTTCGCCCACTCCCTGCCGCGCGAGGCGTCGCGCGAGGCGACGGCCACGAACTCCTGGTCGCTGCCCGAATTCAGCAGCTTGTCGGCGATGTTCGCGGTGGAGAGGATGCCCCAGCGCAGGCTCATCCCCAGCTGCCCTCGCTCATCGGGCGGAAGGTGGTGGTCATCAGGCGCATGTTGCGCGGGCGCGTGAGGGCGAACATCACGACGTCGGCCACCTCGTCGGCGCTCATCATCTGCTCGAGCTCCTCGTCGTCCTCGTCGCGGCCGCTGCCGATCGCGAAGCCTGTGTTCACGCCGCCCGGCGCGATCGTGCTACAGCGCACGCCCTTCTCGCGCAGTTCGATGTCGAGGGCGCGCACGAAGCCAACCTGGCCGAACTTCGACGCGTTGTAGACGGCCTCGCCGGGGAACGCGTTCAGCCCCGCGATGCTCGCGACGGAGATGAAGTCGCCGGCACCGGCTTCGATCAGATGCGGGATCGTGGCGTGCGCGGTCCAGATCACGCCCTTGAGGTTCGTGTCGATCATCCGGTCGACGTCGTCGAGATCGATCTCGGTGAACGGCCCGTACGAGCCGACTCCCGCGTTCGCGACAACGATGTCAATTTGGCCGAGCCGAGCGGCCGCCTCCTCCGTGGCGCGCGCAACATCGGCGCGATCGCGCACGTCACAGGCGATGCCGATCTCGCCATCGAGCCCGAGGTCGTCGCCGCGGCGCGAGAGCATCGCGACTCGCGCGCCGGCCTCATGCAGCTTCCGGGACACCGCTGCGCCGATCCCTCCGCTCGCGCCCGTCACGAGCGCGGCCTTACCGCGCAGTCCGTCCATTGATGCCGTGCCTTTCTCTTAGCGTTCGTGAGGCGGTGGGCCCCCGCACGAGAGCGGGGTGCGAGGGCCCACCAGCCGTCACGCTCTACCGGCGGACTCCCGCCCTCGGCGTGAGAGCGAGTCCACGACGACCGCGGCCAGCAGCACGAGGCCGGTGACCACGAACTTCGTGCCCGAGCTCAGGCCGAGCAGGCCGAGGCCGTTGTCGATCGACGCGATCACCAGCGCGCCGAGAATCGCCGACTTGACGTTGCCCCGGCCGCCGAACAGCGACGTGCCGCCGATCACCGCTGCGGCGATCGAGTAGAGCAGGATCGAGCCGCCGCCCGAGTTCGTGTCGACCGAGCGAAGCCGCGAGGCGAGGATGATGCCGCCGAGCGCCGCCATGCCCGAGCAGATCGCGAAGCATGCGATCTTGACCCTGTCCACGTTGATGCCGGCTCGCCGTGCGGCCTCGGTGTTGCCGCCGACGGCGTACACGTGCCGCCCGAACCGGCTGCGGTTGAGCACATACGTGAGCACGATGTACAGACCGGCGAGCATCAGGAACACGTACGGGATGCCACGGTCCTGGTTCGCGACGTACACCACCGCGAACACGGCGATCGCGAGCGAGGCGACGCGCAGCACGAGCAGGGTGTCTGGGGCGTGGGCCAGCCCGGCCTTGGTGCGCTGGTAGCGCTGCCACAGCAGAACGCCCGCGTACACCGCGACACCCGCCGCGGCGACGATCCAGGCTGTGGCCTCGGCGAGGAAGTTGTTCGCGAATCCCTCGAAGAAGCTGTTCTGGATGATCACGGTGCCGCGGTCTCCGATCAGCAGGAGCACCACGCCGTTCCAGCCCAGCAGGCCCGCGAGGGTGACCACGAACGAAGGCACCCCGAGCTTCGTGATGATCGTGCCCTGAAGAAGGCCGATTGCCACGCCGGCGCCGATGGCGACTATGAGCGTCGGGACCGTGGCGAACTGGTTGTGCCCATCCGGGAACGTGAGCAGCGCGACGATCACGCCCGCCACGCCCGAGACGTAGCCGACCGACAGGTCGATCTCGCCGAGCAGCAGTACGAACACGATTCCCATCGCGATGCACGTGATCGCCGCCGCCTGCACGATCAAGTTCACGAAGTTCCCCGCCGTGAGGAAGTTCGAGTTCTGCGACTGGAAGACGATCGCGATGATGATCAGACCGATGACGATCGTCAGCGAGCCGAGGTCGCCCTGCCTGATCCCGGCCCACCAGCGCTGTACGTAATCGCGAAGGCTCTCGCCGCCGGGAGCCGCGACAGCCGGCGCGCCCGGAGCGGTTTCGATGGGAGGAGGCGTTGCCGTCGTCACGCGACCACCTCCGCCTCTGGGCCGGGTACCTTGGAGAGCTTGCCGGCGGTGATCGCCTCGACCACCTGGGTCTGCGTCACCTGCTTGCGGTCGTAAACCGCAACGTTCTGGCCGAGGCGCAGGACCGTGATCTTGTCTGCGACCTCGAACACGTCATAGAGATTGTGTGAGACGAGCACCACAGCGAGACCCTGCTCGCCCAGCCGCTTCACGAGGTCGAGCACCTGGCGCGTCTGCGCGACCCCGAGCGCGGCCGTTGGCTCGTCGAGGATCACGACCTTCGAGTTCCACATGACCGCCTTGGCGACGGCCACGGACTGCCGCTGACCGCCGGAGAGCCCGGCGACCGTCTGGCGCACCGACCGGATGGTGGTCACGGAGAGGGAGGCGAGCGTGTCGTCCGCCTTCTTCTCCATGTCGACCTCGTCCAGCGAGCGCAGGATTCCGGCGGTTTCCTCGCGGCCGAGGAACATGTTCTGCACCACGTCGAGATTGTCCGCCAGGGCGAGGTCCTGGTACACGACCTCGATGCCTAGTTTCGCCGAATCCTTCGGGCCGTGGATGTGCACCGGCTCGCCCTCGAACAAGATCTCGCCCGAGTCGAACGGGTGGATGCCGGCGACGGACTTGATCAGCGTCGATTTACCGGCGCCGTTGTCTCCGACGAGAGCCATCACCTCGCCGGGGTGGACGCTGAAGTCCACGTCGTAGAGAGCCTGCACCGCGCCGAAGCTCTTCGACACGCCGCGCAGCTCGAGTGTTGGTTTTGTGTCGTTCACGCTCTCAACCCTCCCGGGTTCCCTGTCAGCGGGACGGGGACGCCGCACCCGGCGGCGCCCCCTCCCGTGACTTCCTCTAGCTGGTGATACCTGCCTTCGTGCACATCGACTTGAACTTGCCGACGCACACGTCACTTGTCTTGAGGAATCCGTCGTCGAACAGCACCTTCACGTTCGACTTCGTGATCGCCTGCGGCGTGAGCAGCACGGACGGAACGTCACGCGCTGTGTCGTTCACCTTGCCGTTCACGAGACCGGCCGCGGGCTGCGTGCCCTTGGCCAGCGCGATCGCCAGCTTGGAGGCCGCGTCGGCCTCCTTCTTGACCGCCTTGTAGACCGTCATGCACTGGTCGCCCGCGAGGATGTTCTGCACACCCTCAGGCGTGGCGTCCTGACCGGTAACGGGGATCTGCTTCAGCTTGCGAGCCTTCAGCGCAGACACAACGGAGTTGCCGAGGCCGTCGTTGGCCGCGAGCACGCCGTTGATGTTGTTGCTCGTCTTCTGCAGCATCTGCTCGAAGATGGTCAGCGCCTTCTGGTTGTCCCAGTCAGGCACGGACTGATCCGCGACTTTCTTGGCCTTGCCCGACTTGTAGAGCGGGTTCAGCACCGAGTCGTAGCCCTGCTTGAACAGCGTCGCGTTGTTGTCCGTCGGCGAGCCGTTGAGCTCCGCGATGCTCGGGTTCTTCGTGCCGTCCTGGTTCAGACAGTTCACGAGACCCTGGCCCTGCAGCTTGCCCACCTTGACGTTGTCGAATGACACGTAGTACGTGGCCGAGCCCTTGAGCGTGAGGCGGTCGTAGTCGATCACCTTCACGCCGCGCGACTTGGCGTTGTTCTCGATTGCGGCACCCGAGCCCGAGTCGAGGTTCACCAGCAGGAGCACCTTCGCCCCGTTGGTGATCAGCTGCTCGGCCTGCTGCTGCTGCGTGGACTTGTCACCCTGCGCGTTCTCGATCGTGACCGGAACGCCCGCCGACTTGAAGGCGTCGTTGAGCAGCGGCCGGTCGAACGACTCCCAACGCACCGACGACTTGGTGTCCGGGAGCAGCACGCCGACCTTGTCGGCCTTGCCGCCTCCGCCACCGCCGCCGGTGGATGAGTTGTTGTTGTTGCTCGAGCCGCACGCCGCGACGCCGAACGAAAGAGCCGCCAGCGCGCCACCTATGGCGAGCACGCGGCGGGAATTCGGTGATGTCATCACCGCCCTCTCCCTCCTTGTGAACTAGTTGTACTGGGGGGTACTACTGGGACCGTCAGCATGTCCTCGGATTCGTGTCCTGCGAGCGCGAGCGCACCGAGCAATTCGGCACGATCGCCGAGCGTGCCGGCCACGATCTCGACATCGTCCGCCGCGGCCGGAATCGCGAAGCGGCGAACGCCTTCACGAATCGGCTCGAGGACGAGGTCGCCCGCGCCCGACAGCTCGCCGCCCACCACGACGAGGTTTGGATTGAGGTAGTTGCACAGGTCGGCGACTGCCCGACCTACGGCGCGCCCGGCATCGGCGATGACCCGCTGGCACGCCGCGTCACCGCCCTGAGCGAGCGCAAGAAGCTGCGGAACGGTGAGCTGCCCGTGCGAGCGCCTTACGAGCTCGCACAGAGCGGGCCCGGCGGCGAACGTTTCGAGGCAGCCACGGTTGCCGCAGCGGCAAATGGGGCCGGCGGGGTCGACCATCACATGGCCGATCTCCCCGGCCGTTCCGTTGGCGCCGCGGAAGAGGCGCCCTTGGATCACCAGTCCGGCGCCGATGCCGGCCGAAAGTCGCAGATACGCCATCACCTCGGCGCCACGCCCGGCGCCGAACGTCGACTCGCCGAGCGCGCCCACGTTGGCGTCGTTGTCGAGGTAGACCGTGAGGCCCAGTCGCGCCTCCATCTCGGCGGATGGGTTGAGCCCCACCCAGCTCGGCAGGATCGACTGCGAGTGCACCAGGCCGCTGTCGTTGTCGATCGGCCCCGCCAGGCCCATCCCGGCGGCGACCACGCGGCCGGTCATGCCGGACTCGTCCACGAGCTCCGACGCGAGCGTGGCAGCGGTGTCGAGCGCCTCGTGCGCGGCCGTGTCGACCTCGAGCTCGGTGAAGCGCTCGCCGATCACCGAGTACGACAGGTCGGCGAGCGCCACTCGCAGGTGCTTGTGGCCGAAGTCGAGGCCGAGGACCGCGCCGGCGGAGCTGTCGAGTGCGACGAGCACCCCTGGGCGCCCGCCCCGGGGCCCGCTGGCCGGACCGCCGTTCCCGTCGCGCTCGACCACGAGGCCGGCGGACTGGAGGTCCGCTACGAGGCTCGAGACGGTGGAACGGCTGAGACCGGTCTGGCGCGCGATGTCGGCACGGGACACCGCGCCCTTGCTACGCAGCGCATCGATTACACGCATGCGATTACGTTCTCGGAGCGATTCCAACGACCCGCTTGGGGACGAGGCCACCGCGCGACCCTCTCAGAGTCGTGTTTGGTTTGTCAAGAGTTCGCACGAACCTAGCGTTAATTAACGCTTGCTTAATGCGAGGCTCGCACTAACTACGGCTTTCAGGGCGCAGGACCAGCGTGCTGAAGAGGTGTTCGAGCATTCGCCCGGGGTCGTCGCAGAGGCCCGTGTGCACCGCCGATGGCTGCACCACCGTCGACGAAGGCGCCGCGATCCAGCCGAAGCGCTCCGACGGGCTGAGCCTCGCGAGCGGACCCGCCGACTCGTCGCCCTCCGCGATCGCCGCCAGCGCCGCAAGGTGAGGCCGGAGCGGCTCCGCGTCCATGTCCGGTGCGAGCGCGCGCAGTCGCTCCGCGTCGAGGTCGACGCGCGCACCGATGAAGCGCTCTTCCGGGCAGTAGAGCACGACGCCCGCGTTCAGCCGCTCGCCCCGTTCGACGCTCGGCACGACGCGCAGGATCGTGTACTGGAACGCGCTACGGCCTTCCACTCTCAGCCTCCTCGACGAAAGCCCGGGGCGGCTCCAGCCGTGAGCGAAGGAACGAGGTGAAGTCGGCTCGGGCGTCCGCGCCGAGCCACTCCGGCGGCACAACCCCCACCGCACGGTCGACCGCCGCCGCCGCGCGGTCGGCTAATCGCGCATCGGCCCGGGCGATCGGGCCGGCGCGCTCTATGAGCACGTGCTCGCGGATCAGCGGGAAGGCTGCGCGCGCGGTCGCTGTGAGCGGCTCCGAGCCGTGCTGGCGGTAAAACGCCGCGCCGTGGTCGATCAGCCAAGTGCGCCCGTGCCACACGAGCAGGTTGGGATTTCGAGGAGTGCGATCCACGTTGGTCACGAGCGCGTCGAACCAAACAACGTCGGCGGCGGTGGCCGGATCGATCGTCGCGAGGCCGGCGGGCGTGAACGGCAGCGCGCCGGGCAGGAAGTCCACCCCCAGGTTCGTGCCGGTGCTCGCTTCGATCAGCTCCTGGATCTCCGGGTCGGGCTCGGCGCGGCCGAGATCCGCGTCGAGCTCCGCGAGCACGAGGTCCGGCACCAGGAGGCCGAGCGCCCGGGCGAGCTCGCCGGCGATCACCTCCGCGACCAGCGCTCGCAGTCCCTGACCGGCGCCGCGGAACTTGACCACGTAGAGGCCGTCGTCGTCCGCCTCGACCAGGCCCGGCAGCGAGCCCCCCTCGCGCAGCGGGGCGACGTATCGCGTGGCCAGCACGCTCCGGAGCTCCTCGGACACACCGGGCAGCTTCGCGCATGGCGCAGTCGATGGATTCCATCGTCGTCCCCCGGGTAGCACCGCCCCCATGCCAGCACACACCCTGAACGAACAGATCACCAAGTACCTCACCGACGTCCACTCGATCGAGGAGCAGGCGCTCACGCAGATGAAGAGCGCACCGAAGATCGCCGGCGACGAGGAGCTCGCGCGCGTGTTCAGCGAGCACCTGACCGAAACCGAGGAGCACGAGCGCCGCGTGCGCGCGCTCCTCGAGGCGCGCGACGCCGAGCCGAGCAAGCTGAAGGACCTGGCCGGGAAGGCGGGAGGAATCGGCATGCTCCTGTTCGCCCGCTCGCAGCCCGACACCCCGGGCAAGCTCACCGCGCACGCGTTCTCCTACGAGCACATGGAGCTTGCCGCTTACGACCTGCTCTCCCTGTTCGCGGAGCGCGCGGGCGAGCGGGACGTGGTGGAGCTCGCCCACGCGATCGGGCCACAGGAGAAGTCGATGGCCGAGCGCCTTGCCGCGAACTTCGACCGTGCGGTCGACGCCTCGCTCCGCGAGGTCGTGGACGACGAGCTCGAGAACCACCTGATCGACTACCTCGCAGACGCGCACGCGATCGAGGCCCAAGCCATCCAGATGCTCGAGGCCGCGCCCAAGATCGTCGGCGACTCAGAGCTCGGGAAGGTGTTTCGCGACCACCTGGAGGAGACGCGATCGCAGCAGGCCGCAGTCGAGGCGCGCCTCAACGCGCACGACGCCGGGCCGTCGAAGCTGAAGGACGCCGCGATGCGCGTGGGCGCGCTCAACATGGGGGCGTTCTTCGGCGCGCAGCCCGACACACCGGCAAAGCTGGCGGGCTTCGCATACGCGTTCGAGCACCTCGAGATCGCCGCCTACGAGGAGCTGAAGCGCGTGGCGGCACGCGCGGGCGACGACGAGAGCGTGCGGATCGCGAACGAGATCATCCCGCAGGAGCGCGGTGCGGCCGCCCTCATCCACGCCGAGTTCCCGCGCGCGGTGGAGTCCACGCTCGACGGCGACTGAGCGCGCCGCCGCCCGGCGCGGGCGCATAGGCTTCCGGCGCGATGAGCGAGCGCGCCGACGTCGTGGTGATCGGGGCCGGCATTGCCGGTCTCGTCACCGCGCTCGAGCTGCTCGAGCACGGACGCGAGGTGTTGCTGCTCGACCGCTGCCGGCCCGAGGAGCTCGGCGGGCTTGCGCGCGAGGCCTTCGGCGGCATGTTCATGGTCGACAGCCCGGAGCAGCGCCGCTCCGGCGTAAAGGACAGCGTGGAGCTCGCCTTGGCCGACTGGCTCCGCATCGCGGACTTCGACGAGTCGGACGAGTGGCCGCGCCGCTGGGCCGAGCAGTACGTCTCGCGCGCCCGCGACGACGTCGGCGGCTG
>JBJMLG010000079.1:0-2978 GCA_045805385.1 Thermoleophilaceae bacterium
CCCCTGGAGCGGCACGAGCACCTCGCGCAGGCGATCGACTCCCGCGGCTCCGGGGGGCGACACGTCCACGCCCTGCCACGAGGGCAGGAATCGAGCGAGCGCACGCTGCTCCGCCGGCTCGACCTCCTTGCGAAGCGACGCCAGCGATGCGCGCCGGAGGCGCCGCAGCACCTCGGGATCGCACCACTCGCGCTCCGCGCCGCCCGGGCGAAGCTCGCCCTGGATGAGATCGCCGGCGCGCTCGAGATCGCGCAGCACCGGGCCTAGGTCCACCCCGTAGCGGGCTGAGATCTCGCCGGTGGTGAAGGGCCCGTGAGTGCGGGCATAGCGGCGGGCAAGCCGTGCCAGCGGCTCGTCGACCGGCTCCAGGAAGGTGGCGGGCAGGCCGCCCGGCGGGACCGCCCCGAGCGCGTCGCGGTAGAGGCCCGCGTCCTCGGCGGCGATGTAGCGCTCCTCCCCGCCGATCCGCATCCTGGCGGCACGGCGCTCACTCACGAGCACCTCGAGCATGCGCTTGGCCGACACGGCGACGATGGCGCGCTCCTGCGCTTCCTCCGCGGTCAGGTCGCCGAGCGCGCGCAGCACGTCGTGCATGCCGTCCGCGTTCACCGCGCGCGTGCGCTCGGAGAGATGCTGGAGATCGGCCTCGACCTCGGCGAGCGCATCCGGGTCGATCAGGTCGCGCAGCTCCTCCTGCCCGAGCAGCTCGCGAAGCAGGTCGCGGTCGAGCGAGAGGGCGGCCGCGCGGCGCTCGGCGTTCGGCGTGTCGCCCTCGTACATGTACGTGGCCACGTAGTCGAACAGCAGCGAGGACGCGAACGGCGACGCCGTCTGCGTCTCGGCCTCCACGAGCGAGAGCTCGCGGCTGTGCAGCTTCGTGAGCAGGTCGACGAGGCGCGGCACGTCGAGCACGTCGCGCAGGCACTCGCGGTAGGTCTCGAGGATGATCGGGAACTGGCTGTAGCGCTTCGCGACCTCGAGCAGCGACTGCGACTTCAGCCGCTGCTGCCAGAGCGGCGTGCGCTTGCCGGGATACGCGCGCGGGATCAGCAGCGCGCGGGCGGCGTTCTCGCGGAAGCGGGCGCCGAACAGCGCGGACGAGCCGAGCTCGCGCACCACAATGTCCTCCACCTCGTCCGGCTCGACCATCACGAGGTCCGCGCCCGGCGGCTCGTCGGCATCGGGCAGGTGCACGATGATGCCGTCGTCCGACCAGATCGCGTCGGCCTCGAGCCCGAACTGGTCGCGGATGCGGGCGGCGAGCGCCAGCCCCCAGGCTGCGTGCACCCGGCCGCCGTACGGCGACAGCACGCACAGGCGCCAGTCGCCGATCTCGTCGCGGAAGCGCTCGATCACGATCGTCCGGTCGGATGGCACCACGCGCGTGGCCTCGCGCTGCTCGCGCAGGAAGGCCACGAGGTTCTTGGCGGCGTACTCGTCGAGATCGAAGCCGTCCACGAGCTCCTGCGGGTCGCGGTCGACCGCCCAGCGGGAGAACTCGCCGATCGCCTGGCCGAGCTCGGCGGGCCGGCCGACGCCGTCGCCGCGCCAGAACGGCACGGCGCCGGGCGCACCGGGGGCCGGCGTCACGATCACGCGGTCGCGCGTGATCTCCTCGATCCGCCAGGTGGACGCGCCGAGCATGAACGTCTGGCCCGGCCGCGCCTCGTAGACCATCTCCTCGTCGAGCTCGCCTACGCGCCTGCCGTCCGGCAGGTGCACGCCGAAGAGGCCGCGGTCGGGGATCGTGCCCGCGTTCGTGACCGCAAGCTGGCGCGAGCCCTTGCGGGCACGGATCACGTCGTGCACGCGATCCCAGACGATGCGAGGACGCAGCTCGGCGAACTCCTCGGACGGGTAGCGGCCATCGAGCATGTCGAGCACGTTGTCGAGCAGCTCGCGCGTGAGCTCGGCGTAGGGGTAGGTGCGGCGGACCAGCTCGTGCAGCTCGGGCACGCTCCAGTCGTCGCCCGGCGCCACCATCGCGACGATCTGCTGAGCGAGCACGTCGAGCGGGTTGCGCGGCACGACGGTCGACTCGATCTCTCCCTCGCGCATGCGGCGCGCGACGACGGTCGACTCGAGCAGGTCCGCGCGGAACTTCGGGAAGATCCGGCCCTTCGAGACCTCGCCGACGCTGTGACCCGCCCGGCCGATCCGCTGGAGCCCGCGGCTCACCGACTTGGGCGACTCCACCTGAAGCACGAGGTCGACCGCGCCCATGTCGATTCCGAGCTCGAGCGACGAGGTCGCCACGAGGCAAGGCAGGTCGCCCGACTTGAGCATCTCCTCGACCACCAGGCGCTCCTCGCGTGCGAGCGAGCCGTGGTGAGCGCGGGCGATGTCCGCCGGCTGCCCGTCCTCGCCGGCCAGCTCGTTCAGCCGCACGGCCAAGCGCTCGGCGCCGCGACGGTTGTTCACGAAGATGATCGTCGAGCGGTGCGACTGCACCAGCTCGAGCAGCTCGGGGTAGATCGCGGGCCAGATCGAGCGGCGCGTGGCTCCTCCACCGGCGATGTCCTCGAGCTCCGAGCCGTCGGCGTCGGGCTCGGTCATGTTCTCGACCGGCACCTGGATCTTCAGGTCGAGCTCCTTGCGCACGCCCGTGTCGATCACGGTGCACTGGCGATGGGGGCCGACGAGGAAGCGGCCCACCTCCTCGAGCGGCCGCTGGGTGGCCGAGAGGCCGATGCGCTGGAGCGGGCGCTCGGCCAAGTGCTCGAGTCGCTCGAGCGTGAGCGCCAGATGGGCGCCGCGCTTGGTCTGGGCCACCGCGTGGATCTCGTCGACGATCACCCACTCGGCGTCGCGGAGCATCTCGCGCGCCTGCGAGGTGAGGATGAGGTAGAGCGACTCCGGCGTGGTGATCAGCACGTCGGGCGGCTTTCGCATCATCGCCTGGCGCTCGCGCTGCGGCGTGTCGCCCGTGCGGATGGCCACCGAGATGTCGCCTCCAATGCCCTTCAGCGGCGCCCTCA